>NZ_CP032869.1:6527444-6838275 GCF_003576455.2 Mucilaginibacter celer
CCTCAAAAGAGGAGTGAATTTTAAACCACTCGTTATCAAACAAAACCGTATTTTAACGTTTTCGAATTTAGAGCGAGGGATGATCTTTGCCTACATTTGCACTTAACTCATGATCCAAAAATCCACTATCGACCGTATTATGGAAGCCATCGACATTGTTGAGGTGATAGGGGAATTTGTGCAGTTAAAAAAGCGCGGAGCAAATTATGTAGGCCTCTCGCCATTCGCCAACGAGCGTACACCATCGTTTACGGTATCGCCTGCCAAAGGTATTTTTAAAGATTTCTCTACAGGTAAAGGCGGTTCGGCAGTTACTTTTTTGATGGAGCTTGAAAAATTCAGCTACCCGGAAGCGCTAAAATGGCTTGCCAAAAAATACGGCATCGAGGTAGAGGAAACAGTTGAAGCTCCCGAAAACCGGGAAGAAGAATTGCATCGTGAAGGTCTCATGATCGTTACGGCATTTGCTGCCAAATACTTTCATGAAGCCATGCTGAATACCGAAGAGGGACAAAGCATAGGCCTGAGTTATTTTAAGGAACGGGGCTTTAATGCCGAAACGATTAAAAAGTTTGAGTTAGGCTACTCGCCCGATCAATGGGAGGCCTTTACCGGTTCGGCCATAAATCAGGGCTATAAAGAACAATTTCTGGTAGAGAGCGGCCTCTCGGTAAAGCGCGATAACGGTTCGCTGTTCGATAGGTATCGCGGCCGGGTAATGTTCCCTATTCATAGTTTTACGGGCCGGGTAATCGGTTTTGGCGGCCGTACGCTAAAAAAAGATAAAAACGTAGCCAAATACGTTAACTCGCCCGAGTCGGAAATCTACCATAAATCAAACATCCTTTACGGGCTTTACTTTGCCAAGAAAGCTATCCGCGAGCAGGATAACTGTTATTTGGTTGAGGGTTATGCCGATGTGCTTTCGGTGCACCAGGCCGGGGTTGAAAACGTGGTGGCTTCATCAGGTACATCGCTCACTACCGAGCAGATTAAACTGATTGCCCGCTTTACCAAAAATATCACCATTTTATATGATGGCGATGCGGCGGGGATTAAGGCATCCCTTCGCGGCCTGGATATGATTTTAGAGGCCGGGCTAAATGTAAAGGTAGTATCCTTTCCGGATGGGCACGACCCGGATTCGTTTGTGCAATCCAAAGGATCGAATGCGTTTAAAAAGCACATCGACGAAAACAAAAAAGATTTTATTCTTTATAAAACCCAGATCCTGCTTAAAGAGGTTGGCAACGACCCCATAAAGAAAGCTGATGTGATCAGGGAGATTGTGGAAAGCATTGCCAAAATTCCTGATAGCATTAAAGCTTCGGTATTTATAAAGGAGTGCAGCAGTTTATTGCAGATAGATGAGCGGGCGCTGCTATCGGAGCTGAATAAGATGCGCACGGCCAAGGCAAAAAAGGATGAGCAACAAAGGCAACAGCAAAGCAGTCGCTTTGAAGAAATGCCCGACGAGCCGCATTTTTTTGACGAACCGGTTGAGCTTAACACACCTGCTGTAAAAGATGAAAGCCACCAGGAGAAAGAAATTATTCGTTTGCTGTTGCTTTACGGTAGCCGGATGATTGATTGGGATGGCATTGCCAATACTTACATAGGCCCGTTCATGATAGCCGAGCTAAGCGATGTTACCTTCGAGCACCCGGTTTGCAGGCAGTTTGCCGAGATTTACCGTACGCAGGTAGAGAATGGCGAATTGCCCGAGGATTCGTTCTTTATCCATCATCCTGATAAAAACATTGTCGATCTGGCGGTGAACATGTTAGCAACCCGATATCAGTTAAGCGATAACTGGTACGAAATGCATAAAATTACCGTGCACGATGAGCAGGTAAATATGAAAGCCACCATTCTTGGTGCCATCTTTCATCTAAAAAAACACAAGGTGGGTAAAATATTGGATGATCTGCGCTCGCAACTGCAAAAAGCAGATAATGAGGCCGACCAGGAAATACTGCTTAACCAGTATGTGAAGATGAAAAAAGTTGAAAAATCCATTTCTGATTTCCTTGGTTCGGTAATTATTAAATAATGGCCAAACACCTGCAATTGGGCCGCGATGGCGAAGTACTGGCAAAAGCCCACCTCGAAAAAAACGGCTACGAAATTCTTGACGAGAACTGGACTTTTGGAAAAGCCGAGATAGATATCATTGCTTATAAACACAAGGTTATTATATTTACCGAAGTAAAAACCCGTACAGGCAACAGCTTTGGCGAACCCGAGGATTTTGTTGATAACCGCAAGCAAAGGCTGCTGGCCGATGCCGCCGATGAATACATTTACCTCATGAACCATCAGGGCGAAGTGCGCTTTGATATCATTGCTATTTTGTTTGATAAAACGGGCAATTACATACTAAACCATATTGAAGATGCGTTTTGGCCTTCGGCCACATAACATTATGAATAACAAGATAAAGCTATTTTTTACCGCCCTTGCCCTAACGGCTTTCGGTTACGGCTGTAAGCACAATCCCGATACATCAGCCAACGATTATTCGATAACCCCCGAAGCAGGAACCACTTACAAAGCCGGCGATAAAATCGACATCAAAGTTGGATACCCGAAAGACAGTAAAAAAGTAGACTCGGTGGTGTATCTGCTGGATTCGGCCAGGATCACTACGAGTAAAGATACCGCCGTCGTTAGTCTTAAAACGGATAGCATTGGTTTAGGCATCAGGATAATTACAGCCAAGGTATACGCTGCCGGCACCAGCAACGAGGTATCAACCAATATCCTGTTACTGGCAGCCAAAGCTCCCGCAAGGTACACTTACAAGGTTGAAAAAACTTTTCCGCATGATACCGCCGCCTATACTGAAGGACTGCAGTATGTTGACGGCATTTTGTACGAAAGCCTTGGCGATTATGAACATTCATCTATCCGCAAGGTTGATTTGAACACCGGCAAAGTTTTGCAGGAAACCAAACTGGACGGCAAATACTTTGGCGAAGGCTTATCGGTAGTGGGCGACAAGGTAGTTCAGCTTACCTGGAAAGAGAAGGTTGGTTTTGTGTACGATAAAAATACGCTCAAACTGCTAAACAACTTTTCCAACAATATTGGCCCCGAAGGCTGGGGAATGTGTTATGATGGTACTAAACTATACATGGACGATAGCACCAACCGCATCTGGTTTTTAGATAAAAACGATTATCACCAGATTGGTCATATCGATGTTTGTGATGATAAACAGCAGATTGATTCGATTAACGAACTGGAATACATCAACGGTAAAATTTACGCCAACGTTTATCAAACCGATAATATCCTGGTAATAAATCCCAAAACCGGTGCCGTTGAGCAGGTGATTGATATGAAGGAGATTTACCCGGTGGCCGGCCGTCCGCAGGATAGGGATTGGAATAATAACGTGTTGAATGGTATTGCGTGGGATGCTAAAGGCCAGCGATTGTTTGTAACCGGAAAAAAATGGCCGCATTTGTACCAGGTGAAGTTTGTACCGGTCCCTTAAGCGCCCTAACCCCATGAAGGGGGAACTATGGTTCGAAAAAAAAATGTATAACAGAAACGCCCGGATTTCCGGGCGTTTCTGTTATACAGTAGTACGCCCCTTTAGGGCATAATCATAAATTAAAAAATCAAGCTTTTAAGCTCCCCTCTTGAGAGGGGGCGCGGTGGGAAAGAGCGAGCGCAGGGGTGTGTTATACAAGCGATGAACCTCGCGCAGAATAACACACCCCTCCACCCCTCTCAAGAGGGGAATCGCACAATTCCGCCGCTTTTTGCTTAGGTTGACGGCTATGCCCTTCAGGGGGCCGCGGGGGCGATTACCTCCAGGCTTTATATTGATTAATCAAACCATTGGTTGATGAATCATGGCTGCTGATCTCAGCATCATCTTTCAACTCAGGCAAAATTTTACCCGCAAGCTGTTTACCAAGCTCAACTCCCCACTGGTCAAAGCTGTAAATATTCCAGATTATACCCTGGGTGAAGATCTTGTGCTCATACGCCGCAATTAACGCGCCTAATGTATAAGGTGTGATCTTTTTAATCAGGAACGAGTTTGTTGGGCGGTTACCTTCAAATACTTTAAATGGCGCGATCTTGGCAATTTCTTCGTCCGATTTACCGGCAGCTTTCAACTCTTCAATAACCACTTCTTCGGTTTTACCGTTCATCAAAGCTTCTGTTTGGGCAAAGAAATTTGATAACAGCATATTGTGGTGCTCGCCCAACGGATTGTGTGATTGTGCAGGAGCGATAAAATCGGCAGGGATTAATTTTGTGCCCTGGTGAATTAACTGGTAAAACGCGTGCTGGCCATTGGTGCCGGGCTCGCCCCAGATAATCGGGCCGGTTGAGTAATCAACATCTTTACCGTTGCGGTCAACGTGTTTACCATTACTTTCCATATCACCCTGCTGGAAGTATGCCGAGAAACGGTGCAGGTACTGATCGTAAGGCAAAATTACATTGGTTTCAGCCTCGAAGAAGTTGTTGTACCAGATGCCTAACAAGCCCATAATAACCGGGATGTTCTGGTCAAATTCGGCAGTTTTAAAGTGGTTATCAGTGGCGTGCGCACCGGCAAGCAAATCGGCAAAGTTTTCAAAGCCAATGCTCAGGGCAATTGACAAGCCGATAGCGCTCCATAAAGAATAACGGCCGCCTACCCAATCCCAAAACTCAAACATGTTTTTGGTATCTATACCAAATTTTTCAACCGCGGCAGCGTTGGTTGAAAGGGCCGCGAAGTGCTTAGCCACATCAGCCTCGGTAGCACCGCTGGCCAAAAACCAATCGCGGGCGCTGTGGGCATTACCCATGGTTTCCTGCGTGGTGAAAGTTTTTGAAGCTACCAGGAATAAAGTAGTTTCAGGGTCAACCGATTTAAGGGTTTCAACAATATGAGTACCATCCACGTTGGATACGAAGTGGAGGTTCAAATGATTTTTATAAGCTTTCAAAGCTTCGGTAACCATTACCGGGCCCAGGTCCGAACCGCCGATGCCGATGTTCACCACATCGGTGATTGCTTTGCCGGTATAGCCTTTCCATTCGCCGCTGATGATGGCTTCACTGAAAGCTTTCATCTGATCAAGCACTTTATTTACATCGGGCATAACATCTTTGCCATCAACATAAATAGGTGTGTTGCTGCGGTTACGCAAAGCGATGTGCAGCACCGGGCGGCCTTCGGTTACATTGATTTTTTCGCCGCTGTACATGGCTTCAATCGCCTCTTTTAACGAACATTCTTTAGCCAGCTGGATCAGTAAAGCAAGGGTTTCGTCGTTGATACGGTTTTTTGAATAATCTAACAGGATATCCTCAAACTGGATAGAAAATTTATTAAAGCGCTGATCATCAGCATCGAATAGTTCTTTAAGGCTTTTTGATACGATGGAGATGTAATGATCTGTAAGGTATTTATACGCCTGGGTTGTTGTAAAATCGGTAGTTGGCAGCATAATTGTGTTGTTTTTTAACAAAAGTAAAAAGTTAATTGTAAGGTAGCTGTTAAATAAAATAATAGTCTGGCATAGTGTTGGTTAAACACCGTACGGATAGTGTTTGTTTTACACCTAAAAATTATGAGAATTACAAAAGAATTACAAAATAATTTAGGAATTTAAAATTTTTATTTATCATATTTGTATCGATGATAATCAAATGAGGTATTTATCATCAATATGTCAATTTACTTTAAAAACACGTACTGCTATGTTTGAAAAACTGTTTTTGCTTGTAAAAGATAACGCCGGGATGGCTGTTATCAACAACCCGATAATTCCGGCAAAACACCACGATGCGGTAATCAATGAAGCTTCAAGTTCTATCATCGAAGTTTTAAAGGGCCAGTTAGAGAGTGGTAAAGTAAAAGAATTGATCAAGTATTTTCAGTTTTCGGGTAGTTACAATAATTCATTAGTATCAAGCATCACCAACAGCTTTGCAAACAAATTGAATACTTTTTATAGTATCGATCCGGCTAATGCTTTAGCTACCGCAAAAGCATTGATCCCTACCGTAATGAATGAGTTGGTTAAAGAAACCAAAAGCGGCGAGGCTAAAGAGTTTGCTTTAGGCGCTATGCTTACCAAGCTTAACGGTAACCGTACGGATTTAAATCCGCTTGTAAAAAACCTGATGGTTGCTTAACAATATTATATTATTACATCTACCTACCGGAAAGGCCTGCAGATTGTTAATCAATTTGCAGGTCTTTTTTTTATTTAGGGCGATTTTCAAATTGCATATATTTGCTGCATGACTAAAGAACAGGTTCAGGATTTAAGGGATAGAGTAACTTCCCTGAGGAGGCATCTTTGACATTGATAAGAAGCTCGAATTACTACACGAAGAACAGGAAATAACCATCGGTCCGCATTTTTGGGATCACCCTAAAGAGGCCGAGAAAGTGCTGGCATCCATCAAAACAAAAAAAGTTTGGACAGATGCCTTTCAAAAAGTAGTATCGGTAGTTGACGATGCCGTGGTGATGTTTGAATTTTACCAGGGCGGCGATGCCACCGAGGCCGAAATGCAGGAGCAGTTTAATATCGCCATAAAAGCGGTTGAAGAGCTTGAATTTAAAAACATGCTCTCGGCCGAAGAGGATCAGTTGAACGCCGTATTACAGATCACTGCCGGTGCCGGTGGTACCGAAAGCTGCGACTGGGCCGGTATGCTGATGCGTATGTATATTATGTGGGGCGAAAAAAACGGTTACAAAGTAACCGAGCAGGATTACCAGGAAGGTGATGTTGCCGGTGTTAAAACCGTTACCCTACAGCTGGAAGGTGAATTTGCCTATGGCTATCTTAAAGGCGAAAATGGGGTGCACCGCCTGGTGCGTGTATCGCCGTTTGATGCCAATGCAAAACGCCATACCTCATTTGCATCGGTATATGTTTACCCCTTGGTTGACGATACTATCGAGATTGAGGTTAACCCGGCCGATATCGAATTTGAAACCTTCCGCTCGGGCGGTGCAGGTGGACAGAACGTGAACAAGGTTGAAACCGCAGTACGTTTATATCACAAACCATCGGGCATTATCATCAAAAACCAGGAATCGCGCTCGCAATTACAGAATAAAGATAATGCTATTCGCTTGCTGAAATCGCAGTTGTATGAAATTGAGATGCGTAAGCGTATGGAACTCACCAACGCCATTGAAGGCAATAAAAAGAAAATTGAATGGGGATCGCAAATCCGGAACTACGTGCTGCACCCGTACAAACTGGTGAAAGACCTGCGTACCGATCATGAAACATCGAATGCGGCTGCCGTACTTGATGGTGATCTGGATGATTTTCTGAAAGCTTACCTGATGGAGTTTGGCGGGCCGAAGAGTTAAAACCAACACTCGTCATTGAGAGGTACGAAGCAATCGCGGACTATACAGGGCGGACCTGCCTACTTGCGATTGCTTCGTTCCTTATAATGACGTAATCGTAAATGTCTGATTATCAAATATGTTTTTTTACACGTCATCACGTTTTTTTTCAGGGTTTTCCCTGATGGATACTCGCAATGACGAACTTTATAGAATGTAATTTAAAAAACGGAGTTATCAGAAATGATACTCCGTTTTTTGTTTTAGGCAGATTAATTGTATTTTGTACACATCCAATTTGCCTTAAATGATTATGAAAACTATTTTATCAGCCCTTGTTTTGACTATTACAATCCTATCTGCCTGCGCACAGGAAAAATCTATGCCGCTGTATCCGAAAGGTATACCTAATTCAAAAAAAGCTCCGACAGCTTATGTTGAAAAAACGAATAACGGAAGCTGGATAACAATGGTGACTGAACCGACACTGACACCCTACCTACCCGAAAAAGGGAAAGCCAATGGTGCCGCAATTGTTGTATGCCCTGGCGGTGGTTATTCGGGCCTGGCATCAGATCATGAAGGCAGGGCTGTGGCTAAAGCCTTTGCCGATATTGGTGTTACAGCTTTTGTATTAAAATACCGTTTGCCCAGCGATGATATCATGGCCGATAAATCCATCGGTCCGTTGCAGGATGCGCAGATGGCAATTTACACTGTACGTAAAAATGCCGCTCAATGGGGTGTTAATCCATCCAAAATAGGTATCATCGGTTTTTCGGCAGGTGGGCACCTGGCATCTACCGAAGGAACACATTTTGATAAGCCGTTAATCGAGGATAAAGAAAACATCAGCGTTCGCCCAGATTTTATGATGCTGATCTACCCGGTAATTTCATTTGGCGAATATGCTCACGTTGGCTCGAGGGAAAACCTGATAGGTAAAACGCCTTCGGCAGCGCAGGTTGATCTGTACTCGAACGAGAAACAGGTTACTGCCAACACCCCGCCAACTTTTTTAATCCATGCCGAAGATGATAACGTGGTGCCGGTGCAAAACAGTTTGCTGTTTTATGATGCCCTGCTCAAAAATAAAGTAAAGGCCGAAATGCACCTTTTTCAGGAAGGCGGTCACGGTTTTGGTATGAACAATCCTAAAAACAAAGGCAAATGGTTTGAATGGGCTGCTTCGTGGCTGGACGAGAACGGATTTTTGAGCGGTAAATAAACATGTAAAACCAATTTCTTTTACACGGAAAAACCGTTGTTTGATTTTGTTGTTGAGGTAAACAGTCTTTTTATAAAGTTTACCTTAACAACAGATCATTTTATGTTGAAGAAAATATTGCTGGCGGCGCTGATTACCATAGGGGCCGCTTTTAATTGCTTAGCCCAATCTATCAATTATAAAAACGTATCGAACAAGGATCTAACCTACGTTTTAAATAACCTGCAAAAGCGCTACGTATATACCGATCATAAAACCCTGAACATAGCAGTGTACCTGGTGGCCGATCAGCAGGGCGATCCGGATGCGCCTGCCGATTGTAAAAGTCCCGAATCTATCTATGTTGCTGTATCGGAAGTTAATAAACCCGATCCGGAGCAGCACGTCTATAAACTAAACCCTGTTTGCGATCCGAAGTTTATCAACTGGATCAAATCAAAAAAAATGTATAAGATCGCTTTCAGCTACGGCGCGGCTGTGAAACGGAAAACCGCTACGGTTGGTATAATGCTGAAGAAATTGGTGGTGGAGTAAGGGATGCCCGTAAGGCCGTGTTCCATCATAAGCGTTCGGAAGAAATAAAAAAGCGGTGGCTCGTGCGATTCCCTTACACGGGGAGGGTGTAGGGAGGGGTTTCTCCTACATGCTTATTAACTAAACAGGCGTATAAAACCCTCCCTGCCACCACACATACAACTGCACCCCTCCCCCAAATTTAAGTGTATCCATAAAACAGCATTGGTGAAATTGAATAGCAACTTGAGTTGAACCCCTCTGGGGTTCGGAAGGAGCGTAGCGTGTTTTTTCTACAAACCTTTACCCCCTCTGGGGGATTTTGATAATTTGTCAATCTTTTTGTTTCTTTTATAGCACCATGATAGGTGCACCGGAGGTGCAAAAGGTTTGTAGTAATATCAAATTACCCATATTTATTGCACCAGAGGTGCAAAACAAGGCATTTAACAGGTCCGATTTTTATGGGTAAACTTAAACCCCAAAGAGGGAATTTAAAAGTCTCACTTTGGATTCAAGGCTTATTTTATCATTCCCAAATTCTGCACATATGCCCCACCCACAGGCAGCACAAAGCCATTAACGGTTAGCTGGTGCCGTTCTACCTTATCAACTTTGTTAATGGCCGCTATAAATGAGCGGTGGATGCGTACAAATTTATCGGCAGGCAGCAGGGCTTCCACCTCGGTAATCGTCATCCGGGTTATTACGGTATTATCCTTTAAAATAAAATTAACGTAGTTGCCCGTAGCTTCCAGGTGACAGATCTCATCAAAACTAACCCGTACCTGTTCATAACCGGTTTTTAAAAACACATAATCCTTAACCTCGGCAGTGTTCCTGAAATTGTAAAGCTCATAGGCTTTGTTGCAGGCTTTCATAAAGCGGGTAAGCGCGAAAGGTTTCAGCAGGTAGTCAACCGCATCAAGTTCAAAACTGGTTACCGCATGCTCGGTATAAGCCGTTGTGAAAATTACCAGTGGTTTTTTATTAAGGCAGGTTAAAAGGTCGATGCCCGAAATATCGGGCATCTTGATATCTAAAAACAGCAGATCGATAGGCTGGCGTTGCAGGTACTCCATCGCTTTAAATGCATCGGTAAACTCAGCCTTCAAATCAACAAAAGGTACTTTTGCTGCATGGGCACGCACCACATCAAGTGCTATGGGTTCGTCATCAATGGCAATGGCTGTTATCAATGCTTATTTAAGTTGGATGGTTAAATGTATAAAAAAATCTTTAGCGCTTTCGCGGATCACCAACTCGTGCTTGTTGGGGTATAACAGAATGAGGCGTTGTTTTACGTTTTCCAAACCAATGCCTTTGTTATATTTTTCGGTATCGTTAAGCACCTTGGGGTGGATGCTGTTATGCACATCAAAGTAAAGCGTATTATCCTTTGTTTGCAGGCTGATATTGATATGCGAAGGCTCGCGAAGGCTGATACCATGTTTAAAAGCGTTTTCAATAAATGGGATCAGCAACATGGGTGCTATCTGCAAGCCATCCAAATGCTCTTCTATCTGCAAAACAATCACAATATCGGGCGAGGTTTGCACACGCAGCTTTTGCAGGGCGATATAGTTATTCAGGTAGTCGATCTCGCGCACCAGCAGTATTTTCTCCTGCATGTTTTCCTGCAGCATAAAGCGCATCATATCACCCAGGCGCTGGATGCCTTCGGCGGTACGCTCTGAATTTTCCTGCAAGGCTGTGCCATAAAGCGTATTAAGCGCATTGAACAAAAAATGCGGATTGATTTGCGAACGGAGAAAATCCAGATCGGCGGTAGAGCGGCCGAGGGCGGTTTTAAGGTAAGTGATTTCCTGGTTGCCTGCCAGCATCCGTTTATAAACTATCCAGGCAAAAGGGGCAGTCAGTAAAATTTGAGCACCGCTGTTAAACCCAAATACAATAAATACCGCTTCGCTGTGTTCAAATATCAGGTTGGTAATAAATCCTATCGGCAGGCCGATAATAATCATTATACCAGCCACCTTCAGTAAGTAAATAAATATGCCCTTGTTTTGAGCCAGGGTTTGAGGTATTAAACTATAAAATGATAAGGCATAAATGCCGATGGCTGTTGGCGCGGTAATAACAAAGCAGGTAATAAGTTCGACCGGGAAATCGCTAAGGGTCATCAAAAAGGTAACAATCATGACAACCACAATGGCAATAATGCAATTCCGGGTTAGGATGCGGTATTTGGCCTGAATTTTATCAACGTTACCAAGCAGATACTGCGCCGAGTATTTGATGGCACTATAAAAGGTAAGCATCATCATTACCCACAGCGCATAAATAACGTTTAGCTTAAAAACAAGGTTGTACACATAATCGGCAGTTTTATGATAAAAAAGATAGCCTTTAAGCCAGGTATCGGTAATGCCGAACAATCCCCAGAAAAATGCCAGCAGCATCAGGCCTAAAATAACATTCCAAACTACCCGGCGTTTTTCGGCAAGGGCCGGTACAATTACAAAATTCCAGAATAAAAAGCCACCATAGTAACCGGTATACCTGAATACCTGCGGAAAGAAGTAATATTTGGAATAGGAGTAATGCAGGTGATAATTATTGAACATATACCGGTATGGAGTCCAGATCTCGGTATCGCCGCTATTGGCTACTTTGGCCAGTAACAACATTAGCCCAAAAGCATAAACGGTGCTTGCGGCCCAGAATTCAATTTTTTTCAGGTCGAGGTTTTTTTTCAGTAACTCAGTCATATTGATTTTTAATTATGCCGCAAGGTATAATGCACAATACTACTGAATAAATAAATGGGATGAAACTGCCTCTCTGTGTGATAGGTTTAGTTTTTAGTGACAGTAGCAGTGGCAGTTTTCAGTATCATTTACTTTGTCTTATGTAACTAAAAGCTGCTACCGCTGCTATACACTGCCACTTATATTTTTAGTGGCAGCTTACATCTGGCGGCTACTGCTACTTAAAACTGCAACTGCCGCTAAATCGTGCTTTTATTACTTTCCATTATTCCAAGCAGCTCATTCAACTCCCTAACCTTATCTACCGAGCCCAGGTTTTCATAAGCGCTGATGAGGTTGCGGATTACTCGCTTAATGATATCGGTATTGGAGCAGGGCTCATAAAATTGTTTATCAAACTTCAGGTTAAGCTGTTTCAGGAACATATCAACATCGCGCCTGCCAAATAAAAAACCTTTGTTAAAGGCGTTAATATAAAACAGGATGCCGCTTTCAAACTCGCTTTGCCGGCTTTCGTCAAGATAGGCAAGGATAAAGTGCTGGGGCAGGTTTACACCATAAACCGGGATATCCAGCTTTTGGGCCACAATAGAGTAAATGATGGCGAGCGAAATCTGGTTGCCCTTTTTGGTTTCGAGCACCTGGCTCAGGTAACTGTTTTGCGGATCGAGGTGGTTGGCGGTATTGCCGCTGAAACCATAAATATTATAAAAAACGTGGTTAATGAGTTTGATCTGTTCTTTGGGGCTTGCTTCGTTCATCATCTGCACCCAGATATCGCGTTTTATGGCTTCAATCTGGTTAATCACCTTTTGCTCGTCCAGATCGGGGTATTGATAGCGGTTGATGATGAGGATGCCCTGCAGCAGATCAAAAGCCCCGCTTTGGTTCCATAGTTTCAGATCGTTTTTAAGATTGCCGAACTGGATCTCGTGAACCAGGTTGGCAATGCGTTCCTGCAATATGGGATCGAAAGCCTGCTCAAAAGCCGATTCGAGATAGCTTATCGCTTCAGCGCCGTAGGAGAGGAGCTTGCTGTACACATGTTCAAAAATTTCGCCGTCCGGATCGTCAAGCAGGCGGATCAGTGAATTTACTTCGTTGGGATTAATCATACGCTGTAATGCTAAAATACTAAACCTTTTTTATTTTTACAGCGATGTATAATATAAGGTACGGGCTAAATTACCTGCGGCACCGTTTTGTAGCCAACAACAGGCACGGAATCCACTCACCATTTGTTTACAAGCTGATTGATACGGTTATTTATGATTATCGCCCCCAAAAAGTATACCGGGAAATTCAGCGTATCCTTAATGCACAACATCCTGACAGGTGTGTGATAAATAACCTGCCTTTAAAAGTGTATGAGTTAATCTATCGCCTTGCCGTTTATTTTAAGCCGCGAACGGTTGCTTTGACTGATGATGAGAGTGGCATTTTGTCGCTACCCATCAAAACCGCAATTGCCGATGCTGTATTTTTAGATCTTTTGAAATTAGCGGATAATGCAACGGCCGATATGATCATTATTGATGCCGCTGCGCATGATATTACCCAATATCGTGAAAAAAGTATGCCGCATATTCATGATGACACCACGTTGATGTTTACCAATATCCATCGCACTAAAAAAGCGAAACAAAGTTGGACTGTTTTGAAAGCAGATGAGCGGGTACGGGTAACTATTGATTTGTATTACCTTGGCCTGGTGTTTTTTAAACCGGGGATGAGTAAGGAAGATTTTAGGGTGAGGTATTAGTCTGAATCAGAATTTACAGAATTTGAGAATTTTCAGAATAAAGAGTGTTTAAAAGTTAACCGATATTGCTATGCAATTCTGTGAATCCTAAAATTCTGTAAATTCTGATTCAGACAACTAAAACGATTGCCCCAACCCAATATAAAATCCTGTCAGCCTTTTCTCGTTAGGTACTTTCTGCCCTACGCCATAATCAACACGCACGGCCAATCCTTTTTCCACATCAAAAAAGTAGCGGATGCCGCCGCCGTAGTTGGGTTTTAGTTCGGATGTGCTGAAGCTGCTTTTAAAAACTTCGCCACCACCTACAAAACCTGCAAAGCCAATGCGTTTGCTGAGGCGGTAACGTAACTCGGCCTGGCCGGCAATCATATTGCGATCGCGGAAACGGCCGTTGTAATAGCCGCGCATCAGTTCGTCGCTGCCTATATCCGGTAGTAAATAAAACGGCGAGCTACTGCCGGTAAGGCTTTGCTCCTGGATATCGAAACCCAACACCCATTTAGGTGCCAGCAAAAAAAACTGCGAGTATTCGATATTGAAAAATCCACCCTTATAATCGTTATTGCCAAACATGCCATGGATGGCCTGGAAATAGGCATTCACAACAAGGCCTTTAGTGGTGTAGGTATTATTGTTCCTGTTATCGAACACGATAGTTGGACCGATATAGGCACTCGGGCCGCCGCCGCGGTATTCAACCCGCGGGTCGGTATAAAATATGCCTGTCCGGTCATCGTCTCTGAAACTGTAATCCCAGGCTCCGGCGGTTATCCCGGCATACAGGTTATTGGTGATCTTTTTTTCGCCGATGAAGTGCACGCGGAAACGTTTCTGGCCAATGCGGTCGGAGTTGATCCGGAGGGTATTGTTACCTATCCCGTAAAAGTTAAACGGAAAATTGATGTAGCTAACACCGGCTGTGAGGTGATATTTGTTGCCCGGTGTCCAGTAGCTGCTGGTTAAGCTTACGCGGCTTTGGCCTTTGGTAGTTAATGATGCATAACCAAAAACGTTTGATACACGGGTGTTTAATTTAGAGGTATCGGTATAAAACGAAAGCAGGCCGGCACCGCCAACTTCGAGGCCGGTTTCGGGGGCCGAACTTAATACCGGTAAAATAACAAAACTGCTTTTGCGGGTAGTATCTTTATCAAAGTACATACGCTTTATTGCGCGTGATATTTGCGAAAAGGCGCCGGTTGAACAAACGCAAAGCAATATTAATGTGATAAGTTTCTTCATAGCCATTTGTAACGGCTAATATAACCTATTTTGTTCCTTTTGGTTTATCATTTATACTTAAAAATCTTAATTTCGATTATCGAAACCTTATCAAAATTCTATGCGTTTTTACAGTACTTATAAACAAAAGACAGGCACCTGGTTTTTTGTGATACTTGCGGCAATTATTATTTGCATCTTTTTATTTAGACAGCGAAATGAGCCGGTAAATCATAACCATGATCATATTGATCAACTAACCATAGCGCTGGCTATAAGAGATCAGCCCAAACCTGCCGATACCACCATTGTAAACATCAGAAAGCTGCTGATCAAATTATCAGATACTTATAACATGCCTGTTGACAGTATTGCAGATAAAGTTGCAGCTTTTCACGATGTTTTTGATACCTCCGCCGATATGAATATAAAAGGATTAAAGCCCGAGCCTGAACTTAAAAAGATAAGCAATCTTGAACTTTTGCGGATGGTTGATAAATTTGAAAACGACGAGCTGCCCCGCGTTCCGGATTCATTTAAAATAACTATGGGTATGGCTATAAATGCTTTGGTATTTAAACAGGTGAGTAGCTGATTGGGAGCATAAAATAGCCATAGGTTTTATTCACAAAAAGATAAATAATCATTTAAAATTCAATTTAACTAAAATGCCTACTTTTGCGGCTGAATTTTAATGAAATACTATGAGCACTACAAGAGGACCTATTTCGCAGTTTATTGAAAAAAACTATCTGCATTTTAACGCCGCGGCATTAATGGATGCAGCTAAAGGCTATGAAACACACCTTGAAGAAGGCGGTAAAATGATGGTAACCTTAGCCGGTGCCATGAGTACAGCCGAGCTGGGTATTTCATTGGCCGAGATGATCCGCCAGGATAAGATCGCCATTATTTCATGTACCGGTGCCAACCTCGAAGAGGATATCATGAACCTTGTAGCGCACTCGCACTACAAGCGCGTACCTAACTACCGCGACCTGAGCCCGCAGGAAGAGTGGGATTTGTTAGAAAACCACTACAACCGTGTAACCGATACCTGTATCCCCGAAGAAGAAGCCTTCCGTCGCCTGCAAAAACATATCCACAAGATCTGGAAAGATGCTGATGACAGTGGCGAGCGTTACTTCCCGCACGAATACATGTACAAAATATTATTGAGCGGCGAGCTGGAGCAATATTATGAGATCGACCCTAAAAACTCATGGATGCTGGCCGCTGCCGAAAAAAATCTGCCTATCGTAGTGCCGGGTTGGGAAGATTCCACCATGGGTAACATCTTTGCTTCATACGTAATTAAAGGCGAGCTTAAAGCTTCAACCATGAAAAGCGGTATTGAATACATGGCCTGGCTTGCTGATTGGTACACCAAAAACTCATCGGGTAAAGGCATCGGCTTTTTCCAGATAGGTGGTGGTATTGCCGGCGATTTCCCTATTTGTGTAGTACCGATGCTTTACCAGGATATGGAAATGCACGATGTTCCGTTCTGGAGCTATTTCTGCCAGATCTCTGATTCAACCACTTCTTACGGTTCATACTCAGGTGCTGTACCAAACGAAAAAATTACCTGGGGTAAACTGGATATCCACACACCAAAATTCATAGTAGAAAGTGACGCAACCATTGTTGCACCGCTTATTTTTGCCTGGTTGTTAAAGCAATAGATAAAATTTGATAATTAAAGTTGAGCGGTAATTTGGGCTAAAAAGTGCTAAATGACATTAATAGGCATTTAGCAACGTTTAAAAGGCATTTTTTGTCTATTTAGAACGATTATAAATTGTTACTTGGTGTCATAAATGTGTCACCGATAGTGTATAAAATTATACTTTTGTGCCTGTAATTGCCCGAGGAAACGAAGTTCTTTCAACAATTTCACACATCTAATACAAATTTATTAAGCATAAATACACTGTATGAGAAGCTTCTCATTGATTCTTAAACAATTCTCAAGGTCGGTTTTACTGATTGCAGGGTTTGCATTTGGAAGTTTATCCATCGCTAACGCGCAAACAGACGCGGCAAAAGGCGAGGCTATTTTCAAATCGAAATGTACTGCCTGTCACAAAATCGAAAGTCAATTAATTGGCCCGGCTTTAGGTCCGCAGATGACAGAGGAAACAGATGATAAATACCTTATCAAATGGATCCAGAACAATCAGGCGCTAATTGCTGCAGGCAATCCTAAGGCTGTTGCTATCGTTAAAAAGTTTAACGGTGCGGGCATGACCGTATTTGCTGATCTGAGCGATGCAGACGTAAGTAATATCATCACTTATGTTCGTGATACCTGGAAGGCAGAAAAAGACAAGCCGGCAGGCGGCGATGCTAAAGCTGGCGCTACAGTTGAAAGCGGCCCAAGCGAAATGGTAGTTTTCGGTTTAATTGCCATTATTATCATTGCGTTCATCGTTATCCTGGTATTAAACAGGGTTGTAGGTTCGTTAGAGCGTGTATTGCTGAAAAACAAAGATCTTTTGGTTGAAGACGAGCTTGCTGCAGAAGCTGCCGGTGCAGCTGCTATCGACGCGAGAAAAGCGTTCATCACCAAAATTCTTAAAAACAAAAAACTGGTATTCTTTATATTGGTTAGCGGTACTATTGCTATGGGTAGCTGGGGCTGGGAAAGCTTGTGGAACACCAACGTTCACACAGGTTATCAGCCGGTTCAGCCAATTAAATATTCGCACGAGCTGCATGCCGGTGTAATGAAAATTGATTGCCAGTATTGCCACTCTGGTGCATACAAATCAAAAAATGCTTCAATACCATCATTAAACGTATGTATGAACTGCCACAAGGTTGTTAAAACCGAGTCGGAAGAGATTCATAAAATTTATGATGCTTTGGGTTACGATCCTAAAACTCAAAAGTATGACAGCACAATGGCTAAACCAATCCAGTGGGTACGGATCCACAACCTGCCTGATCTTGCTTACTTTAACCACTCTCAACACGTAAAAGTTGGCGGTATTAAATGCCAGCAGTGCCACGGTCCGGTACAAACCATGAAAGAGGTTTACCAATACTCTCCGCTTACCATGAAATGGTGTATCCAGTGCCACAAACGTACCGAAGTTAACGGTAAAGGCAATGCTTACTATGACAGCATCCTGGCTGCACACGATAAGATCAAGAAAGGTGAGAAAGTTACAGCCGCCGTGTTGGGTGGTATCGAGTGCGGTAAGTGTCACTATTAATCAAAAGAATTTAGCATTACAGTTTATACAGCTTAAATGGACAGCAATAAAAAATACTGGAAAGGTTTAGAAGAACTAAACAGAACCCCAGAATTTGTTGAGAAAAATAAGAACGAATTTGCCGAGCCTATTCCTATCGAGGAAGTGCTTAGCGGATCTGGTTTATCTGCTAAAACCCCTCGCCGCGACTTTTTAAAGGCGCTTGGCTTTGGTGTTGGTGCGGTTACATTGGCGGCTTGTCAGAAAGTGCCGGTGCATAAATCTATCCCATACCTGATTAAACCTGAAGAGGTAACCCCGGGTGTGGCCAACTACTACTCTTCAAGCTACGAAGGTCAGGCTATCCTGGTTAAAACCCGCGAAGGCCGCCCTATTAAAGTTGAAGGTAACCCTAACGATCTGTTTTCAAAAGGTGGTTTAAGTGCGCAGGCGCAGGCTTCTGTACTTGACCTGTATGATGTAAACCGTTTGCAAAACCCTAAAATTAAAGGTGTTGAAGCAGGCTGGGAAGAAACAGATGCTTTTGTATTGAAAGAGCTTGCTGCTGTTGCAGCTTCGGGTAAAGGTATCCGTTTGGTTACTTCAACCGTACACAGCCCTTCAACTTTAGCTGTTATTGCCGAGTTTATCGCTAAATACCCTACTACAAAACATATCAATTATGATGCGGTATCTTATACCGGTATCATCCAGGCTAATCAAAACAGTTTTGGTAAAGCAGTATTGCCGCACTACAACTTTGATAAAGCTGATGTAATTGTAAGCTTTGGTGCTGATTTCCTGGGTACCTGGATCTCGGGCGAAGAATTTACCCGCCAGTACGTATCAAACCGTAACAGCAAATCGCTGGCAGCTAAAAAAATGTCGCGCCACATTCAGTTTGAAACTGGTATGAGCTTAACCGGTACCAATGCCGATGCCCGTATCACTACCAAGCCATCAGAAATGGGTGCCGCGTTAATTAACTTATACAACGCTATTGCGGGTACTACTTTGCCGGGTTCGAAAGCAACCGGCAGCAAAAAAGTTGATACCGCTATTATGCTGGCAGCTAAAGAACTGGTTGCAGCTAAAGGTAAAGCCTTGGTTGTTTCAGGTTCAAACGATGTTGCTACACAGGTATTGGTTAACGCTATCAACTCATTATTAGGCAGCTACGGTACTACTATCGACTTAGATAACCCATCAAAACAATACGCTGGTAACGACGCCACTTTTGTTGAGTTTGTAAATGAATTAAATCGCGGTGACGTAGGCGCAGTATTGTTCCTGAACGTTAACCCGGCTTACGATTACTATAAAGGTGCCGAGTTTACAGCAGCCTTGAAGAAAGCACGTTTAAGCGTATCATTTGCTGATCATGCTGATGAAACCGCTTTACTTTCAACTGTTATTGCTCCAAACCACCACTACCTTGAGTCGTGGGGTGATGCTAACGCTGTTGAAGGTTACTACACTGTAGTACAGCCAACAATCAACCCTGTTTACAGCACCCGCCAGGCCGAGCATAGCTTATTGGTTTGGATGGAAAACCCTATAAAAGATTACTACACCTACGTTCGTAAAACCTGGGATTCGGGCTTGTTGGCAAAAGGCGGTTTAACCGGCCAAAAAGGTTGGGAAACCCTGTTGCAAACAGGTATGGTGATTGCCGCTCCCGTAGCTGCGTCAACTTATACCTTCAGCCTCGATCTTGCCGGCGTAGCACAA
Organism: Mucilaginibacter celer; assembly: GCF_003576455.2. Lineage (NCBI taxonomy): Bacteria > Pseudomonadati > Bacteroidota > Sphingobacteriia > Sphingobacteriales > Sphingobacteriaceae > Mucilaginibacter > Mucilaginibacter celer. The sequence goes on from NZ_CP032869.1 coordinate 6,547,171, forward strand.
AAAATATTAACTCAAAGCAAAGCTGTTACCGCCGATGGCGACAAATTTGAACTGAGTCTTTACGTAAGCCAGGCCATTGGCGATGGTAAACGTGCCAACAACCCATGGTTACAGGAGTTGCCTGATCCGGTATCTAAAGTTACCTGGGATAACTTCGCGGCCATGTCAATTTCTGATATGAAGAAATTGAAACTGGAAGAAGGTGATGTGATCAAAATTGATGCAAACGGTTACTCTGTTGAATTGCCGGTATTGGCTCAACCTGGTCAAACTCAAGGTACTTTATCAGTAGCTTTAGGTTACGGCCGTACAAATGCTGGTCCGGTTGGTAACAACGTTGGTAAAAACGCTTATCCATTCTTCAGCTTAAGCAATGGTACTTTCCAAACTGCAGCTGTAGCTTCATTCAAATCTGCCGGTTACAAATCGCCGTTGGCGCAAACACAAACCCACCACTCGTACGAGGGCAGGAGCGTAATTCGCGAGGCTACTTTTGTTGAATACAAAAAGAACCCTGCTACCGGTAGCGGTAACGAGCATGGCCGTAAAGATTACAATGCGGAATCACTTTGGGATAATCATGATCGCCCTGTTTATGACTGGGTTATGGCTATCGACCTTAACGCCTGTACCGGTTGCGGTGCCTGCGTGGTAGCCTGTAACGCCGAAAACAACATCCCGGTTGTAGGTAAAGAAGAGGTTGCCCGTCGCCGTGAAATGCACTGGATCCGTATCGACCGTTACTATGCTTACAACGATCACGGTGATGCAGAAGAAGCAGTATCTAAAGAAAAAGAGATCGAGAAGCTTGATAACTTTGATAACGTATCGGTTGTTCACCAGCCAATGCTTTGCCAGCACTGTGACCACGCACCTTGCGAAACTGTGTGCCCGGTATTAGCTACCGTTCACTCGTCGGAAGGTTTGAATCACATGGCTTACAACCGTTGCGTAGGTACACGTTACTGTGCTAACAACTGTCCGTTCAAAGTACGCCGCTTTAACTGGTTCAACTACTGGAACGACGCCCGTTTCGATAACTACCTGCAAGGCGAGCATACACAATTAGTATTGAACCCAGACGTAGTTACACGTTTCCGTGGTGTTATGGAAAAATGCTCAATGTGTATCCAACGTATCCAGGCTGGTAAACTGAAAGCTAAAATTGAAAAACGTCCATTGAAAGATGGCGAGATCAAAATGGCTTGTCAGCAAACTTGTTCGGCCAACGCTATCGTGTTCGGTAACAGGAACGATCCTAACTCGGAAGTTTCAAAAGCACTTGCAAGCGAAAGAACTTACTACGTGCTTGAAGAATTGAACGTACAACCAGGTATCGGTTACCAAACCAAAATCAGGAATATAGTAGAAACTGAAGCTCAGGCATAAATTTTATATACAGAGATTAAGATATATGGCATCTCATAGTGAATCAATAATAAGGGAACCGTTAATTACGGGTAAGGACATCACGTATGCACAAATTACGAATGATGTATTACGCCCTGTAGAAAATATGCCGGGAAAAGCCTGGTGGATCGGTTTTAGCGTAGCCTCGCTTGGCGCCATGCTTTGGGTTTTCGCTATCAGCTGGACCTTCTGGTTCGGTTTGGGCGAATGGGGCCTGAACAAAACAGTAGGCTGGGCATGGGATATCACCGGTTTCGTATGGTGGGTAGGTATCGGTCACGCCGGCACACTTATCTCGGCCGTATTGTTACTGTTCCGTCAAAACTGGCGTAACTCCATCAACCGCTCTGCTGAGGCGATGACAATTTTTGCGGTAATTTGCGCGGCAACTTATATCGCTGCTCACATGGGTCGCCCATGGATGGCAGTATATTCATTGCCGCTTCCAAACCAGTATGGCTCATTATGGGTAAACTGGAACTCACCGCTTATCTGGGACGTATTTGCGATCTCAACATACTTTTCGGTTTCATTGGTGTTCTGGTACACAGGTTTATTGCCTGATATCGCTACCATCCGCGACCGTGCAGAAGGTATCCGCCGCAAAATCTATTCAGTACTTTCATTCGGCTGGACAGGTTCGGTAAAAACCTGGCAACGTTTTGAAACCGTATCGCTTATCCTTGCGGGTGTTTCAACACCACTGGTACTTTCGGTACACACCATCGTATCAATGGACTTTGCAACATCACTGGAACCAGGATGGCACACAACCATCTTCCCTCCATACTTCGTTGCGGGTGCTATCTTTTCAGGTTTCGCCATGGTGCAAACCCTGTTGCTTATAGCACGTAAAGTATTAGGTTTGGAAAACTACATCACCATGTTCCACATCGAATCGATGAACAAGATCATCATGTTAACCGGTTCGATAGTAGGTGTGGCTTACTTAACAGAGTTGTTCATCGCCTTCTACTCACAAAACGAATACGAGCAATACGCGTTTGCAAACCGTATCTCTGGTCCGTACTGGTGGGCATACTGGAGCATGATGACCTGTAACGTAATTACCCCTCAGCTGTTCTGGTTTAAAAAGATCCGTACCAACATTCCATTGTCATGGGTGCTGTCAATCGTGGTAAACATCGGTATGTGGTTCGAGCGTTTTGTAATTATAGTAACCTCATTACACCGCGACTTTATCCCATCAAGCTGGGCGATGTTCTATCCAACCTGGGTTGACGTAAGCGTGTTTATCGGTTCGATAGGTGTATTCTTTACCATGTTCCTGTTGTTCATCAGGGTATTACCTTCAGTGGCTATGGCCGAAGTTAAACTACTGCTGAAAAGCTCAAGCGAGCAAGCTAAGAAAAAGCTTATGGCTGAAGGCCATGTTGAACCGGCCGAGGCTGAATTCTATATCGCTTCATTGGAGAAATTTGATAGTGTTGACCAGTCTGAATACCTAAAAGCATAATATTACAATGAGTAGCACTAAATATATATTAGGCGTTTTTGATGATCCCGATGAAATGATGCACGGGATTGATAAGCTGCAAAAAAACAGCGTACCAATTTATGACGTGTACACCCCAATGCCTATTCACGGTATTGAGGCTAAGCTGAATGTTAAGGATTCGCGTTTGGGCTATGCAGCATTTATGTTCGGCTGTTTAGGTGGTTCGATCATGTTTACCATGGTTTATTATATGTTGGTTCATGACTGGCCTATGAACATCGGTGGTAAAAATGCTTTCGCCATCCCGGATTTTGTTCCTGTTACTTTCGAATGGACAATCCTGTGGACCTCGTTCGGTATGACATTCACTTTCTTCTTCGCTACCCACCTTTTCCCGGGCCGTACGCCAAGGGTAATGGATTTGAGAGCAACAGATGATAAGTTTGTGATCGCTATCGATGCAAAAGGAAACATTCCACACGACGATATAACTAATTTACTAAAAGAGGCGGGTGCTACAGAAGTGAAGCACAATACCAGAAAATATGTTAGCTATGAATAAAATTAAAATATTAGGAACTGTAGTTACCATTATCGCCGCCTCGATAGTTTTTACATCGTGCAAAGATAAAAGGAGCACCGGTTGGGAGTATGCACCTAATATGTACGAGCATTTGGCATACGATCCGGATCAAAAAAATCCAAACTTTAAAGACGGTAAAACTGCACAATTGCCACCGGCAGGTACCACCCCGGTGGGCTTTACACGCTTTGATTACCCTAACACAAAAGAAGGGTATGAACTGGCAAGTGTTGAGGTTAAAACCGTAATTGCCCAAACACAGGCAAACTACGCCGATGGTAAGGTTTTATTCGAGCATTTTTGCTCTCCGTGTCATGGTGTTAACGGCCAGGGCGATGGTGAAGTAACCAAACATGGTTATCCGCCGCCGCCATCATATTCAAAAGGCCAGTCATCACGCGGTGGCAACATGAAGGATCTTACCGACGGTAAAATTTATCATACTATTACTTACGGCGTAAACGCAATGGGTTCATACGCGTCACAGCTGTCACCCGAAGAGCGTTGGAAAGTGATCATGTATGTTCACCATTTACAAACCTTATAAAAGATATAGAGATTAATGAAGACTCATAATAATTTTGAAAGGCAATACGAGTTTGTCGGCAAAGCCAAAACATTGAGTTTAGCAGGCATTGTAGTAGGTTTGGTTGCAATTGCCGCCGGTTTTGCTTTAGGCTATACCGAGCGTACATTCGCAAACTTACTGATCATGAGCTACTACTTTGCAGCGGTTTGTATGTGCGGCATTTTCTTTTGCGCAGTGCAGTACGCAGCGCAGGCTGGTTGGTCGGCCTCAATGATCAGGATTCCACAAGCTTTCGGAAGAGTACTTTTGATAGCTGCAGTAATTTTAGTCATTGTAGTTTTTGCAGGTCTGTCAATAACCCACCACGTCACCAATGAAGAGGGTAAGGACGTTGTTGCTCCTTATCTTTACAAGATCTGGGGTGCAGTTGGGGTTACCGATCCGCATAGCGAAAATTATAATGCGGTTATAGCAGGTAAATCAGGTTACATGAACAAATGGTTTTTCCTTATTCGTTTGGTTGTGTTCCTTGGTTCTTATATCACTTTCGGCCGGTTATTGGCTAAATATTCAGAAATGGAAGATGATTTGGGTGGCATGTTCTACTACAAAAAGAGCTTTAACATGTCATGCCTTTTCCTGGTGATCTTTGGCTTTACAACACCTATCTACGCTTTCGATACCATCATGTCGTTAGAGGCCGAATGGTTTTCAACCATGTTTGGTTGGTATAATTTCGCGGCTATGTGGGTAAGCGGTTTATCTGTTATCACCTTAACGCTGATCAGGTTAAAGAAAATAGGTTATTTTGATTGGGTAACTGAAGATCATATCCACAGCTTAACCAAATTTATTTTCGGTTTCTCTATCTTCTGGACTTATGTATGGTTCGCTCAGTTCTTGCTGATTTACTACGCAAACTTACCTGAAGAAACTGTTTACTTCTTTAAACGCTGGGAGCCTGAATTTAAACCATGGTTCTGGATTAATATCGTTGTGAATTTCCTTACACCGTTATTGGTACTGATGTCCCGCGATGCAAAACGTGTGTATAGCACAGTACAAATTATGTGTATCATCCTGATCATCGGTCACTGGCTTGATTACTTCATGATGGTTATGCCTGGTACTACCGGCCCAACCGAAGCATGGTGGCATGAAATAGGTCCGATTGAAATTGGTACTTTAATAGGTTTTGCAGGTTTATTCACTTTCCTGGCGATGACTGCTTTAAGCAAATTCAAATCGCTGGTACCTAAAAAGCACCCGTTCCTGCAGGAAAGCTTACACCTACACATATAATAATTATTACATTTGCACCAAAATACAGAATACCAAACAGCTTACTAAAATGGGATTCAGAAAACTAATAAATTCTAAAAAATTACTATCGTTCTTCGCAGCGTTTATGCTTTTGGGCACAAACCTGCTGATGGCGCAAACCGAAGCCGGCGGTGCAGCCGCAGGCCAGGCCGAGGCTCCTAAGGTTGACTGGACAGGTGTTGCCTACTACGTACTTATATTTTTCCTGATCTGTTTAGGTGTTGCCATTGTTGGCAAAATCCTGAAAGTGTATGATCTTACGCTGAAAATGCAGGGTAAAAAAGGATTGAACTGGAATACCGTAATGGCAACCATTTGTATTGTATTCCTTGTGGCTGGTCTTTACGGCGCTTACTGGTCGTTTACAGAGCAGGGCAGCATGACTTTGCCGGAAGCAGCTTCGGAACACGGTGTTAAAATTGACGAGATGTTTACCGTCACTACAATTTTAACGATGATAGTGTTTTTTATCACCCAGATTTTGCTGTTTACATTCCTGTTCAGGTACCGTCATTCAGATAAACGCCGCGCGCACTTCCTGCCACATAACAATACTATTGAGAAAGTTTGGACTATTATTCCGGCTATAGTGTTAACTATCCTGGTTGTATTCGGCTTTTTTACATGGCAAAAAATCATGAACAGCGAGAATCTTAAGGAAGATATCAACATCGATGTAACCGGTCACCAGTTTGCCTGGGAATTGCGTTACCCTGGTAAAGATGGTGTATTAGGCCCTAAAGATTATACGTTGGTAACCGGCACCAATAACTTAGGTGTTAACTTTAAAAAGAAAGCCAGCTTTGACGATTTAAGGGTTGATACCATGTACATCCCTGTTAATAAATCTATCCGCTTAAACATTTTGGCTCAGGATGTGATCCATAGTGTTTACATGCCATATTTCAGGGTACAGTTGAATGCGGTTCCGGGTTTACCTACCTTCTTTAAATTTGTGCCTACTATTACTACTGCGCAAATGCGTTCTAAACTGGACGATCCTAAATTTGAATATACCCTTTATTGCAACAAAATATGCGGTGGAAGCCATTACAACATGCAAAAAGTTGTGCGTGTGGTTACCGAAGCCGAATATCAAACATGGTTGTCAAGGCAAAAACCTTACCTCAACGATGCTTTAAGGAAAGAATTGCATTTTGCGTCGGCTAACGAGCAAAGCAATGGTTCAACAAATAGGTTAGCGTTAAATAATTAATTAAGATAAGAAAGAGAGATATGTCAACATCAGCAGTTCACGACCACGAAGTAGCCCACCACGACGACCACGGTCACGAACATCACCATGACCAATCATTCCTGTCTAAATACGTATTTAGCATGGACCACAAGATGATTGCCAAACAATTCCTGATTACAGGTATTACTATGGCGGTTATCGCGATGATATTATCAATCCTTTTCAGGATCCAGCTTGCTTATCCTGATAAAACATTCCCGCTGTTAACTACTTTGTTAGGTCGTTTCGCACCAAACGGTCGTATCAGCCCCGATTTTTACCTGGCTCTGGTTACTATTCACGGTACCATCATGGTATTCTTTGTGCTAACCGCAGGCCTGAGCGGTACCTTTGCCAACTTATTAATCCCATTGCAGGTAGGTGCACGTGATATGGCTTCGCCATTCATGAACATGCTTTCATACTGGTTTTTCTTTTTAGCCAGCGTTATCATGTTATCATCATTCTTTGTACAAAAAGGCCCTGCAAGCGGCGGTTGGACAATTTATCCGCCACTATCTGCCTTGCCAAAAGCAATGCCGGGCTCTGCCGAAGGTATGACGCTTTGGTTAGTCAGTATGGTGTTGTTCGTAGCATCGTCATTAATGGGTGGTATCAACTACGTAAGTACCGTATTAAACATGCGTACCAAAGGTATGGACCTTTGGAAAATGCCTTTAACTATCTGGGCTTTATTCTTAACAGCTATCTTAGGTATCCTTGCCTTCCCGGTTTTAGTTGCCGGTGTGGTATTGTTGATCTTCGACCGTAGCGTTGGTACAAGTTTCTACTTATCTGATATCGTATTGAACGGTGTACAGCAACCGTTTGAAGGTGGTAGCCCAATCCTGTTCCAGCACTTGTTCTGGTTCCTTGGTCACCCGGAAGTATATATCGTAATTATGCCTGCGATGGGTATCTCATCAGAGGTTATGTCGGTAAATTCACGCAAACCGATCTTCGGTTACCACGCGATGGTTTATTCGCTCATCGGTATTACCGTGTTATCATTCATTGTATGGGGGCACCACATGTTTGTAACCGGTATGAATCCTTTCCTTGGTGGCGTGTTCATGATTACTACGCTGATCATCGCGGTACCATCGGCAGTAAAAACATTCAACTGGTTAGCTACGTTATGGCGCGGTAACATCAGGTTTACGCCTGCTATGCTGTTCGCTATCGGCATGGTTTCGTTCTTCATCTCTGGTGGTTTAACAGGTATCTTCCTGGGTAATGCTGCTTTGGATATCAACCTGCACGATACCTACTTCGTTGTAGCTCACTTCCACCTGGTAATGGGTTCGGCAGCTATCTTTGGTATGCTTGCCGGTGTTTACCACTGGTTCCCTAAAATGTTCGGCCGCATGATGGACGAGAAATTGGGTTACCTGCACTTCTGGTTAACATTTATCTGCGCTTACCTGGTATTCTTCCCAATGCACTTTATGGGTCTGGATGGTGTACCTCGTCGTTACTATGCATTCACCGAGTTTGCTTCAATGTCAAAATGGTTAACCATCAATACATTTGTTACCTGGGCGGCTATTATTGCAGCGTTAAGCCAGTTCGGTTTCCTTTATAACTTCTTTGTATCGATGTTTAAAGGCGAGAAAGCCACTCAAAATCCATGGGAATCAAATACCCTTGAATGGACTACACCTGTTGAACACCTGCACGGTAACTGGCCGGGCGAAATCCCAACTGTTTACCGTTGGCCTTATGATTACAGCAAGCCAGGTGCCGAAGAGGATTATATCCCGCAAACAGTGCCTTATTCTCAAACCATGAGTTCAAACCTTCCGCACGATTTTGAAGATAATCCTGCAGGCTTGGAAGCATTGAATAAGTACGCAAGTACACTGAAAGCAAACGAACAAGTTAAATAGATTTAATACTATAATCTGATCTTTTAGGGTACCCGGTTAAGTCTTAAGTCGGAAGTTTTAAGTCATAAGTTAAGCAACTTTGAACTTGAAACTTAGAACTTCCGACTTGACAAGGTGCCCTAAATTTTTAGAAATATTTAGATGAGCACAGCCGCACAAAATAGGTTTCAAAAGATCAATCTGACTACAATTGTTCTGCTTTTTGTTTTGATACTTGCCGGCGGTGTTGTACGTAGCTCGGGCTCGGGAATGGGTTGCCCCGATTGGCCAAAATGTTTCGGAAGGTATATTCCCCCAACCGATATCAACGAGTTACCGAAGGATTACAAGCAAAAATACGTAGCCAAACGACTTGAAAAGAATCAGCGTTTTGCTAAGACACTGGATGTATTTGGTTACAGCGATCTGGCCAAACGTATCCGTGAGGACCGCTCAATCCTGGTTCCGGAAGAGTTTAATGCCGGTAAAACCTGGACAGAGTATATTAACCGTTTGGTTGGAGCGTTATCTGGTTTTTTCCTGCTGTTATCGCTGGTTTTTTCATTCAGTTATTGGAAAACCGATAAACGTATTGCGGTATTGAGTTTTTTCAACCTGATTTTGGTTGGTTTTCAGGCCTGGTTGGGCTCTATCGTTGTATCAACCAATTTAGTAGCCTGGATAGTTACGGTACATATGCTACTGGCTTTGGCTATATTGGCTATATGTATTTGCACCTATCATGCTGCCCGTATTTCGGGTAAGCGTACATCGGGTGCCAAACCACTTTTATACCTGGTTACTTTGCTGGCTTTAATTGTTAGCATTTTGCAGATAACCTTTGGTACCGAAGTACGCGAAAAGATTGATGCTGTTGCCAATCATTTTCAGGGCGGATACCGCAATACATGGGTGGCTAATGCCGGCGAAATTTTTCAGCATCACCGGGATATAGCCGTTGTTGTTTTGATTTTGAATATCGCCTTGTTTGTACTGATCCGCAGGGGCTTTAATCGTCACTCCATTCAGCAGCAACTGATGAGTTTTACATTTTTGATCATTACATTGCAAATAGTTACCGGTATTCTGTTATCATATTCGGGTTTGCCGCCGGTGGCGCAGGCATCACACATTGTGCTGGCCAGTTTGCTGTTTGGAGCACAGTTTTATTTGCTGTTAAATTTATTTCGGGGAGTTAAAGGCAGGGAGGCAAGCAAATGAAATGGGCTGATTTTTCGAAGCTAATTAAAGTGAGGCTTACCTTTTTGGTAGTGTTCTCTGCATCAATATCTTTTTTAATAGGTAGCAGGGCTAATGGCCATGTGATTTGGGTTGATTGGGTAAAGTTGATTGTAGGCGGTTTTTTGGTAACTGCGGCAGCCAACTCGTTCAACGAAATTATTGAAAAAGATTTGGATAAACTGATGAAGCGTACCATGGACCGTCCGATCCCATCGGGTAAGATGACCACCGGCCAGGCGCTTGTTTTAGGCCTCGGGATGGGCATGGCCGGTACTTACCTGTTGGGCAGCCTGAACTTGCTTACTGGTTTGTTATCGGTATTTTCGATACTGTTATACGCTTTTGCATATACGCCGTTAAAAAGGAAATCGCCAATTGCAGTTTTTGTAGGCGCTATTCCGGGAGCCTTGCCTCCGCTTATTGGTTATGTTGCGGCACAGGTACACGGCAGGATAGATGAGATAGCCATTATATTGTTCAGCATCCAGTTTATATGGCAGTTTGTTCACTTTTGGGCAATTGCCTGGGTTTTGGATGATGATTATAAACTGGCTGGTTTCAGGTTGTTGCCATCGGGTAAAAGAGATGTTACCAGCGCGGTAATTACCCTTATATTTGCCATTGTTATGGTGCCTGTAAGTTTGCTGCCAACCATTTATGGTTACGGCGGTTACTGGGTAGGAGGTGTATCGTTGGTTTGTAGCCTGATATTTTTATACCAGGCGTTTATGTTGCTGCGCACCCGCCAGATCCCTGAGGCGCGTAAGTTAATGTTCGGCTCGTTTTTTTACCTGCCGGTAGTTCAGATAATGTTTTTAGTTGATTTTATAGTTAAGTGAGATGATGGCAAGGATTGAACAAGATAACGACAGGCTTAACCTTGGTGCCAAAAAGTTTAACATGTGGATTTTTATATTCACATCGTTTATGCTCTTTGCGGCGCTTACCAGTGGGTTTATTGTTTACAGCGGCGGCAGTGGCCACGGCTTAAACGTAATTATGCCAACCTCGTTTTTGTATAGCACCATTGTTATTGCCTTAAGCAGCGGTACGTTGTTTTTGGCATCGCGGGCGGCAAAGGCTTCACAGTTTGATAAGCAGAAGCTGTATTTGTGGATTACGCTGGGTTTAGGTTTGGCATTTTTTGCTTTGCAGGTTTACGCATGTTATGTGTTAACCTACAAAATGCAGATCTATTTTACCGATCCTAACGCGTCGCGCTCCTTTGTTTATGTTTTTATTGGTGCGCATTTGCTGCACATTTTTGCCGCAGTATTATTGCTAATAAATACGCTTATAGGTACATACCGTAAAAATCCTCAAATCAAGAATCTGTTTAAGATGGAGATGACCTCCATTTTCTGGCATTTTCTCGATATTATATGGATTTATCTGTATGTTTTTTTACTTTTGAATCATAATTAATACACCCATAGATTAGTACAGATGAGTACAACAGTTTCACAAATTGACGAAGTAAAAACTTCGCCCTGGTCGGGAGGAAGATCCCCGTTCAACGTGGAGTACGGAAAAATAATGATGTGGTTTTTCCTCCTTTCGGATGCGTTCACCTTTTCATCATTATTGATAGCTTATGGCTCATTGCGTTTCAGCGCAAGTGTATGGCCTGCGGCTGATAAGGTTTTTCAATCTATCCCCGGTGTTAAAGATAGCGGCGCGCCGCTGGTTTTTGTGGGTATAATGACCTTTATCCTTATTTTAAGTTCGGTAACCATGGTTTTGGCTGTTGAGGCCGGCCACCGCAACGCAAAAAAAGAAGTTATAGGCTGGATGATTGCTACCGTAATTGGTGGTTTTATGTTCCTGGGCTGCCAGGCTTTGGAGTGGGGACACTTACACCACGAAGGTTTTTGGTGGGGAAGCGTGCCATCTGCAGAAGAACTTAAACATTTGTTTTCGGGTGGTAACGAAGCCGTACAGCACATGACCTCCCAGGAGTTTGCTAATCTGTTCTTTACCATTACAGGGTTCCATGGTTTCCACGTATTTACGGGTGTTATTATCAACATCATTATCACGGTTAACGTGTTGATTGGCACTTATGAAAAACGTGGCAGCTATTTAATGGTTGAAAAAGTAGGTTTATACTGGCACTTTGTAGACCTTGTTTGGGTATTCGTATTTACATTCTTTTACTTAGTATAAAAAATATTTAGATATGTCAGCAGAATCGCATGAAGTTCACCACGACGGTGAACACGAGTCAATGAGCAGAAAGCGGATTGTAAAAGTTGCGCTTATATTAACGGCTATTACCTGTGTTGAGTTCGTTATCGCACTTGCAATAGTACCGGGCCATCCCAACTTTTTAAAGTTTGCAAATCCTATCTATATCATTTTAACATTGCTTAAGGCATTTTATATAGTAGCATTCTTTATGCATCTTAAGTTTGAGAAAATGGGTTTGATTCTCTCAATAGTAGTCCCGGTAATATTTATAATCGGTTTAATCCTGGTACTTACCAACGAAAGTCACCACTGGGTTGACCTGCGCCCGGCGTTCTGATGAACAAGGCTTCTATAGGAAAAAAAATAGCGATCCTGGTGCTCATCTTAGCAGTACCAGGATTTTTATATTATTTACTTACCGTTAAAGGTAAAAACAGGTACAAACCGCTTGCGGTTTTTGGCCCCAAACATGTTGCCAAAACCGGGCATAAATACCACGGGAAGTATATCCCGGATACCGTTTACCATACCATCCCCGATTTTAAGCTAACCAATCAGGAGGGTAAAACGGTAACGTTGGCCGATTTAAAAGGAAAGATCTTCGTGATCAATTTCTTTTATAAAAACTGCCCCTCCGTTTGCCAAACCATCAATAAAAACATGAGCTGGCTGGTGGGTACGTACTATAAAAACAAGATGGTTTATTTTTTAACCATCACTGTTGATCCGGAGCATGACACCCCCGAAGTGCTTAATAAATACCTGCAAACATTTAAGCCCGAATCAAACCGCTGGCTGATGTGCAGCGGCGATACCTCATCTGTTTACAGTTTTGCCCGCAATGGCCTTTACGTTAACGCAGCTAAGGTTGGCGGCGATTTTGTGTACAGCGATAGTTTTATCTTGATAGACCAGGAGCACCGCATCCGTGGATATTATAAGGCCGCCGTAACCCCCGAGGTTAACCGCCTTAATGACGAGATTAAAGTATTGATAGCCGAGGAGCTGCGTAAAATTGATAAGCCCCTATATTAATTAGTTATGAGTGATAAATTTATAATCCGCTTTGTGGCGGTGGTAACCATATTTGTAATTGTAGTAGTAATAGTATTAAACAGGCATATTATTCCCGGGCCGGCCGTTGCGCCTTCGTTTACGCCTTATTTGCCTATGCTTAACGCTGTTTTGAACGCCACCTGCACCCTATTGTTGCTGGCCTCGCTTTATTACATTAAGCAGGGGAATGTTGCAGTGCACAAACGCCTTAATATTATTACGTTTTGCTTGTCGTCACTTTTCCTGGTATCGTATATCCTGTTTCATTACCTGATGCGTAACGAGATTTATTATGGTGATATTGATGGAGATAGTAAACTTTCAGATGCCGAGCTTGACGCAGCGGGAGTTTTAAGAACGATATACCGCATCATATTATATCCGCACATTGTACTTGCCGCAGCGGTTTTGCCGTTAATATTAATGAGTTTTCACCGCGGTTTGCAAATGCAGGTTGAAAAGCACCGTAAATTGGTACACTGGGCCTTTCCGATATGGCTGTATGTTACAGCCAGCGGCGTGGTGGTTTATTTAATGATTCGCCCTTATTACCACTTTTAGTTATAATTGGTTAACTTTGTAATGTATGAAAAACGGCTTTAAAATTATCCTTTTTGTATTGGCTTTTGGTTTAATGCTGATTGCCCGTCAACCGGCAGATGCCCAATGCGCGCAATGTGCCGCCCAGGTTGAAACTAATGCACAAAGCGGCAGTTCAAAAACAAGGGGTTTAAATAACGGAATCCTGTTTTTATTGGCTGCACCCTACCTGGCTGTTGCCGTTTGCGGATATGTATGGTATAAAAAATATCGCCGTAAAGATGTGAAACTGGATATCCGCAGCGAAAAACTACATCTCAATTAATTAAAATATACTGATGCCGGTTGATGTGATCATTACCGGCATTGTTGTTTAATAACGATTTATTCCCCATGCCTCAAACCCCAAAGTCATGGGCAATGCTTAAATGTAAATGTCCGCGCTGCAGGCGGGGCGATATGTTTCAGGGCGGCCCCTACAGTTTCTCCAACAAAATCAACTTAAATTGCCCGCATTGCAATTTGTTTTTCGAGATTGAGCCGGGATACTTTTATGCGGCCATGTATGTTAGTTATGCGCTAAATGTGGGTGAGGCGATTGGTATTGCCATGCTTACGTATATAATTACCAATAACCAGGATTCGCCCTGGTTGTATTTAGGTACGCTTATTTTAGGCTGCCTTGTGCTGGCTCCTATAAATTTCAGATATTCGCGTGTTATTTTGTTATATTGGTTGTCGCCCAAAATACACTACCAATCCTATTTAGATACCGATGATATACCAGGAAAGTCTTGATTTTTTAAAAGATCTGGCCGAAAATAATAACCGCGAATGGTTTACAGCCAATAAACAACGCTACGAAAAGGCCCGCGAAAATGTGATTGATTTTACTGGCAAGCTATTGGAGATTGTACGCAAAGCCAATCCCGGCATGGATGAGAACCTTGATGCTAAAAAAAGCGTGATGCGGATTTACAGGGATATCCGTTTCCGAATTGATAAAACGCCTTATAAAAATAACTTTGGGGTAAGTTTACCAACCACAGGCACAAAAGGCGGCGGAGTGGAGTACTACCTGCAAATTCAGCCCGGCAATTCATTTATAGGCGGGGGATATTGGATGCCCGAGGCACCGCACCTTAAGGCCATCCGCCAGGAAATCGATTACAACGCCACCGATTTGAAAAAGATTATCGATGACAAGGAGTTTGTGAAGCTTTTTGGCGATTTCAGGGCGCAGGAACAACTAAAAACTGTACCTAAGGGATATGAGGCTGATAATGAAAATATCGACTTGTTGAAGCTAAAAAGCTTTGTAGCCTGGCATAAAATAAGCGATAAAGAAATAACTGATCCAAACTCGGTGCAACTGGTTGCAGGTATGTGCGCCCGCATCCTTCCGTTAAATGTTTTTTTGAAAAACGCGCTTGCGTAGTTATACATTAAATCCTAATTATCATATGAAAATTAAATATGCTTTATTAGCGCTTGTAGTATGTTTAGCAACATACTCATGCAAAATTATGTCGCCAAAGGCCTACAAAAGTTTGGTTGCCGAACGCGACTCGCTGGCTAATCGTACTAATACGTTAGAAGGCCAGCTTGCACAGCTGCAAGCCGATACCATGCGCCTGCATCGCCAGCTTGCCGATTTACGCAGCAACAATAATGTGCTGAACAGTAACCTTGATGCCACCTCATCAAAAGCAAACGAGCTGGCAGCGCAAACAAGAAAATTAGCCGATGATTTGAAAAAGCGCGAAGCCCGTTTAAAAGAGGTGGAAGATATATTAAAGAAGCGCGACGAAGCCACTAATGCCCTGAAAGATAAACTGCAAAAGGCACTGCTGGGCTTTCAGCAAAGCGGCTTAACGGTTGATATCAGGAACGGAAAGGTTTATGTATCGCTGGCCGATAAACTGCTATTCCCGTCGGGCAGTATTATTATTGATGAAAAAGGCAAGGCTGCGCTGAAACAACTGGCGGTTGTTGTGAATAAGGAGGCCGATATAAATATGGCTGTTGAAGGCCATACCGATGATAAAAAGGTGAAAAACCTTGGCCAGATAAAGGATAACTGGGATTTGAGTGTACTACGCGCCACATCCGTAACCCGCTACCTTACAGAAGTTGAAGGGGTAGATCCGCACAGGCTCACCGCTACAGGTAAAAGCGAGTTTCAGCCGATAGATGCTACAGGCACCGATGAAGCCCGTGCCAAAAACCGGCGGATTGAAATTGTGCTTACGCCGAAACTGGATGAGTTATATAATTTGATAACTACCAAATAAATGAAAAAGGCTTCCGGGAATATCGGAAGCCTTTTTTGTTAAATACCTGCCCGGTAATCACCGCGCCTACCTATAACATTTTTGAAAATGGGTGTCATGCTGAGCCTGTCGAAGCATGGTGGGGAGGGCCTTTACGCGCGACCCTTCGACAGGCTGCCATTGACACATTATGCAGCTATTTGGTTTTCAGAAAGTTGCATATTGTATTTTTTAGCCATTTTTTTCAACAATGCCATTTCTCTTCTCTGCAATTGATCTTCGTAGCGTTTAGTTCCTTCCTCAACATATGCGGTTCCTTTGGTTAATGTATTATAGTAAGCAATGGCCAACTTTCTGGCACCGGCTTTTATAGCAATCCGCGAATCTTTACGGCCACGGAGCTTTCTCATGAAACTACCGATAGCATTATTCTTACTATTCAATAATGACTGGGCACATTGTTTAAAGATCTGCCCGGCAACATTGCAAGGCATACCCCTGACATTCTTTTTCATTTTTCCGCTCCGATGACTTTTAGGGGATAAGGTTAACCAGTTTACAAAGCTTTTAACTGTAGGAAAACGGCTCATATCCACACCAGTTTCCCCAATCAGCCGCAATGCCGTATAATCATTTATCCCGGGAATGCTGGTAAGGTCAACACCGTATAAGCGCGCCATAGTGGCGTGAAGCCCCGGTATTTTTGGGGCATGATGCCGTACTGCTTTGGCTTTTCCTGTAACTACCTCTTCTTTATCTACACTTAGTTCGTCCAACAGGCGGCTAATCTCCCCGTCTATCTTTTTTATTTGGTTTTGGTGTATATCCCAAAGCTGCATGTTCTGCTCAAGCATGAATAAATAGGTATCATTATACCGGCCTTCCAATGCTTTTAATACTTTTTCACCTTTATATTTTTGAATGCGTTCATCACAAAGGCTAAGTAAATAGTTGCTGTCCCGGTTCCCGGATAATATAGCTTTGATCATATTAATGCCGCTGGTACCATGGATCTGGCTAAGTACCTCCGGAAGTTTGATGTTCATCAACTCCAGGCATTTCTGCATCTTGTTAACATAGGTACTGCCCATACTGATGATATCCAGGCGTTCCCGCACCAAATGACGAAGTTCCATGAACTTGCCCTGGGGGATAAAGCTATGTCTGAGGATGCCGGCAGAAAACAGCTTCTGGATCCACTGGCAATCCCTTACATCAGTTTTTCTGCCTTTCACCTGTTTGGTTTCTTTAGGGTTGACCAGGCAAACCAATATGCCAAGTTCTTCTAACAGAAAGTATAAAGCGATCCAGTAAACACCTGTGGCTTCCATTGCTACCTTTTTTACGCCTCTCTCTTTCAGATACACTGCACAAGCATAATAACTTGATGTGAAGGTTTCAAAGCTGACCACCTCTTTCCCATCAGGGGATACAAAAATCTGCTCAGCACCGATATCAATACCTGCAACATTTTGGTGGACTGTTTCAAAAGTCGTTTCTTTTGCCATAACTTTACTTTAGATTTTAAAATCAAGCAACTTATGGCTCAGGAAAGCGATAAATAAAAGGCACGCTGCCATACGGGAATACTGCAGGTAACAGTATCACCAAAATGCTTACGCTATTTCCTAAAGCAAATCTCAGGGGCGGGTAAATAACACCAAGAGCTAAACTGCTACTCTGCCATAAGTTGCTTTTGCAAAGTTCAGCATTCGCTTGTCATCTGCAATGCTATTATTTGTGCGCAAATAAACCCTACTCAGGGTGACAGGCAAATCCCGCCTACTCCACCTCTTCCATCAAAGTGTTAAACATCACAAACTTTTCGGCGAATTTTTCCTGGTGGGTAGCCTGAAACTTGTGCAGATGATTCATGTAAAACTGGTGAAAATGATCGATAGTATCTGCATTGTATTGGATACAGTAAGTAACGCCCTCGTTAGGCGAATCAATCACCGTAAGCATTTTATATGAATTGAAGAGCCCCGTAGCCATAATGGCCGGTATATGCACGGTTTTGATATAGTTAAGCCATTCATCGTGAATGCTTTCGTCAATTATTATGGTATCGTTGTATACAATCATCTTCAAAAATAATCATTTTCCATCAGTCATTGAGTCATTGAGTCATTAGGTCATTGAGTCATTTTTTTGAGTAGCGTAGATACCCCAGGTGCTGAGCAATGACTTAATGACACAATGAAACAATGACTAAACCGGTTTATCCCCCCTCAATAGCCTAAACCGCTTCCGGGCCTCATTAATCCAAAGGCTGCCGGGGTAATCAGTTATGATTTTTTGATAATAGTTTTTGGCGGTGGCTTTATCTTCCAGTCGGTTTTCGTAAATATCGCCCAGCATAAAAACGGCATCATCTGCCCAGAGACCGTTGGGATGCTCTTCGGCTATTTTTTTCAATAATGGAACGGTGCCTGCATAATCCTTTTTCTGGATGAGGATCCGCGATTTCGACATCAGGATATCATCATCCAGGTTATTGTTCGGGAATTTTTTATCAATACTGTCCAGCGTCATTACCGCTTTATCCGGATTTTGTGCAAAGATCTGCAAATCGGCCCGGGCATACATTTTCAGCGCAGCACCGCTGCTGTCGGCTGCAAGATTATCCTGGATCAGCAACAACAGGTTTAACGCATCGTTAGCTATCAGTTGCGATGTTGCCACTTTTAATACATCCAGCTGGCCTTTGGCCCACGTAAAATCGCCGGTGTAGTAAGCCAGTTTAGCGTTACGGAATATGGCATCCTGCCCGATGGCCGTGGCAGGAAAATCTTTTTCAACCTGGCTGTAAAGTAGGGTGGCTTCCCAGGGCTGGTTGTTAAGCAGGTAAATATCGCCCAGGTCAAGTTTGCAATCGGCAAGCAGGGCAGGGCGTACGCCGGCAAGTTTAACGGCCTCTTCAAGCAGCTTTTGCGCATCGATGGTTTTGTGCAGTTTAAAGGCCTGTAAATTGGCCAGTTTTTGCATGGCAAACGCGGTACTGGCGTTGCGGCCAAACTCGGTAAGCAAATCGGTATAATCTTTTTCGAGGCCAAGCAAATCGGCCTGTTGGTATTTGCCCGATGTTATTTTAAGATTTTTGGTGTTAATCAGCTCAATTTTAGCGGTAATGTACAAAGGCGAAGCTTTACCCTTTTCAATAATATATTCATAACCGCGGATAGCTTCATCATAAGCCTCGTTTTGGATAAGGGTGCGGCACAAATCATAAATGCTGTTGCCATCATCATTTTGACGGCGGCTGAGGGCTAAAGCCTGGTTAAGTGCCAGGCCAAACTCCTTTTGCTGCAGGTATTGCCAGGTAAGCAAATCGGCATAAATGGTCTGCTGCGGATCTTTTTGAATACGCTTTAAAAGCGCAAATTTCAGCATATCATAATCGGTACTTCCCTCGTATACATTTGAAAAAGCGTTTTGAGCCTGGTTGATAAAGCTGGGGTTTTGCGGCAAAAAGTTAAGGTACTCTTCGGTTAATGCCACCTTATCGCGTTTAAAACGGTACAGGTTAATCAGTTCGTAAGTAAAGGCATTATCGTTTTTAAGCAATTTGCGGCCCTGCTGAAAAATCCTGATGGCATAATCCATATTGGCGTTCTGATAAAACTGCGATGCCAGGGCCGAAATTTCGCCCTGATCGGCCGGGAGCGTTTTAAGCAGATCATCATAAATGGCATCGGCCTTGGCGCTGTTGCCCTGCTGGGTGTAAATATTGCCCAGCATTATGGCATACTGATGATCTTCGGGATGGCGGCGCTGGAGCTTTTTGGTGATGCTTTCGGCCTCATCAAATTTTTTAAGATTAAGCAGGGCGTTTACATAGTTGCCGTAATACGTTTCGTTGTTTTGCTTGTAGAGCTTCTGGAGGATCTCGAGTGCTTTTTGCGGTTCGCCGTTGGCGCTGTACTGCCTGGCCAACAACAGCTCGTTATCCTGAGCCAACAGGTTGGCACTAAAGCAAAAAACTAAAATAATAACTGCATATAAAACCCTCATCTGTCCAAAAATAATCAATTAAAGGTATCCATTTACGTAGTTTATGGTATTATTTATATAACGGAATATCAGGGTAAAATTGTAGTGACATCTTGATAACATCGAACTTATTTATCTAATTTGACGCCACTAATAAAATAGGGTACTTATAACATGCTGAGCCGGACCAGGTTTTTTCTTTTTGTAAGCGTAATCATCACTTTCTTTTCCTGCAACGGAAATAAGGTAAGGCGCATCCCTATTATCGATTTTTTCAAAACTCCCGAGCGAAGCTCTTACAAGATCTCGCCCGATGGTAAGTATGTATCCTACCTTAAGCCTTATAAAGATAAGCAAAACATCTTTATACAATCGCTTACAGATGGTAAGGAGCATATGGCTACATCTTTTGCAGACTACTCGGTAAGAGGCGATTATTTCTGGACTTACGCCAACCAACTCGTTTTTTCGCAGGATCTTATCGCTACCGATTCGGTGAAAATGTATGCGCTTGATGTTGCATCAAACAGTATCCGCACCATTCTTTCGCTCGGCAACGTGCGCATCGGGCTGGTAAACCGCAACAGGCTGCAGCCGGATATCATCACCATAAAAACAAACGAACGCGATCCGGCCAATTTTGATGTTTACCGCCTGAACATCAAAACCGGCGAAATGAAAACCTACCTGCTTAACCCCGGCAATATTACCGACTGGTTTGCCGACGCCGATGGACGCATCAGGCTGGAGCGGGCATCCGACGGGGTGAATGAAACCATTTTATTCCGCCCGGATGAAAATGCGCCGTTTAAGCCCATCATTGAAAATAATTTTAAAAACAGCGTACGGCCAATAGCTTTTACCGGGGTAAAAAACTATTTCTACGCACTATCAAATGTTAATAGAGACAAAACAGCCCTCGTAGAAATTAATGCCGAAGATGGCAAAGAACAACAAACTATTTTTAGTTGTAACAAGGCCGATATTGCCTGGGTTGATTATTCGAGGAATAAGCGCCGTGTTGAGTTTGCGGCCTGGGATGAGGCCATGCCACATAAACATTTCCTGGCACCGGATATTGAGCAGGTTTACAATACAATTCAGCAGCAGTTAAAAGGCAACCAGATTAGGGTGGTTGACCGCGACAGTTCCGAAAATAAGTTTATAGTAAATACTTATACCGACCGCAATCCGGGTTCGTATTACCTTTATGAAAAAAGTTCAGGTAAGCTCAGCAAGCTTGCCGATGCGAATCCGAGCCTGGTGCCGGCTGAGTTATGTGAAATGAAACCGATATCCTACAAAGCCCGCGATGGTTTGCTGATTAACGGTTATTTAACTTTGCCCCGCGGCGATAAAAAAGATAATTTTCCGGTAGTTGTACTGCCTCATGATGGGCCATGGAACCGCGATTCTTGGGGGTATGACGAGCAGGTTCAGTTTTTGGCCAACCGTGGTTACGCCGTTTTCCAGGTTAATTACCGCGGATCAACAGGCTATGGCAAGGCTTTCCGCAGCGCAGGGTACAAACAGGTAGGTGGCAAAATTCAGGACGATATTACCGATGGGGTGCATTGGCTTATTGATACCAAAATAGCCAATCCTAAAAAGATAGCTATTTTTGGCGGCCGTTTCGGCGGGTTCTCGGCCTTGTACGGCGTGTCGTTCCACCCTGAACTGTACAATTGCGCGGTGGTGCAGTATGGCCTCATTAACTTTTTTACTTACATTAAAGATGCTCCGCCTTTTGTTAAGCCCTATCTAAAAATGACCTACGAAATGGTGGGCAATCCCGAAACTGATGCCGACCAGTTGAGGGCTATTTCGCCGGTTTTCCATACCGACAAGATTAAAGTACCTCTGATTATTTTCCAGGGTGCAAAAGATCAGCGGGCAAATATCAGCGAGCTTAACCAGTTTGTGCGCGAACTGCGCAAACGCAATGTTGATGTTAAGTACTTTTTAAAACCCAACGAGCGGGCCTGGTTCAGGAGCGAACATAACCGCATGGAAATGTATACTGAGATTGAGAAATTTTTGGATAAGAATATGCGGGTTAAACCGTAAGCCGCGGTTATGGCAGTACAGAAAAACGCTTACCGGCAAAATCGTTTGTTGATCATCATTTTCCTGGTGTTCATCTCCATAACTTTTGTGGTGGCCTTGTTTATATCTTATAACTTAACGGCCAAATATGTTGAAAACGAGTTTGCCTCGAAAAAAATTGAAGTGCTGGAACAAACCATCAAACCTTACAACGATTTTTTTCAGAACAAAATTCCCGAAATAACTTCATACCAGGGTTTCCTGGATTCGGCTTCGGCGGGCAAATATGCTACAACGGTTTTTAACGATTATGGCTTTGTACGCCGTATTATTTTTTACGATGCCCTTATTGGTGGCAAAACGGCCATGACGGTGCGCAAAAACAACCTGAGCATAGCCGCCAGGGCGGTTTATCAATATTGGCATATTAAAGGGGTAGTAAAAGGCGTTAAGCAGCACAACCCGGCAAATGAAGATGATTTTAGGGAGATGGCCGTTAAGCTGAGTAATTACGTTGCCTTTTCGGATACTTCGCGGGTATCCAGCCAGGATGAATTGTTTAAAGCCTTTTGGGATGTAAAACCCGATAAGATAAGTTATACCAATATTTTGCGTAGGGAGGATGTGCGGATTTACCGTGATCTGCAATTGCTGGGTAACAGCAGGGGGGCATCATACAAGCAAAACATGATGACTTTTTATCTTGATCCGTATTTGATGAAGGTAAAAAACACCCATCCCGAACTTTATGAAAATGTAACCATTGCGCCCGTTGTGTATGATCCGATAGATAGTGAAGGCGATAAACTGATTACCGAGGTGGCATTCCCCGGTGCCTTTTCTGATTATAAATTATTCTTCAGTTCGGCGCAAGGGTATTTAACTACCGAAATTAACCGCCGCTTTATGCCCATTGGTGCCGTAGTTTTGCTCATGACGGGTATTTTGATGCTGATAGGCTGGCTTATTTACCGTAACCTGAATGTGAACATTAAACTGTTTAAGCTTCAATACGATTTTATAAACAATTTCACTCATGAGTTTAAAACCCCGGTAAGCGTAATAAAAATTGCAGGCTCCAACCTAAAAGGTGATGGTGAGCTTACCGAGCGCCAGCGCCGCCACTATGGCAAAATTTTAGATGAAGAGGCTGATAAACTGAACGAACTGATGAACAAGCTGCTCTCGTTCACCCAGCTCGAAAACAAATCTATCACCTTAAAAAAGGAAGCTATTGAGCTTGAAAGTTTTGTAGGCAGATATATTGATACCTTTAAAATTAAATACCCTGATTTTAAACTGGTTTATAAAATAACAGGCGTGCAAACTTTTTACACCGATCCGGTATTATTAGGGAGCGTGTTTCAAAACCTGATAGAAAATGCGTACAAATATTCGCATCCGAGGCAAAAGGAACTGTTCATCAATATTTCACATGAAAAACGCAATATTGTATTTTCATTTGCCGATAAGGGGATAGGGATCCCCAAAAATGAGCTGGGGAATGTTTTTAAAAAGTTTTACAGGATAGAGAACCAATATAACCAAAACGGGAGCGTTGGCCTGGGTTTGGCATTTTGTAAAGAACTGGTTAATTTTATGAACGGAGAAATTACCGTTTACAGTAGGGTTAATGAAGGCTCGGAATTTATAGTTACGCTTCCATACGAAAATTAAGATATGAACAAAGAAATTAAAATTGCGCTGGTTGAAGATGATGAAAACCTGCGTTTCCTGGTTGCCGAACGCTTACAATCGGAAGGTTACAAGGTACTGGAAGCCGATAACGGCAACGACGCCGAAACTATAATTTTGGACGAACAGCCTGATATTGTATTGTTAGATTGGATGCTGCCCGGCAAACCAGGCTCGGAAGTGTGCGGCAATATCCGCGAAAAGGGTTTTGATAAGCTCATCATTATGATGACTGCCAAAGCACAGGATGTTGACAAGATAGAGGCCTACAACTTCGGCGTGTCTGATTATATCACCAAACCCTACAATATGGATGTATTGGTGGCCCTGATTGAAAACAAGATCAAATTTTCGTTAAACAGCGAAAAGCCCGAGTCATACAAATTTGCCAATATGGAGCACCTGCCCAATACGCACCTGCTTATCCGTGATGGCCGCAAAATTGAACTTACCATCCTCGAAAACAGGATCCTGCTGTACTTCCTCAAAAACAAAAACAAGGTAATAAACCGCGAAGAGCTTATGATGGAAGTATGGGGCTACAATGCTGATGTAAACACCCGCACGCTGGATATGCACATAGTACGCCTGCGCAAAAAAATTGAAACCAATGCCGATTCACCGCAGTATTTGCAAACTGTTAGGGGGATTGGGTATAAGTTTGTTTATAACCAGTAGTTTCAGTTGGCAGTTTTGAGTGCGCAGTTAGCAGTAACTTGAAATATGCTATTACCGTCACGCCGACGCACGGAGGAATCCCCGACATGCAAATCCGCCCTGCATAGTTCGCGATTGCTTCGTGCCTTTACAGCAATGACAGCTTTTATAGAATTATTTTTCTGTACACCCGCGCCACAATAAACTCCCCGAAAAAAACTTTCTCTTCAAACAGCTCATACCCGGCGCTATCAAAACGCCCTTCAATAGTCGGTAACCTGCTGGCTTCTATTCTGCAAAGCAACCTGAAAAAAACAAACATACTTTTAAGCATTACATTTTGCCACCAGCGGCCGGTTAACTGAAAATCGGCATTGAGCCATAAGCCGTCGGGTTTAAGTAAACCATGCAGGTGATTAAAAACCTTATCCACCGTTTCATCCAAAAAGTTATCAAACAAAAAAGGGGTGATCACCACATCAAAACCGGCGGATAACTTTACATTTTCAATGGCATCATTAATGAAAATAACTTCGTTGCTACCTGTTTTTCTTTTTTGAGAGAGGCTGAGCATATTGGCCGAAATCTCGACATAAGTGATATGTAAGCCAGATGGATGTATTTTGGTAAGCTCTTCCAGTATCCAGCCGGTACCGCCACCAGCTATGAGTATTTTACTTTGAGGGGGAACAAAATTAAGCAGGTATACCTGGGCATTTACTAACGCCCGGCCATATATTAACCGCGAAAGCCTATCGTAAAACCATGCCGAGTTATCATAGTTGGCGGCCATGAGGGTTTAGTGGATAAAATATTTTACAGCATTGAAGGCCACTATAATTACATACTGTAAAATCAACACCCCATCAAGGTAAAAGAAATAATAATACTCATCCTTTTTCCAGGCCGATTTAAAGATGAGCCAACCGGTAAGGACCATGGTGAGGGTAAGCGCAAAAAAATCCAGACTGAAACCGTTTTTCCTGAACAGGAACAGCAAAATCACATAACCGGCCAGTAGCACCTGGCAAAAAAGGTAGGCTTTTTTCTCGCCCCAAACCACTGGGATTGTTTTCAGGCCAACCTTACGGTCGTCAAAAAGATCGCGGATATCAAATGGAACCGTGAGCGCGCCGATGAATAAAAACCGTTTGGCGATGAGGATGGTGGTATCGCGCATGGTAACATCAGTAAGATGCTTATGCATAGATTCGAGCACGGGGAACAGCACGCAGCTCATTGTCCACACCAGGGTGATTAAAAATGGCTTTAACCCGGGGATATTGCGCAAACCAAACTTTTGTTCGCCAACTGTAAACAAAGGCCAGCCGTACCCAAACGAAAGCACGCCCAAAAATATCAGCAGGATTTTTGACTCGGTAGTGATGATGAAAAACAGCGGGATAAGCGACAACATCGACACGATGGTAAAAGTTACCATAAGCCGCGAGTGCGCAAAAAACCAGCGTACGCGTTTATAGGGTGATGTTTCGGGTTTTGCGGGCCGCGTTATCAGGATACAAAAATTGTAAATGCCCAGCGTTGAGGTAAACAGCAAACCCAAAACCGGGAATACCGGTTTCGATCCTATTAAATGAAAGGTAAGCAAAGCCTGTGCAACGGCACAAAGAGCCATGAAAATATTACTGAAGAGCAGGAAATCTAATACTGGTTGTAATAATTTCTTCATCGGTAATGCGTACAGCCTATGGCCCTGATGGTTAAGAAACAGGTAGCGACGGATCAGGACCGGCTTTTAATGTAAATATCGTAATCTCCGGCAATATTCCAACCCTGCCGGTAAGGCCCACAAAGCCAAAGCCTACATTTACATATAATTGTTGCATGTTTTCCTGGTAGTGACCTGCCCATTCGTTGTAAACATAGGTAATAGGGCTTAACTGAAAATGTTCGGTACGTACGCCAAATTGCATACCGTGGGTGTGCCCTGCAAACATAGCATCAATTTGCGGATATTTAGGCAATACCTCGGCCCGCCAGTGCGAAGGGTCGTGCGAAAGCAGGAGTTTTACAGGCAAATCGTCGGTGTTTTTGGTGGCCAGGTCCATGCGGCCATATTTAGGGAAGCGGCTGTATTCGCTCCAGTTTTCGATGCCTAAAATGCCTATTTCTTCACCATCAACTTTGAGGCGGCGGTTTTCATTCAACAGCAAATCCCAGCCCATGTTTTTGTGGGTGGCTATCAGATCCCGGTGGTTTCTCTTTTTATCTACAATATTGCTCCAGTCGCCATAGTCACCATAATCATGATTGCCCAAGGTAGAAAATACACCAAGGGGGGCTTTTACTTTACTGAAAATATCCTGGTAATCGGTCATTTCGGTGGCTTCACCATTCACCAGGTCGCCTGTAAAAAATATTACGTCGGTTTTTTCTTTCAGCAGCATTTCAACACCGCCAAGTACAGCCGTTTTGTTGTAAAAACTACCCGAATGAATATCTGAGATTTGGCCTACCCGCAAGCCATCAAATGCCTTGGGCAGGTTGGGCAGGTACATGGTTTGATAAAGTACGTGATAATCATACGAGCCTTTAGGCATGGCCTTTTTTATAGCAGCCAGCGGAACGGCAGCGGCAAGTAAGCCTGCTTTTAACAGAAATTCTGAGCGGGGGATTTTTTCAGTGGCAGTTGTTTCGGTGGCAATAGCAGTTGTTTCTGTAGTAGTTGCAGTGTTTTGGAGAGATGTAGCTGTAGTTATCTGGCTGTTTTTTTTCTTGTTGGATACTATTTTCCGCCTGATATCATCGGCAAAAACAAATACTATAAATACAGCTTTGCAAATCAATAATAAAAAAGTGGCCAGTAAACAGCCGGCCCGCACCCCTGTACCTGCAAAGCTGGCATAAGCGCCGGTTAGCAAAGCGGCAACAACCGCTGCCGAGCATCCCCAATAAAAAATGGCGAATGCTTTTAATTTAAACAATCGCCATTTTGGGAAAGCGCCGTGAATGCCCTGCAGTACATAGCGGTCAACCAGCAACTCAATTATAATCCATAATAAAAGACTCAGCGCTTTCAGTATCATATCAGCGCGGGCATTTAGTATCTGTCGTCGTCGATATCAAGGTCGTCGTCATCGGGCTGCAAGTTAAACAAACTGTTAAACATATCCGAAAACGCGAAGCCATTATCCAAAAATCCTTTGTTAAGCTGCGAAAATTCTGAAAGGCCGTGCAGCACAAACTCCATCAGCAGCAATTGCTGGCTTTCGCTTAAGCGCGGGTGCACTTTTTTAACCAGGTCTTTCAAACCTGCAACTTCTTCCAATGCCTTTTTGTATTCCAGCATCGGCATGTCATCCACCAAAGCTAAATTGTTGCCATCGCCAAACCAGTTTATGATAGTGGCGTACGGGTTAGGTGCTTTTGATTTTTTTGCCTTTTCGGGATCGGGGAAGAATGAAAGCAACAGGCTTTTGATGGCTTTACCTATCAGGATATTAGCCACTTTGCCGGGGCCTTCCAGCTCGCCTTCGTATACCAGCTCAATTTTACCGGTTATTGCAGGTATTACGCCCAAAAAGTCGGTAATACGTACGAACGTTGTTTTTTCGTGGTTGATGATCATCCGGCGCTCGGCATTGCTGATGAGGTTTTCATAAGCCGAAATAGTTAAACGCGCAGATACGCCCGATTTTTTATCAATATATTCTGAATTGCGGGCCTCGAAAGCGATTTGCTCAACCAGGTTTTTCACCAGGCCATCGGCTTCGATGGCTATGCGTTGCTCGTCGGTTAAAGAAGCTTCCTGCTGGGTGATCTTACGCGAAATCTCTACCGAACGTGGATAATGCGTTAAGATCTGGCTTTCGATACGGTCTTTAAGCGGCGTAACAATCGAACCACGGTTGGTATAATCTTCAGGGTTGGCAGTAAACACAAACTGGATATCCAAAGGCAGGCGCAGTTTAAAACCGCGGATCTGGATATCTTTTTCCTGCAGGATGTTAAACAGGGATACCTGGATGCGGGCCTGTAAATCCGGAAGTTCGTTAATTACAAAAATGCCGCGGTGCGCGCGCGGGATCAGGCCGAAGTGAATCACCCGCTCATCCGAGTAAGTGAGCTTTAAAGTAGCTGCTTTAATTGGGTCAACATCGCCAATTAAATCGGCAACGGTAACATCCGGCGTAGCCAGTTTCTCAGTGTAGCGTTCCGAACGGTGAATCCAGCCGATAGGGGTATCATCACCTTTTTCGGTGATAATGCTATGCCCGTACCACGATATAGGGTTATAAGGATCATCAAACAGTTCCGATCCTTCAATATAAGGGATATACTCATCAAGCAGGTTTACCAGCAAGCGGGCAATGCGGGTTTTTGCCTGGCCGCGCAAGCCTAACAGTAATATATTGTGGCGTGACAAAATAGCAGTCTGCAAATCGGGGATAACGGTATCTTCAAAACCGATAATGCCTTCAAAGCCGCCTTCGCGTTTCTTCAGCTGCTCAATCAGGTTAGCACGTAATTCATCTTTAACCGAGCGGCTTTTGTAGCTTGTTTGCTTCAACTGGCCGAGAGTTTTTATATCTAATAGTTTGCTCATTCTATATGTTATGATTTCAGCGGTGAGGATTCGTTTCACCGATTTTTATTTTTTGGGATTACACCGATTACTTTATGATTACACCGATTTTTGTTTGTGATTTTGATGATTACTATGGTTTCACTGATTAGCAATCCTAACCTCTAATCTCCAACCACTAACCTCTACCTCACAGTCTTTCTCCTGTTTTTGATGTAATCTTCAAAAATGTATTCGCCTAAACCGGTTAGCGAGCTATAAAACGCTTTGCCGCCGTTGGTTTCGGTAAATTTACGCACAAACTGTTGCAAGTACGGGTCTTTAGCTATCATAAATGTGGTGATAGGTATTTTTAACCGTTTACACTGGGCCGCCATGTTCAGGGTTTTATTCACTACTTTCCTGTCGAGGCCGATGCTGTTTTTATAGTACCGGGTGCCTTCTTTTAAACAGGTGGGCTTACCATCGGTTATCATAAAAATTTGCTTGTTATGAGTTTTTCTTCTGCGGAGCAGATCGGTAGCAAGTTCTAACCCCGCGTAGGTATTGGTATGGTATGGACCAACCTGTAAATAAGGCAGGTCCTGTAAGCTAATGGGCCACGCATCGTTACCAAAAACAACAATATCCAAGGTATCCTTAGGATATTTGGTGCGGATCAGTTCGGCCAAAGCCATAGCCACTTTTTTAGCCGGGGTTATGCGGTCTTCACCATAAAGAATCATGGAGTGCGAGATATCGATCATCAACACGGTAGAGGTGAGGGTTTTGTAGTCCATTTCCTCCACTTCCAGGTCGCGCTCGGTCATCATAAAATCGCCTATGCCATGGTTAACCTGGGCATTGTGGATAGATTGGGTCATGTCGATCTGATCCAGGCTGTCGCCAAATTCAAACTCGCGGCGTTCGGCATTTTTTTCATCGCCCTGGCCCGATTGCGGGGAACGGTGATTGCCTTTGCCCGATTTTTTCAGTTTGCCAAAAATCTCTTCGAGTGCCGATTGCCTGATGCTTTGCTCAGTTTTAGCTGTTATTTTAAACTCGCCGCTCTGATTGTCCTCATTCAGATAACCTTTTTGTTTCAGCTCGTCGATAAAATCGCCCATGCCATAGTCATCATTGGTGAGGTTGTATTGCTTATCAAGTTCGTTAAGCCAGGCTAAAGCTTCGCCTGCATCGCCCGAAGTATAGTTGAGCAACTCGAGGAATAATTTCAATAATTCGTCAAATCCGCCTTTAGGGATTTGGTTGGGCTTAAATTTGGAAAATCCAAAACCGCGCATATTTTGTCCTTTCTGTACATAAAGGAACGGATAATTTTCAGGAAAAGTTTCGCTGTGCAGGTGATAAAGTAAATTGTTAGGTAAGCATGACAATTGAATTTCGGATTTTGGAATTGGGATTTCGGATTTGTTTTGTTTATAGACAAATCTGAAATCAAACATTTCCTAATCTAAAATCCGAAATCCCAATTCCCAAATCCGAAATTAAATATATGCCAAACTATTCAGCAACTCCGGTGGGTAAACAGGGTTGGCCCCGCGTTGGCTGGCTACGTACGAGCCCACCGAGCAGGCCTTATCAACCACCTGTTGCATAGGGCGGCCCGAAAGCAGGCCCGAAACAAAGGTGGCCAGGAATGCATCACCTGCGCCAACGGTATCGGCCACTTTTACAGGGCAGCCGGGACTGTCAAAAAATTCATGATCGTGCCATACCAGTGCGCCATGTTCGCCGCGGGTTACACAGATTGTTTTTACGTGATATTTGGAGCGAAACTCGTTGATCTTATCGCGAAGCGGCGCACTGCCTCCGCCTATCAGCAGGTCGGCTTCTTCTTCGTTCATTTTCACCACATCGGCGCGGGCCACCAGTGTTTCGATGGTTGATAGCGTGTAGTGAGGCGGGCGAAGGTTTACATCAAATACTTTTAATGCCGACGTTTCATCGAGAAGGTTTAACAATGTTTCGCGCGTGGTAACATCACGACAGGCAAGGCTGCCAAACACAATGGCTGTAGCCGCTTGTGCTGCCTTGGTGAGCGCAGCAGTAGGCTCGATATTATCCCACGATACCGGCTGGGGGATGATATAAGTGGCAGTATTATTTTCGTCAAGCTGAACGGTAACCTCGCAGGTTGGAAATTCATCATCCTGCTGAATCAGATCGGAAAACAGGCCGCTGGTTTTTAAAAAAGCGATAAGCCCGTCACCCGAACTATCCATCCCTACCGAGCTGGCGAAGCTTACATCCACACCTTGTTGTACCAGGTGCCTTGCCACGTTCATGGGGGCGCCACCGGCCTTTTTACCATCGCCAAAGGCATCCCACAAAACTTCGCCAAAGCTTAATACTGTATTTTTCATATATAACTGATGTTTGTTTTTTATGACGATGAATTCAAATATAACCGTTGATTGGGAATGATTACGTTGATTTCGCTGATTTTTTCTTTTTTGGGTCATTTTTATTGATTTTATTGATTTTTTTGATTTCACCGATTTTGACCGTGGATTAGGATGATTACGTTGATTTCGCTGATTTTTGTCTGAACCGGGATTTGGGGGGATTTAAGGATGACCAGGATTTTGTCTGCTCGTTCTGGATTTTTTTATTTTTATTCTGTTAATTCGGATAATTCCTTAAAATTCGGGTTCAGACAATTCATATTCAGACAAATTAGATGCACATGAAAAAAATATTCTTAAGCTTTTCCCTGTTAATAATATCCGTATGCTGCTTTGGGCAGGACAGGGTTGCCATACTCAAAGTACTCCACACCCAGCAACTGGCCTGGAACCGTGGCGATATTGACAGCTTTATGCAGGGATACTGGAAATCAGATTCGCTGTTGTTTTTGGGTAAAGAAGCGCCAACCTACGGCTGGCAAACCACGCTTGATCATTACAAAAAATCATACCCCGATAAGGCAGCCATGGGGCAGCTGGCGTTTAATATTATACAGGTAAAGGTGCTTGATAGCACCAATGCCTTTGTTTTAGGTGGATGGAGGCTTACCCGCGAAAAAGATACACCCGGAGGTTATTTTACTTTATGGTTCAGAAAGATTAAAGGTGAGTGGAAGATAGTTTGTGATCATACTTCCTGAAAGGATTAGTGATTGGAGGCAAGAGATTAGCAGGGAAATTCCAAATTTGTTTAATTTTGCGGCATGAAACGAGGTTTGGTAATCGGGAAGTTTTTGCCGCTGCACATAGGGCATCAGGCCTTGATTGGTTATGCCCTTGAGCATTGTGATGAGTTGATAATAGTTGTAGGCGCGAGTGATGATGAGCCCATACCCGGCGAAGTACGGCTTGAATGGCTTAAGCAAACTTATGCGGATGACAGTCGTGTTAAACCGGTGTTATTAAGTTATGATGAGGCTATGGCATCAGACGCCGCGGTATCGATAGAAAACATGTCGAGGTTGTGGGCCAGCTACCTTAAAAAGCAATTGCCACATATTGATGTAATATTTGCATCCGAATCGTATGGGGCATACATGGGCCGCTTTTTAGATTGCGAAAGCGTTATTTATGAAGAACCCTGTAAAGTAGTACCCGTAGCAGCCGAGCGGATCAGGGAAGAACCGGCTTTATATGCGCACCTTTTGCCGCAGGCCGTGAAAGAGTATTATAAAGTGCAGGCATAATAAATTCTATACTCACCGATGTGCGTGTCTCCACGCGCATCAGGTCCAATAATCGTTATTGAACGAAAGGTCGGCCGTGAAAGTAGATCGTGGAGACACGACCTTGGGGTGGGATAAACAAAAACAGCGATTGGGTAATCCAATCGCTGTTTTTATTTTATTAAGATTTTCTATTTAGAAAGGCTTCCCGGCAGCCAGTTCGCGGTTTGCCCATTTAATGGCCAGGTTTTCACGGAATTTAGCGTATTTACTTTTGAATACCATTTTCAGGGCACTGTCAACTCCGCCTTTAACAGCAAGGTTGTACACGCTGGCAGCTTTTCGGCTTATACTGGCATCCCAGGCGCGCAGGCTTAATGAGTATGAGCCATCAACATATTTCATCCAATGCCAGTAGCCGGTTGGCATAAACAGGGTATCGCCATGTTCCAGGAAAACCTCTATGCCTTCAACACCATCAAGCGCCGGGAATTTTTTAACATCCGGGTTTAGTACATCATAATCCTCCAAAGCATAGGTGGCGTTGGGGATACAGTATAACCGGCGTTTCCATTTGTTTTCAAACAGGATAACATGTTTGCGGCCACCAAAATGGGTATGGAAAATATGCGGAAGATCAATATCGTAATGTAAAAAGGTAACCGAGTTCGATCCGCCGAAAAACATGGCCGGCATGCTTTCTAAAAAGCCGCCCATCAAATCTTTAGGTAACACAATATCATCTAAAAGTTGCGGGGCCTGTTTAAATATGTTAAAAAAGAAGATTCTCAGCTCGGTAGGTTGGGTACGGATCAGATCGATATACTCATCAAAAGGCATTTCGGATGCCCGTGAATTGATTGGTTTTGAGGGATCGGCTTTAGAGTTATCGTACAGCGGCACTACTTTATTGCCCACCACCTGTTTCAAGTACTCGGGCGTCCATTTTTCGCGGGCGGGCCAGCTTTTGGTAAGCCCTTTGATAACCAGTGGGCGACGAGGGTCTAAATAATTCTTCTTAAAGTCTTCGGGAGAAATATTTTCAACCGTATCGATCGGGTTAAGAATGAAGCACATAGTATAGTTTTATTACTTTAGGGGGTTATGCCAATTTTAAAATAAAGTTACAATATTGTTTCTTACTTATTTAAAAGCATTCAAAATAACGAAATAAACCCCAAAGTAGTATAAATATATCTCAATATTATGGTTTGCCTGCAGCAAGCGCATTGTTGGCCCGTTTAATGGCCAGATTTTCCTTCCAGTCCATATAATCCTTTTTAAAGCGGGCTTTCATCAAATTATCAAACTTGCGCTGTATGGTTAAGTTATAAAGGCTTTTAGCTTTTATAGCCCATGATTTATCCCAGGCCCGCAGCGAGATAGAGAACGACCCGGTGAGATATTTCATCCAGTGCCAGTACCCGGTTGGCATAAACAGGGTATCGCCGTGCTCTAAAATAGCTTCCTGGCCTTCAATACCGTTAAGCGCCGGAAATTTGCCGAAATCGGGATTTTCAATATCATAATCTTCCAGTGCGTACGTAGCAAAAGGTATGCAGTACAGGCGTTCGGTCCATTTCTGGTCAAACAGCATTACATGTTTTCGGCCATTAAAATGGGTATGGAAAATATGTGCCAGGTCGATATCGTAATGTAAAAAGGTTACTGATCCTGCTCCTCCAAAAAACATATTGGGGTATTTATCCAGGAAACCGCCCATCAGGTCGGATGGTGAACGGTAATCTTCCAATAGTTTGGGGGCGTGTTTTATCGGGTCGAACAGGAAAATCCTTAAATCGGTAGGTTGTTTTTGAATAAGATCTATATAATCGCCAAATCTCATTTCGCTGGCCGATGCGTTGATGGCTTTGGATGGATCGGCTTTTGCACTGTTATATAGCGGTACGGTTTGGTCGCCTACGGTTTCTTTAAGATATTCAAAAGTCCATTTTTGCAGCGCAGGCCAGCTCTCAGTCGCTTTGCGGATTATAAGCGGTTTGCGCGGATTTAAGTAATTGTTAACAAAATCCTCCCTGCTTATATGGTCTACACTATCAATCGGTGTAAGCGTTATACTCATTTTCACAAATTAATTAACAGTCAAAATTAATTCTTTGTAAAAAAAATGTAAACGATTTTGCGGGATTTTGAAATTTAGCTGACAGTTTTTGGTTCAGTTTGCAGTTATCAGTTTGCAGCAGGCGGTTAGTAGTAATTCTCTGCTGCAAACTGCCCACCGCAAACTGCAAACTGATTTAATTCGTTTTCAGCACAGAGCTAACAACCTGTATAACGCCGTTGCTTTGGGGCACATCGGCTATGGTAATAAATGCTTTACCCCCTTTTTCATCAACAAGATAAAGTTTTGCTCCCTGCGACATCACGGTTATGGTGCCGCCGCTCAGGGTGTTCAGTTCCAGTTTGCCTTTGCCTTCCTTTACTTTTGCCAGTAAATCGGCCGAGGTAAATTTGCCGGGCACTACATGGTAGGTGAGTAATTTAATGAGGCCGGCTTTGCTGGCCGGTTTCATTAAATTATCAACAGTGCCCGCCGGGAGCAGGGCAAAAGCCTCATTGGTGGGGGCAAAAACCGTATAAGGGCCTGCTGCCGATAGCGTGGGCGCTAACCCCGCCGCCTTAATGGCGTTAACCAGTGTGGTATGATCTTTTGATGCCGAAGCATTTTGCACAATATTTTTAGTGGGCAGCATGGCTGCACCGCCTACGGTTTTTTGAGCATAAACTTTAGGGGCAGTTATAATTGCTGTAAAT
Organism: Mucilaginibacter celer; assembly: GCF_003576455.2. Classification (NCBI taxonomy): domain Bacteria; kingdom Pseudomonadati; phylum Bacteroidota; class Sphingobacteriia; order Sphingobacteriales; family Sphingobacteriaceae; genus Mucilaginibacter; species Mucilaginibacter celer. The sequence goes on from NZ_CP032869.1 coordinate 6,582,227, forward strand.
GATAAAGCGATGATGAGCAGTTTTTTCATAATTGCAGGTTATATTTAACAATACGATTGATAAAGGTAAACAGTTTTCAAAACCATTTTGCTTTGTAACAAAGTACTGACCGCCAAAAACAGCAAAGGTTTAAAAAAACAGTTCGGCCGCTATATGGTCGGCATAAAGTTTACCGGTAGAGGTAAGGTAAATAATATTTTCTTTTTGGGTGATCCATTCACGCTCAAAAAATTCGGCGGCTTCTTTTGATAACTGATCTGCTGCACCTTTGGCTATTTGGTTTAGTTTGTCAAGATCAAGGCCCCAGATAGTGCGAAGCGAAGTCATGACGTATTCGTTCAGGCGGTTTTCTTCGGTTAGCTCTTCAGTTTCGGCCGGGATGGTTTTTTTTTCGAGCCCCTGTATATATTTTGCATTATTGGCTATGTTCCAGGTGCGGGTATTACCATTGTACGAGTGTGCCGACGGACCGATGCCGAGATATTTAACACCTTTCCAGTAATTGGAATTATGGCGCGAGTAATGGCCCGGTTTGCAAAAGTTGGAGATCTCGTAATGCTCAAATCCATGCGCCTGCATGGCGTCCATTAATACCATAAACTGTTCAGCACTTTGCTGATCATTCATGGGGGGCTGCTTTTTTTTGCTGATGAATGAGGCCAGCGCGGTTTGCGGCTCAACCGTCATGGAATATGTGGAGATATGGGGTACATCCAGCTCAAAAACTTTGTCGAGGTTTTGCTTCCATTTGGTATCGCTTAGCATCGGGTAACCATAAATCAAATCGACAGTGATGTTTTCAAAACCGGCATCCTGCGCCCGTTTAACCGATGCTTCGGCTTCGTGATTGCGATGTACGCGGTTCATCCAGAATAAATCCTCATCAAAAAACGATTGGATGCCGATGCTGAAGCGGTTAACCGGTGTACCGCGCAAGGCCTTGAGTTTATCAGCTTTCAAATCATCAGGATTGGCTTCCAACGTTATTTCGGCTCCGGAGGATACCGTGTGCAATTCTGTAATGGTATTGATAATCCGGCTGATCTCATCTCCCTCTAAAACTGATGGTGTGCCGCCGCCAAAGTAAATGGTTTCGATGGTTTCGCCGTTGAGGTAGCTTTTTTGCAGTTTGATTTCGCGCAGCAAGGCCTGCAGCATTTCGTCTTTATATTTTAACGATGTGCTGAAATGGAAATCGCAATAATGGCAAGCCTGCCTGCAAAAAGGGATATGGATGTAAATGCCTGCCATGCGGCAAATGTAATGCAATTATAGGTTTTGTGCAGGAAGTATTGAAGTTCTGATTATCGCCGGACGTAAGCAGTTGTTAACAAACTATCATTCTGCCTATATTGGCTTAATCAATTAAACCAACTATGAACCGATGTGCTGTTACGTTAATAACTTATGCCTTCTTTGTGTTAGGCGCTTCCGCTCAGCAAAATAAAAAAAACATCCAGGTTAACATCAATAAACTGTTAAACGCCCGCCCTGTAACAACCGCTACCGATGGCAAACTGCAAAACTGGACTATAGGTATTGACGGAGCAGGAAAGGGAGATGGCTATCTTACGGCAACTGCCGCATCGCTCAACGGCGATAAAAATACCAACGCCTTGCCTGATAATCCCCTGATTCCCTCCAATTCGCATCATCCTGAAATACTGTTGCATTACAAAAATGGCGACGCCGGAAACCAGGCCCACAATATAGCCGGTGTTGATAGTTTTAAGTTTAACGTCCCTCGTGAAAAATATTCGGATTTCTATCTGAGCCTTACCAGTTCGGAAGGGCCTTCACGTTTGCATATCACCCTAAACTATACTAATGGCAGTGAAACCAAGGATTTTCGCCTGCCGGATTATTATAATGATATCCCTGAAAACGATCCTGATTTGAGCTACGTTGTCCACAACCTGGCCAAATGGAACCCCCAAAATAAAATGGCCGAAGCCGATCATCACAATATTGATGCGATGAATATCCACCCCGATGAAAAACGAATTCTGAAAAATATAGTTGTAAGCAAAGAGCATGACGGATACCTTGTGTTTTGGGCGGCAACCGGAGTTATCAGATAAGGAAGCCCGGAGAGAATTTTAATCGATAAAAATTATTTACTTCATAAAATTCGGGTTCAGATAATTACCCTATTTTTGCAGCAAATTTACTAAGCCCCCGGTTTAAGCTTTCATAATGCGTTTAATAGTTTGGTGTTGCCTGCTTTTTGTAATGAGTTATTCTGTAGCGTACGCGCAACAGGATTCGGCAGCGCGTGATACGCAGGTTACGGCAAGGGCTCGTGCTTTCAGGCCCGGCAATTCGGTTTTAGATTCGGTGGCAAACGCTATGCAAAACCGCGAAAAGTTTGTAACCGATTCGTTTACCATGCGCTATTTAAGGCCGCCCGATGCAGCTATGCGGGCCCAATATGCCGACAGCGTATTTAAAAACGAACTTTACCACGGCTACGGCTTCCTCGATCTGCACTCGCAATCAAAAAACCGGGTAATGGAAGGTCATGCACGCGGCGCGCGCGATCCCTGGGCAATTGTTACCATTATAGGCATCCTGTTGTACACCGCTGTTCTGAATCTGGTTTTAAGTAAGGATATCAGCACTGTGTATACTTCTTTTTACAGCAAGCGGGTGCTTTCAATTGCAGGTAAAGAGGAGGGGCCGGTGAGTACCTGGGCATTTCTGGGCTTGTTTTTGCTTTTCTGCGCCACCTTCAGCATGTTTTTATACCAGCTTGCAGCATACAAAGGTGTTTATTACAGGGTGGCCGGCAGCAGGCTTTTTATATGGCTTACCATAATAGTTGGCGCATTGTTTTTCCTTAAATTTTTAATACTGAAATTTTTGGGATTTATTTTCGATATCGACAAACTGGTAAGCGAGTACCTGAATATTTTGCACCTTACCTATTTTAATATTGCATTTGTTTTTTTGCCTGTAGTAATTTGCTTTAGCTTGCTTGGGGCGCAGTATATTCCGTTTTTACTTACAATTACCCTTGTTCTCATCATCATAATCTTTATCTGGCAGTATATCAGGAGCAGCGTAAATATAATTTCTACGTTTCGATTTCATAAATTTTATTTATTTACGTATCTTTGTGCCCTCGAAATTTGCCCTGTTTTGATTTTAATAAAGGCATTGAATATTAAAATTTAGGTTATTAAAAGCACTGAATTGGAAGATAGAAAGAAAAAGGTTAAAAGCATACTGGTTACTTTGCCTAAACCCGAAAACGACAAAAATCCTTATGCCGAGCTGGCAAAAAAGCTTAACCTGAAAATTGATTTCAGATCATTTATTCATGTTGAGGGTGTACCTGCAAAGGATTTCAGGAAGGAAAAAATAAACCTGGCCGATTTTAGCGCCGTTATTTTTACCAGCCGCAACTCGGCCGATCATTTTTTCCGCATCTGCGAAGAAATGCGCTTTGAGGTTCCGGTTGAGATGAAATATTTTTGCCTGTCAGAAACTATTGCCCTGTATCTTCAAAAATATATTCAGTACCGCAAGCGTAAGATATTTTTCGGCAAGCAAACCGCTGCCGATCTGGCTGAGGTATTGAAAAAGCATTCTTCGGAGAAATTTCTTTACCCATGTTCAGACGTTGCGGCCGAAGAAACTCAGCGCTTTTTGCTGGAGAACGGTTATAACTTTACGCCGGCTGTGCTTTTCCGCACCGTTTGCAGTGATCTTTCTGATCTGGCTGATGTATTTTATGATGTGATTGCGTTTTTCAGCCCATCAAGCATCCAGTCGCTGTACAAAAACTTTCCCGATTTTAAGCAGAATAATACCCGTATTGCCGCCTTTGGTGCCACTACTCATAAGGCTGTGCTTGAAGCCGGTTTAATTTTAGATATCCCCGCTCCAACTCCCGTTGCGCCATCCATGACAATGGCAATTGAGCAGTACGTAAAGCTGGTGAATAAATAATTATAATTTTATTCAAACAACTGCAACTTTTTAACGTATTATACCGTATAACAGCTAACTAATTGGCATATTAGCAATTAGTTAGCATAATGTTAAATGTGCGGCATTTTTTGCCGTATGTTATGGTTATACGGTATATTTATCTACTGATATCACCAGATTATCGTTTTTTATCGCTTACATTGCGCAAAATGTGATATATTCGGGCGTCGCATTGTGTTATAGTGATATAATTGATTTTTTGAATTAAAAAATGAAGCAGATTTACTTTCTAATAGTTGTTTTAGCCGGTGGTGTTTTAAGTGGCTGCGGTCGCGGCGGTGGTGACAGGGGCGAGGTTGTAGGCGTTCCGGCACGTTCATTCAGGGCCGAAGTTCCTTATGGCATGGTTTATATTCCGGGTGGCAGTTTCCTGATGGGGCAAACCGATCAGGATGTAACCTTCGCTCAGATAGCACAAACCAAACAGGTTACTATCCAGCCATTCTTCATGGATCAGACCGAAACCACCAACAGCCAATACAAAATGTTTGTGAACTGGGTTCGCGATTCGATTGCCATTTCAAAGTATATCAACGATAATAAATACTTTATTCAGCCTAAAGGCGGTGCCGGCAATTCCGGTAACAATAAAAAATATATCAACTGGGATTTTGTAAAGAAAAACCCAATCTGGAGCGCCAAAAAAGGCCAGGCCAGCAACTCGCAAAAGTTGCAGGGCATGTACTATCAGGGCGACGACCGCGTATTTGACCGCGACGAAGTTGATGTTCGCGTTTTAAAATACAATTACGCCTTATATACACTGCGCGATGCCGCAAGCTATCACAACGATAAAACCAAACATCGTTCTGATTTCATTTTCCGCGATACCGTTCCTGTTTATCCTGATACCCTGGTATGGCTGAGCGATTTTTCGTATGCTGCCAACGAGCCGATGGTTGAAAGTTATTTTTCACACCCGGCTTTCCGCAACTACCCTGTGGTAGGTGTAACCTGGAGGCAGGCCCGCGCTTACACCGTATGGCGCACCCGCTATAACGATGCTTATAAAGATAAACGCCATTTACCACACCGCGCACCTTATAATCTGCCTACTGAGGCCGAGTTTGAGTACGCTGCACGTGGCGGCAGGATAGGTACCGATTACCCATGGGGTGGTCCGTACATCAAAAATGCCAAAGGTTGCTTAATGGCCAACTTTAAACCAGGCCGCGGTAACTATACTGATGACGGCGGCCCTTACACCGTAAACGTTCGATCTTATTTCCCTAACGATTACGGCTTGTATAACATGGCAGGTAACGTTGCCGAATGGACACTATCTGCATTCGATGAATCGGCATCTACTTTTGTGCATGACCTGGCCCCAACTTTTAACTACGAAGCTAAAGCAACCGACCCCGAAGTACTGAAACGTAAAGTGGTACGCGGCGGATCATGGAAGGATATAGGCTATTTTCTTCAAAACTCAACCCGTACTTACGAGTACCAGGACACCGCGAAATCATATATCGGATTTCGCTGCGTAACCCACTACCTGGGCCGCGATATTAAAGACAAACGCTAATAACATACGTTGTTTATAATTAAGCAAATCAAAAAACAATAAAATAAAAAAGTTATCTCTGAATTATTATGGCTGGAAAGAAAAAACCATTCGGAATTGGGAACGTAATATCATTGGGTGCAACCGTAGTAATTATCGGGTTGTTGTTTAAAATACAGCACTGGAAATTTGCATCGGAATTCATTACAGCGGGTTTGGGTACAGAAGCTGTGTTGTTCTTTTTATTAGGCTTACAACGTGAAGACAAAGAAATTGATTGGGTTCGTGTATATCCCGAACTGAATGAAGATTTTCAGGGAGAACTTCCAAAGGCTACTATCCGCGGTGGTGGTGCTAACGTAGGTCCATCTACTACAGTTGCTTTAGATAAAATGATGGAAGAAGCCAAAATCGGTCCGGAGTTGGTACGCAGCCTTGGCGATGGTTTACGTTCATTTGGCGATAAGGTAGCTGCTATTTCACGCGTTACTGATGCAGGCGAAGCCACTATCGCTTTTACCAGCAAAGTTAAATCAGCAACAGATAGCTACGACAGATTGAGCAATGCTTTTGAAAAAGCATCAGCTAACTTAACCGAAATGGCAAACTCAAATGTTGATTCGAAAGCTTATCATGATCAGGTTAACCAATTGGCTAAAAACCTATCTGCCCTGAATGCCGTATACGAACTGGAGCTTCAGGATTCAAGCGCGCACTTAAAATCAATGAATAAATTTTACCAGAACCTTGCTCTTACCATGAACAACTTTAACGAATCGATGGACGATTCAAGGCAGTTTAAAGAAGAGGTAGGACGTTTGGCTAAAAACCTGGCATCATTAAACTCAATTTATGGCAATATGCTTACTGCCATGAACCAGCCACGTGTTTAATTATAATTAATTGATTGATTACAAGAAAAAGATTAGAATAGATGGCCGGAGGTAAGGAAACCCCAAGACAGCGAATGATAGGTATACTATACCTGGTACTATTGGGCCTTATAGCCCTGAACGTACCGGATAGCTTACTCGATGCATTCAAAAATATAACACGAAGCCTTGATGCTTCAAGAACCAACGTTACTACCAGCTTGCAAACTACATACAGCGCGTTTGAAGCTACTAAAATGAAAGAGCAGCCTGAAAAAGCGAGATTGCTATTGGACAGGGCTCACGAGGCAAGTAAAACTGCCGATGAGTTGAACGGTTATGTAGAGGAACTAAAAAACGAATTGATTAAAAAAGGTGGGGGCATAAACCCGGAAATAGATGATATTGAAGCAAGGGATAACCTGGATATCTCGCCTGAAGTGATGATCAACGGTAAAAAAGCCGATGTTTTGAAGGAAAAAATTGAAGCTACAAGGGCTAAATTATTGCAGATATTAGGTAAAGATAGTGTGGGTGTTAACTTTTCACTAAATGCTAATGATCCGCCAAAACGTCCCGGCATCCCATCAAAAACGTGGCAGCAAGCTTATTTCGGCGATGGTATACCACTGGGTGCATCAATAACAACTTTAGCAAAAATTCAGGCAGATAATAAAAACGCCGAAAACGAGGTTGTTAAAAAGATATTAGGCAAAATCGATCAGGCGCAGGTCACTTTAAATGCATTTAAAGCTGTAGTAGTTCCGTCAAGCACTTATGTAATAGCCGGCCAGCCTTATAAAGCGGAAATTTATTTATCCGCTTACGACAAAAATTCGGATCCAACCATTACTGTAGGTGGGTCGCAAGTGCCAACGAGCAATGGTGTAGGTGTTTATACCACTACTGCAAGCGGCGAAGGCATGCATACATGGAGTGGCGTGTTATCGGTAAAGCAAGTTGATGGACCTCCAAAGCCATATTCAATTAGCGGACAATATATGGTTGCAAGGCCATCGGCTGTAGTGTCGCCTGATAAAATGAATGTACTTTACATCGGTGTGCCAAATCCTATTTCGGTATCGGCACCGGGTGTACCTACATCAAGTATCAATGCCCGCATCGGTAGCGGTTCATTAAGCGGATCGGGTGGTCATTTTACTGCTACGGTGAGCAGTATTGGTAAAACAACCATTACTGTTACCGGCGAAAAAGGTATGGTTTTAGGTTCGACAGAATTCCGTATCAAACGGATCCCCGATCCTAAGCCTCAGTTTGCAGGCAAAAGCGGCGGTAATACCAGTTCGGCCAATATCAAAGCGCAGGACAGGCTTTTTGCCCAACTGGATAACTTTGATTTTGATGCAAAATTTAACGTAACGCACTTTACATTACTGGTTGTTAAGCCACGCCAGGATGCCATAATTTTATCTGGCAGCAGCGGCGAGTTAACCAGTGCAATGCATAGTGCTTTAAATACAGTTACACCAGGAACTACCATTGTTTTCAAGGATATTGTTGCGGTTGGCCCTGATCATTCACCACGATCTCTTGATCCGATTGTAATATCCGCAAACTAAAACGCGTATGAAGAAGAGAATTTTAGTTGTTATCCTTTGTTTAGCTTGCCTGGGTGCTTATGCCCAGAAAAAGCGCACAAAACGACCTCCGGCTAAAAAGCCGGCTACAACAACACGCCAGGCCGCTACCCGCCGCCCGCCGGCACAGGTACAGCCTGATAATGTTACCAGCCAGCAGCCGCTTGCAGCTACAGATACCGTAAGAAAAGTTGGAGGAAAACCTTTTGAAAGGCCACTTGACGGTTATTATAAAAAAACCAACATTTTAAGCGCCAGGGTTACGCCTTATCCAAACCTGCGCGAAGTTGATGTAGCCTTTGCAAAAAGGGTTTGGCGTGAGATTGACGTACGCGAAAAAATGAACCAATACCTGGCTTCACCAAAACGCCGTTTGATTGACGTGTTGCTTGACGCTATTGTAGCCGGAGAATTGACGGCTTACGATCCTACACCAGGTAAAAAAGACGATGTTGGCGGTGATGAGTTTTCTACGCCACTAACCGGATCACAAGCCCGCGGTCGTTTAGCATCAGACAGCAGTGTGGTTGAAAAACGTGATAAGGATAACAACGTGATTTCATCAAGCATGGTAGCCGGCGAGTTTAACCCGGATAGCGTATTGAAGTTCCGTATTAAAGAAGATTGGGTTTTTGATAAACAGCGTTCTATTTTCGAACCTCGTATTATCGGTATTGCGCCGTTAATTAAACCTAAAGGTGCCGGTTCGCTGGATATCGATTTTCAGCCTGCATTTTGGGTTTACTTCCCTGATGCCCGCCCGATATTGGCAACCAAAGAGGTGATTAGCCGCAACAGCGATGCTACCGGCTTAAGCTTCGACGACGTATTTATGAAGCGCATCTTTACCAGCTACATTGTTAAAGAAAGCAACGATAAAGACGAACGTATAAAAGATTACGCCCAGGGTATCGACAAGCTTTACGAATCTGAAAGGATCAAGAAAGAGCTGATGGATTGGGAACTTAACCTGTGGCAATACTAATAAGCTAAGGTTTATTTTTACGATATAAAAGCGCGGTGAATTTCACTGCGCTTTTTTGTTATATCATCTTTCGATTTGGTGTTGGTTCAAACACTTACGGTTTGATGCATTTTAAATCTTTTTTGTATGCGATTTTCACTTTGATCATGACAAGCTGTAGCCCTATCCCGACGAACGCCTCAAAATAACCGACAAACCCTAAAATTATCGACGAAACCGCATTTTATCCATTTTTTGAGGCTTTTCAGGCGTTGGTCTATTTATATCAGCAGCTGGTATAACACTTTTTAGCAGTCGGAATATATGTTGTTCATTTGATCATTGAAACAAACAACAACAAATATTAATCACTCTTAAAACACTATAGCCATGAAAACCTCAATCAAATTATCAGCATTATTTTTATTATTAACCGCAGGCGTTTTTGCTACCAATGCAGCCAGCGCTAAAGATAATACCCCTAAAGTAAAACAAACCGTAAGCTACGACGCCCTCGATAACGACCGTGGTTTAAAACTTACCTTAACCAAATCAGAAAGCGGCCGTACTTATGTACGTTTTTATAACAATCACGATGAGCTTTTGATGAAAGATGTGGTTGATACCAAAGCCGCAGTAAGCAAAGGCTACGTTTTTTCAGAATTGGATTTGGGCGACTATACACTTGAAATAAGCACCGATGGTAAAGTAACTAAAGAAACCGTTCATATTTACCAGGACGGCGATAACAAAGCTTTTTATATCGTTCAAAAATAATCAGCTCCATCATATAAGTATAAAAGCCCCGGCCATGAAACCGGGGCTTTATTGTTTTAATGTTGGCTAATTACTACTCTGCTACCTGCTCTCCGCCAAAATATGCCAATATCGCTTTAGCCTGTTTCAGGTTCACCACTTCCAAAAGCAATTCCTCATTAGCCTCACGCACTTTTTTTACCGATTTAAAGTATTTTAAAAGCTTCTCGGCTGTTGTTTTGCCAATGCCTTCTATCAGTTCCAGCTCGGTAACCAGGGTGCCCTTATCGCGTTTTTTGCGGTGGAAAGTGATACCGAAACGGTGAGCCTCATCACGCAGGTGCTGGATCACCTTTAATGTTTCTGATTTTTTGTCGAGATACATCGGGTACTGATCGTTGGGATAGTAAAGTTCTTCCAGGCGCTTGGCAATGCCTATAACGGTTACTTTTTTATCGATACCCAACAATTTAAGGCTGTGCATAGCCGATGATAACTGGCCTTTGCCGCCGTCAATCACTATCAGTTGCGGCAGTTCGGTACCCTCATCCAGCATGCGGCGGTAGCGGCGGTGTACGGCTTCCTCCATGGTGGCAAAATCGTTAGGGCCTTCAACGGTTTTAACGTTAAAATGGCGGTAGTCCTTTTTCGATGGCTTGCCATCTTTAAAAACCACAATGGCCGAAACCGGGTATTTGCCCTGGAAGTTGGAGTTATCAAAACACTCAATATGCCGAGGCAGCTGGTTCATGCGCAAATCCTTCATCATCTGCGTAAGCAGGCGTTCGGTGCGTACTTCGGGGTTTAGTTTTTCGTATTGATCTATCTTTTCCTTTTTAAAGAACTGTACGTTTTTTTGCGACAGATCTAACAATTTACGTTTCTCGCCCAGCTTAGGTACCGTGAATTTGATGTTAGGATGGTCTTCCAGGTCGATATCAAACGGAACGATGATTTCCTTGCTGTCGCTGCTGTAACGGCTCCTGAACTCGGATATGGCCAGTGTAAGCAATTCCTCGTCGGTTTCGTCAAGCTTCTTTTTAAGCTCGATGGTTTGGGTTTGGATGATGGTGCCATTCATCACCTTCAGGAAGTTTACAAAAGCCAGCTTCTCTTCGGATGCGATACTGAACACATCCACATCCGTGATAGACGAATTAACAACGGTTGATTTGCTCTGGTAATTCTCCAGCAGCTCGAATTTGCGTTTAAGCCGGTGCGCCAGCTCAAAATTCATTTCCATGGCGGCGGCATCCATCTCGTTTTTCAACCTGCGCAATACGGCGCCAATCTTTCCGTTCAGGATATCCTTAATCTCTTCGATGCTGTTATCGTAATCATCTTCTGTCTGGAAGTTTTGGCAGGGGCCTTTGCAGTTACCCAGTTGGTATTCCAGGCAAACTTTAAATTTCCCCTTGTCAATATTTTCGCGGGTGAGCGCCAGGTTGCAGGTACGCAGGGGATAAGTTTCCTTAATCAGCCCTAAAATATTATGCATCATGCTGATTGATGCATAGGGGCCAAGGTATTTTGAACCATCCTTAATAATCCGGCGTGTCCAGAAAATACGCGGGTAATTTTCGTTTTTGATGATGATCCAGGGGTAGGTTTTATCATCTTTTAACAAAACATTGTAACGCGGCTGGTGCTTTTTAATCATGCTGTTTTCCAGCAGCCAGGCGTCAACCTCGGTATCAACAATGGTAAAAGTAATAGCACGGATTTTGGATACCAGCACCCGCGTTTTGGCATTAATGTGGATATCCTGGTTAAAGTATGAACCTACGCGGTTGCGCAGGTCTTTGGCTTTGCCAATATATATCAATTCATTCTCACTATCCCAGTATTGGTATACGCCGGGACGATGAGGAATGTTCTTCAAGGCAGCTCTATAGTCAAAATCGTTCATTAGTTCACTGGTTCATTAGTTCATTGGTGCTGTTATGGCAGTAAATGTATAACTTATCCAATAAACCCTTTTATTGGTCGGGTTTGCTACTACCTCCCGATCGACCAATAAATTTTAAATACGCGTTCAATTTAATATGTATTGTTTGAAGCTTTTCAAACAGATCATTAAATTGTTCTTCCGTTATTAAGTTTCTTTTTTTCGACTTTTGTAGCCAGCCTTTCGTTTCTAAAATAGAGCCCCGGCTGAAATAGCAGAAATTGCGATTTTCTTTATAATGATATCTTCCATAGCCTTCTGCCATGTTTGAACTTATAGAATCGGCAGAACGAACTATTTGTTTTCCAACAGTATCCTTCGTAAAATAATCCCATCCGCTTACAATAAACCAAATCTCGTCGCTAAAACTATCAGCCAATCGATATACTTCTAAATCTTCTAATGAGTGATGACTCATACTATTGAATTGTTTAAGTAAGTTATTGAACTATCCACCAATGAACAAATGAACCAGTGAACAAATGAACCAACTTAAAATCCAAGTTTGTTGTCAACCTCGCTATTATTGCCTTGCTGTTGCTGATTATACACATCGCAATTCATCTCAATACTCACCCCATTGGCAGGGGCATCAAAATCAACAGTTTTTTTGATGCCAAGGGAAGGGTTAGCGTAAACCTTCTTCATATAAAAGGCAAAGATAGGCAGGGCGCTGTTGGCACCTTCGCCAAGGCGGGTGCTCTGGAAGGCAATATCACGGTCTTCACAGCCCGTCCACAAGCCGGTAACCAGTTGCGGGGTGATGCCAATAAACCAGCCGTCGGAGTTGTTTTGGGTGGTGCCTGTTTTGCCGCCTATCGGGTTGCGCAGGCCGTATTTATAAGCCAGCCTTGAACCTGTTCCGTTTTCAATAACGCCTTTAAGCATATAGGTCATTACGTAGGCGGTTTGCGGGTTCATGGCCTGCACAACGCGCGGGGTGTGGGTGTACAGTACGTTGCCGTTTTTATCTTCAATGCGTAAAATATAAGTTGGCTCTGTCCACAAGCCATGGTTGGCAAATGTTGAGTAGGCGGCGGTCATTTCAAAAACAGAGGCATCAAATGTACCTAAGCAGATGGATGGATATGGCGGAACCGCGCTGGTAATGCCCATTTTTTTAATCAGGTCAACCACAGGCTCGGGTTTAACTTCGCCCATTACGTGGGCGGTAACCCAGTTTTGCGAGTGTGCCAATGCCTGCCTTAAGGTAATAAAGCCCGGCAAGGTTTCGGATGGCGACGAGCGTGGGCACCATGGTGCACCATAACCGCGGATGGTATCAGGCACGTTATTGATCTTTAAACATGGCGAGTAACCATTATCAATAGCCACGGCATAAGTAAACGGCTTGGCTGTTGAACCTACCTGGCGGGTACCGTTCTTCACCTGATCATACTTAAAATGCTCAAAGTTGGTGCCGCCTACCCAGGCTTTAACATAGCCGGTTGTTGGGTCCATGCTCATGAGGGCGTTACGCAGCAGCATTTTGCTGTAGATGATCGAGTCGATAGGCCTCATCAGGGTATCGATATTGCCATGCCAGGTAAACAGGTTGAGGGTAGTTTTGGTATTAAAGTTTTCCTGGATCTCCTCGTCTGTTTTTTCCTGTTGTTTCAATTGTTTATACCTGTCAGATTTTTGCATCCCCTGGTCAAGCAGAAACTTAAAGTTATGAATGCTTTTGTACAGGTTGCGGCCCCGCCAGTGATCATTAAACTGCGCCTGCAGATCCTTCATATACTCTTTTTGTGCTTCCTCGGCATATTGCTGCATGGTGGCATCAATGGTGGTGTATATTTTTAGACCGTCACGGTCAAGGTCATATGGCGTACCATCCGGACGGTTAATGTTTTGTTCTTTAAAAATTTTCTGAACTTCTTTTTTCAACACCGAGCGGAAGTATGGAGCTAAGCCGTCAAAGTGATTGTTCTGGTGAAAATCCAAACCGAGGGGTTTTCTTTTAAACTCTTCGGCCTGGCCTTCGCTCAGGTATTTTTGCTCGGCCATACGGTTAAGAACCAGGTTACGGCGTTTTATGGCATTATCAGGGTGGCGGATGGGCGAGTAAATGCCGGGGCCGTTAACCATACCTATCAGCAAAGCAGCCTGGTCGGGTGTAAGCTTATCGGGTGTGGTATTAAAATAGGTGCGTGCTGCCGATTTGATGCCGTAAGTATTGTACGCGCCAAAATCAACCGTGTTAAGGTACATGGTAAGGATTTCCTCCTTGGTGTAATGGCGTTCCAATTTAACGGCGGTAACCCATTCCTGCAGTTTCTGGATGATGCGTTTAAATGGATTGGCTGATCGTTCGGAAAAAAGATTTAGCGCCAATTGCTGGGTAATGGTACTGCCGCCCTGTTTTTGACCGATAAGCAAATGCGCGAAAATGGTAAAACTACGACCGAAATCAATGCCCGAGTGATCATAAAAGCGTTTATCCTCGGTAGCTACCAGGGCATTAACTACGTTGGGCGATAACTCCCGATAAGTAACGTTCGACCGGTTTTGAACATAATAGGTACCCAAAACCTGTTTATCCGATGAGATGATCTCAGTTGCCTGGTTGCTTTTAGGGTTTTCCAGATCGCGGAAGGATGGCAGCTGGCCAAATACATCAAAAATGGTAAGGGTAATCATAATTACCACAAAAGCGAACAGTGCTATAACAGTGCGCCATATGTACCAGTTGTATCTTCTTATATCTGCGGGTTGCAGTGTGTTTTTTGAATTAAACCTTGGATTGGTGGTTCTCATTTTTTAATAAAATTTCTGGTAGTAGTCGATATAACTCTCCAATATTTTTTGGGTTGCTAATTTATCCAGATTTTCCTTCGTAATGATAAAAAAGCTGTATTTATCCTTGGGTACCTTCATAATATCAGGCATTAGCGGGATAATAGCCCTGGCATAGGCTTTAACATCGTCCAAACTGTAAAAACGGCCAACATATATCAGCTGATTATCGGCCCCAACACCTTTTATGAGGTGAAATATAGGTACGTTGGCATAATGTGTACGGTTAAATTGCCCTATACCAAAACGGGATGAGGCCAGATTAGTTGTACCTGTAGCCACATTTACAACAAAAAAGTAAAAGCTGCTGTCGCGCTTGCTGAATATATAATTCACAACAGGCACATTGCTAATAGCCACGGGAGGTTTGGTCACCACGCTATCCTGTTGTTTAGGCGCAGGCTGCACTGCTATATCAGGAGCGTTAGACATGGGCGGGATCTCGTGCTTAGGTAAGGGGATCTGGATGTCGCCAATTTTTGCTGCCTGTTGCTGCGGTGTCTGTGGTTGAATTTTGGCAGCAGGGGCTTTGGTATTTTCAATTTGCTTATCCCTTTCAATACGCTGCTGCGGTACTACGGCTTCGGCAACATAGGGCTTACGGTATTCGGTTTGCTTTTGATAAGCTACCGGCGGGGTGAATGGAATCTCGTTTGGATCGTCATCATATAACACTACCGGGCGGGCGGCAATTTCGGTCCGGTTCGAGTCGATATAAGCCAGGTGTTGGTTAACCAAGGGCGTCACCAGTTTATCCTGCGGATATTTGGCGGCTATCATCTGCAAATCGGTTTGAAAAGGCGCCAGTTTTTCCTGGTGACCGGCGGCTATCGCCTTTAAATAATACAATTGCGGCGCGTAGCGGTTATCCGGGTATTTTTTTAGCAGATCATCGGCGCTGCCAACTACTTTGGCGTATTGCTTTTGGGCGTACAATTGATAAACCTGGTTATAGTAACCGTTAAACTCGGCATTTACATCGTCCAGCTTACGGGCATAATCCGGATCGAGAATAACTTTGGCAAATATGCTTTCAGGAAATTCTTTCAGTACCCGGTTTTTATAATTGTTGGATTTATTGATATCGATATCAGCATACAGCCTGTACAGGTTATAATATATCGACGGCTTATCATTGCTTTGCGGAAAGCGGGCCAGCAAAGCCTCATAAGTGGCAATAGCTTCCTTTTTATCCTCCAGCACATCACGATAAAAATTAGCCATTTCAAAATAGGCATCATAAATACGCATGTTTGATTGCTGTAACAAGGCAGGGGTAAGCGGCAGGTTTTTGGTGAGTTCCTGCCGGTAGGCACCCGCCGAAGTATTATTTGCGTTGTAAGCTGCACTACCCACAGGTGCGTCGGGATCGGCTGTTTGTGCTATACCGGACGATGCCGTAGGGATGCCTGCATTTGAGCGGCGGCTGCGGCGCCAGTTATCTTCCAGTTTGCGGTTACCCCATAGTCTTTTAAAATCATTGTAGCCCTGGCTTATGGCGCTGTTATTATAGAAGTAAAAATTACTGCCAGTGCTCCTGTTGTTTGATGAATTGGCTGATTGCGAATTGTTATTACGATCGAACGCGTTTTGCACGGTACCATTATTGGCATTTGCGGCTTCGGCGTTTACGGCCTGCTGCTGGATGCGGGTTTTGCGGGCCACCATGGCATCAATACGGGCATCGCGTGTTTTTTCATCAAGGGCGGCCAGCATTTGCAGGGTATCTTCGCGCGATATGGTTTCGAGGAGTTTGGTAAGGATTTGCAGGTTATCGGCCTTTTTACGGATAAGCTGGTAGCCGGGGTAGTTAGGCGACAGGTTAGTTAGCGTACTATCATAATACAATTTGGCGTTAGCGTAATCGGCTTTGTTTTTAAAATCAACTTCGGCAATGCGTAAATAGGAGAGGCCTTTTTGGTTTTGATTTTTTGTGCTTACCCGTACCGATTTTTTATAGCTTTTAAGTGCGTTGTCAATTTCGCCGGCACGGAATTGCTGCTCGCCTATCTGGTACCAGATCTGGTCGTTAAAATCGGCATTATCTTCGTTTTTCAGCAATGAGCGTAACAGATCGATCTTGCTGGTTTTAATGCCGTTTTGATTATCCTGGATGCGGATGCGGTTAAGATTGGCGTTAAAAGCCATCTCGAAACTGGCATTGCTTTTAACAATGCGGGTATAATTTTGGTAGGCATCGCCGGCTTTTAAATTAAGTTCCTGCAGTTGAGCTAAAATAAATGTCCACCGCAGGGTGAGGCTTTTTGTATGGCTGTATTTGATGGCCTGTTTGGCCATTTCTTCGGCTTCGGTATAATCCTGGGTAATGATATCGTATTGCAGTTTGGCAGCGTAAACATCGGCCGGAATGCTTTTTTTAGGATTGATATCCTGGATAGCCGAATCGATAGTGGCTTTTGCAAGCGGAAGCTGGTTCAGGTACATCAACCCGCGTGCTTTCCACACCCTGGCTTCCTGTTTCAGTTTGGCCTGTTTGCCGAACGAGAGGATCACATAGTTAAAATATTCAACGGCATCAAAATAACTCGCTTCCAGGTAGCGGGCTTTCCCCAGCACCAGGTAGGCATCTCCCAGGTAATGGCTTTGCTCTTTAATGCTGATGATCTTATTGGCTTTTTTTACGGCTTCTTCCAGGTCTTTATCGGGTGTACCTGTTTGGGCGGTGGTATCGGGGTAAACGCTCAGGATCTCATTATAAGCATCGGGAAAGGCAGCAGCATAGCTTTCCTGCTTCAGGCGTAAAATCTCGTTGGCATTAAACAATATGTTGTAATGTGCCGTTAAATTTTGCATAGTGCGGTTAAAGCCGCTTTGTTTTTCGAGCGAGCAGCCGGCTGCTATAACTATTATAGCAGACAATAAAAAAATGCCGGTTTTTTGTTTAATGGTTGATGATACTCGCCTCAATGTAATACGGTGGTTTAAAAAGCATTGCTAAAATACTAAAGATTATACAATAGGTTTAATAAATTTGCGCATGTCAAAAAATGAACAGGATAATACGGATGATGCTGCTAAACAGGTAAGCAATTATGCTAAGTTTACCGGCATCGCCTTCCAGATGATTGCCATTATCGGTATCTGTGCCTTTGCCGGTTACAAAATTGACGAAAGCGCCGGGCATACCGTAAAATGGGTGACGGCTGCACTATCGCTTGCCGGGGTGTTTATTGCATTATTTCTTGTTATCCGATCTGTAAAAAACTGAAAAAATTGCTGCGCGTTATCCTGTCCTTCATCCTGTTTGTAATTATCACGGCAATACCGCCTATTTTGCTTACTTATACCGGCCATACAAACTGGCTTGTGCCTAAGTTTTGGCTCATCTTTTTCTTCATCGCAATGCTCACTTTTATCACCGTTTTTTTGGTGAACCTGGTGGGTAAAATCAACTATTCGCTGTACACCCAAACCTTCCTTGCGGCTACTACGGTTAAGATTTTGGCGGCTATGTTTTTCGCCCTGTTTTTTGTGTTGAAAGTGAAACCAAACAACGGGATCTTCCTGGTCAATTTTTTTTACGTTTATTTCTTAAGCATAGCCTTTGAAATTTACGGCTTATTGTGTACCTTGCGCAACCAAAAAATAAAGTAAAAAACTCTCTGCTAATGGATTTTAGGCCTGTTTTGAACTCAAAAAAAATCACCTTAGGTATCGTTTTAAGCGTTTTTTCGCTGTTTGTATCTGTAAAAGCGTCCGCTTTGCAAGAAAAAAAAGCCGCTGAGCCAGCCACCGAAACTAAAGAAGAGGGCAAATTTGATCCGACTGAAACCATCATGGAGCACATCTCGGATTCACATTATTTCCACATCGGTGGAAAACTTGCAATGCCGCTTCCGGTAATTCTTTACACTGATAAAGGGCTTGAAGTTTTCATGTCATCAGTGTTTGAAGAAGGCGAGAAAATTTACGAAGGTAAATACCATAAATACGCCCTTATTCATGATAAAATAAAGGCAGTAACCGGCGAGGATAAAACCGAAGATACCACTGCTAAAGTTTTCGATCTGTCGATCACTAAAAACGTAGCTTCTATGCTGCTTTCAATGGTGATTTTACTGTTGGTGTTCCTGAGTGTAGCGTCAACTTACAAAAAACGTACAGGCAAGGCGCCAAAAGGTTTACAATCGTTCCTTGAACCAATAATTTTGTTTGTGCGTGATGATATCGCGTTGCCAAACATCGGTTACAAATACGCGCGTTTTATGCCGTTGTTATTAACTGTTTTTTTCTTTATCCTGATCAATAACCTGATCGGTTTGGTTCCGTTCTTTCCGGGTGGCTCAAACCTTACCGGTAATATCGCGGTAACCATGGTGTTATCCGTAATTACCTTATTGGTAGTTAACCTTAATGGTAACAAACACTATTGGGCGCACATTTTTGTGCCGAGCACAGTACCTGTTTGGTTATGGCCGTTATGGTGGGTTGTTGAGTTGTTGGGTATCTTTTCAAAGCCTTTTGCGTTAATGATCCGTTTGTTCGCAAACATTACCGCAGGTCACATTATTGTGCTTGCCCTGATATCGCTCATCTTCGTTTTTAAAAGCGCTTACGTTTCGCTGGTTTCAGTGCCTTTCGTAGTGTTTATGGACGTGCTTGAGTTGCTGGTAGCGGGTTTGCAAGCCTTTATCTTTACTTTGCTTACCGCATTGTTTATTGGTAGCGCCATTGAGGAGCACCATCATTAATTAGTAAACAACTATAATATATATTAACATTTTAAATTTAAAATCATGATTGGAAGTATTGCTGCATTAGGTGCAGGTTTAGCAGTAATCGGTGCTGGTATCGGTATCGGTCAGGTTGGTGGTAAAGCCATGGAAGGTATATCACGTCAGCCGGAAGCTGCTTCAAAAATCCAAACTGCCATGATCATCGCTGCAGCTCTTATTGAAGGTGCTGCTTTGTTCGGTGTGGTAGTATCATTCCTGGGCTTACGTTAATCAGCTCAAAAAATTAAGAACCGCAGCCGGAGCGGTTGGCCCCGGGGCGGTTCTTATTAAAATGTTTAATTGAAAGAGAAAAATAAGAGGTCAATATAAAATGAATCCATTAGTTACCCCGGAATTAGGTTTAGTTGTTTGGACTACAGTAGCTTTCGCATTTCTGTTCTTTATTTTAGCTAAATTTGCCTGGAAACCAATTATGGGCGCTATCACCGAGCGTGAGCGTTCTATCGAAGATGCTTTATTAAAAGCTGAGGCTGCTAAAGAAGAAATGAGCCGTTTAACTAACGAAAACGAATCGTTAATTAAACAAGCCCGTGCCGAGCGCGATTTGATCCTTTCTGAAGCCCGCAAGGTAAAAGAAAGCATCATTAGCGAAGCTAAAGAAACCGCGCACAAAGAAGGTGCACGTATGATTGAGCTTGCCCGTGTTGAAATTAACAACCAGAAAGCTATTGCTTTGGCTGATGTTAAAAATCAGGTTGCTACCTTGTCTTTAGAAATTGCTGAGAAAATCCTTCGCAAGCAATTTGAAGATCAGGCAAAACAAGACGAACTGGTAGGCCAGTTATTAAAAGAAGTTAAATTGTAATATAGACATGAGATTTTAGATATTAGACGGGAGATATGAGAACAAATGCAAAGTTCTTAAGTCTCAAATCTCATATCTTATATCTCACATCTCAACAAAAATATGTCAGAAATAACGGTAGCAACCAGGTACGCCAAATCGATCATTGATCTTGCCCAGGAACAAGGTATTGTTGCGGAGATCAAAGCCGATATGGACCTTTTTCTTAAAACCCTGAAGGGCAGCCCCGAGCTGGTAGCCGTATTGGCCAACCCGATCATATCTCATTCAAAAAAAATAAAAATACTTGATGAGATTTTTTTGGGCAAGGTGAACAAAGCTACTATCGCTTTTTTTAAGCTGATGGTTAACAAAGGCCGCGGTGAGGTTTTATACTTTACAGCAGGCGAATATATTAACCAGTATAATGTTAAAAATCACATTACTAAGGCTAAAGTAACATCTGCAACCGCGCTTTCTGAAGCTAACAAGGCTACATTAATTGCCGAGCTGCAACAGGCTGTTGGCGGTACCGTGGTACTGGAAACCAAGATAGATCCAGCGCTGATAGGTGGTTTTGTGCTAACCATAGGCGACAGGCAGGTTGATACCAGCATTGCTGCAAGCCTTAAGAAGTTGAAAAAAGAATTTGCTGTTCAGGCATAATTAATAAGTATTAAAAGTAAAACTCTAAATAAATTTTAAACAATGGTAGAGGTAAGACCAGATGAAGTATCAGCAATTTTGCGTCAGCAGTTGGCCGGCTTCAAGTCAGAATCTGAATTAGAAGAAGTGGGTACTGTACTCCAGGTGGGTGACGGTATCGCACGCGTTTATGGATTAACTAAAGTACAGTCGGGCGAGTTGGTTGAATTTGGCACAGGATTGCAAGGCATCGTACTTAACCTTGAAGAAGATAACGTGGGTGTGGTATTGTTAGGTAAATCTGACGATATTAAAGAAGGTGATACCGTTAAACGTACCAACAGGATCGCATCTATTAAAGTAGGTGAAGGCATGTTAGGCCGCGTTGTGGATACCCTCGGTAACCCTATCGATGGTAAAGGCCCTATTGCCGGCGAAACTTACGAGATGCCACTTGAGCGTAAAGCGCCAGGTGTAATCTACCGTCAGCCGGTAACCGAGCCATTACAAACCGGTATCAAAGCTATCGACGCGATGATCCCTATCGGCCGTGGCCAGCGTGAGTTGGTTATCGGTGACCGTCAAACAGGTAAAACTGCGGTTTGTATCGATACCATCATCAATCAAAAAGAATTTTATGATGCAGGCCAACCTGTTATCTGTATATATGTAGCTTGCGGACAAAAAGCATCAACTGTTGCCAACATCGTTCGTACGCTGGAAGAGAACGGCGCTATGCCTTACTCAATCGTAGTTGCCGCTAACGCTTCGGATTCTGCAACCATGCAGTTCTTTGCTCCGTTTGCCGGTGCCGCTATCGGCGAGTATTTCCGCGATACTGGTCGCCCTGGTTTGATCATCTATGATGACTTATCTAAACAAGCTGTTGCTTACCGTGAGGTTTCGTTATTATTACGTCGTCCACCGGGCCGTGAGGCTTACCCGGGTGACGTATTTTACCTGCACAGCCGTTTATTAGAGCGTGCCGCTAAAATCAACTCAAACGATTCGATCGCTCAACAAATGAACGATCTTCCTGAGTCGATCAAACATATCGTTAAAGGTGGCGGTTCATTAACAGCGCTTCCTATCATCGAAACACAGGCTGGTGACGTATCTGCATACATCCCAACCAACGTAATTTCGATTACCGATGGTCAGATCTTCTTAGAGTCGAACTTGTTCAACGCTGGTGTTCGTCCGGCTATCAACGTAGGTATCTCGGTATCACGTGTAGGTGGTAACGCGCAGATCAAATCAATGAAAAAAGTAGCAGGTACCCTGAAACTTGACCAGGCTCAGTTCCGCGAGTTAGAGGCTTTCTCTAAATTCGGTTCAGACCTTGACGCTTCAACCAAAAACGTGTTGGACAAAGGTATCCGTAACGTAGAGATCCTGAAACAAGGTCAATACTCACCGGTAACTGTAGAAAAACAAGTTGCTATCATTTACTTAGGTACTAAAAACTTAATGCGTAACGTACCGGTAAATAAAGTAAGGGAATTTGAAACCGAATTTACCGATCAGTTAGAAGCCCGTCACCCGGAAGTTTTAGCTGCCCTTAAAGCAGGTAAATTTGACGACCAGCTTACCGGCGTACTGGAAACAGTAGCTAAAGAACTATCGGCAAGGTATTAATTTTAGATGTGCGGATATGCAGATGTGCAGATTAAAGATGCACGCAATGTATATCCGCACTTAAATAAAACTGCACATCTGCACATCCGCATATTTGCACATTAAAAAAATTTGCACATCGTAAAGAATGGCTAATTTAAAAGAAGTAAGAAACAGGATCAAATCTGTATCATCAACCCAGCAGATCACCAAGGCCATGAAAATGGTCTCGGCTGCTAAGTTGAAACGTGCTACCAACGCTATTATCCAACTGCGCCCTTACGCAAGTAAGCTGAAAGACCTGTTGGCTAACCTGTCGGCAAGTTTGGAGGATAACACTTCGCCGTATCTGCAAGAGCGCGAGCCGGTACGTGTATTGGTAGTTGTGGTATCATCAAACCGTGGTTTGGCCGGTGCATTCAATACCAACGTTATTAAAACTGCCAATAACTTAATCGCCGAGAAATATCCTAAGCAATTAGCTGCCGGTAACGTATCTATCGTTGCCATCGGTAAAAAAGCCCAGGAGTTTTATCAAAGGCGTAAATACAACGTTATTGGTAACAACAACGAGCTGTACTCGGATCTGAACTTTGAAAATGCTTCAAAAATTACCGAAGCCATTATGCAGGGTTTTGTGAATGGTGATTACGACCGTGTTGAATTGGTGTATAACCACTTCCGTAACGCGGCTGTACAATACCTGATCACCGAGCAGCTGTTACCAGTGCCAAAACCTGAGAAAAAGGAAGAGGCCAAAGAAGCTAACGTTGATTACATCCTTGAGCCATCACAACAGGAAATTGTTGAGCAATTGATCCCTAAAAATATCAAAATCCAACTTTACCGTGCTGTTTTGGATTCGAACGCTTCTGAGCACGGTGCCCGTATGACAGCGATGGATAAAGCAACCGAAAACGCCGGTGAGCTTTTGAAATCGTTAAAACTTTCATACAACCAGGCCCGTCAGGCAGCCATCACTACCGAGCTTACCGAGATTGTGAGTGGTGCGGCAGCCCTTTCAGGCGGCAACTAAGTTTAAGAGTACTTTTATATAGAAGAGGGCTTTCCGGGAGGAGAGCCTTTTTTGTTTTTAAAAGATACTGGTTGAAGTTGTACTATCGCGAAACGTCTACATGTGTTAGATTTTGATTTACCTGTAATTTGCTAAATTTACCCATGAAAGTATAGTCACCCAATAACCTAAATCCTATGTACCATCAATTCAACCGTGGTCTGATTATTGCCCTTTTATTAATTGGTTGTATTGCCAGTTTAGCGAAGGCCCAAACGTTTAGTGTCGACGCATTCAACGGAGAGAAGAAGGCTATTAAAGTAGTCCCGATAGATGGAAAAGGAATATTGTTGATTATATCTTCAAAAGATACCATTAAGCTTCAAGATGTTTACACCGTTGAAAAAGTTAGGCTTTTGAATAAGAATTTTTTAATGGTTACCTGCAGCGTGCGTGCCGGTTCAGGGATGCATTTAGAAAAAACATTAGTAATCTGTGCCAGGGATAATCGCCTTTGTGAATCATTACACGTTTCATCCTTATTTAAAGAGGACTTTATTGATTTTAGCGAAACAAAAAAGTCGCCGGCAAAGGTTAGCGTGAAAACACGGTATAAAGTTAGGTTTGCTTTAAACGGAAGCAGTGCCGCCAATTACAAATTACAGGCTAAAATACACGCCGAACGTAAATCGGTAAAAGAATCCGCCGGTAATTATGTTCGCAACGGCATAGCCAATTTACATTTTGATACGAAACAAAACATTTTTTACAAATACCGGGAAAGTTTATCGCGAACTTTTGCAGTTTTTAACTCTAAAACGAATGCCGAAAGTAAGCAGTATATTAAGGGGGTATTTCCTGTAGTTAAATTAGGCGATTACAAGTATTACTATATAAAAGGGGAGTGGTGTGAGTTTTCAGCTCCCGATTACCTAAGTAAGTAGGCTGTCTTTAATCCCAAAATGCAACACATTTTTGGGACTATTGATTAAAAGCGTAAACGTTTTTAGAACGATACACTAAGCCAAGGCCCGCTTATCCCACAATCCCCCCCAAAGAAAAAATCCCGGTTCAGACAATCAGCGAAATCACGCAATCACCTCCCCAATCAACGGTTAGGGTTACCTTTCGCCATCCTGCGGTATCAATGTATACCAAAGAAAATTAAACAGTTATGAAAACAAAATTATTCCTGGCGTTGCTGGCGGGCGTATTGCTGCTGGGCGCTTGTAAAGGATCAAACTATGAAGCCATCCGCGATGATAAAGCCTCATCGTCCAGTGCGGATACTGTTGCCGTAAGCACCAACACGGCCGCCGACACTGTATCAACCAAACTGGTAAAAACTGCCGACATGCGCTTCAAAGTAAAAAACGTACAGCAAACCGGCGATGCCATCGCGGCACTTACCACTCGTGACGGCGGCATGGTAATGCACCACCAGATGCAAACCAATGTTGAACGGAGCGAAGACATTCGCGTAAGCGACGATTCGGTGAAGCGTGTATCAGCCCTTAGCACCAATGCCGATATGACGGTGAAAGTCCCTTCCGAAAAACTGGAAAACTTTATGACCGAAGTTAGCCACATGGGTATGTATGTTACCCTCCGCAAAATGGATATTGAAGATCGCACCCTCGATTACCTCTCCGAAAAGCTGAAACTCCGCAACCGGCAGGACCTGGTAGATCAGCAAAAGAAAGGCAAAGTAGTAATTAAAGATCCGGTGAATGTGATGCTGCTAAAAGATGATATGGTAGATCAGCAAATTGGCAACATGCGTACCGATGCCGCGGTGAAATACAGTGTGGTTAGCCTCAGCTTTTACCAGAGCAATATTATCCACCAGGAAATGGTGGCCAATGATGATCCTTCGGCTTATCAACTGCCGTTTTTTAAGCGTTTGGCTATAGCCATAAACAATGGTTGGTTTGTGTTTGTCGAATTGCTGCTGGCACTGGCAAATATTGTTTTGGCGATAGGTTTGTGGGGCTTATATCGCTATTACAGGCGCAAACACCCGGTATGGTTTGCAAGTGGTGTAAAATCCTAAAAACTTTGTAGCATTTTCGGTAAACATTTCTATTTTTGCGGAAACATTAAAAATAGGTACCATGGAATCAATGGAAAATGCTAACGCAGAAGGTCACTACAAATTATTAACTGTTGCTATCATTATCGGTATAGTAGGCGTGTTTTTGCGTTTTGCCGGCGATGCCAACACAGGCTTTATGTTTACTTCTATTTCAAACGTTATCCTGATCATTGGTATCCTGATCGCTTTGAAATGCGTTTTCGCAATCATGAAGTAAAAGCCATTAACAGGCAGAAGATATAAAAAAAGCGCCTTCGGTTTCCGGAGGCGCTTTTTTATACTTTTTATTTGGGATGATAGGCCGATTCGTTCAGGATCTTCTGGGCATCCTTATCGGCCATTAGCTGCTGTAGGGTAACCTCCGGATGTTTTTCCATATACCGGCGCACTATCTGCCAGCCCGTCCATACAGCCAGCTTAGGTGCCGAATCATTTTTTTCGCCCAGGCCGGGAGTAAAAGGAGCTTCGGTTAAATACCGTTGAATTTTTGGATAATCGGTTTCGTAAAGCAGATTCTCCTCCAAAAAATATCCCCAGATCTTGCCTTCAAAATCATGGCACCATTGCAATTGCTGCGTGGTATAACGGATCTTGGTGCTATCGGCCACATCGGGCAAAATCCTGTCCATAAAATACATGATCTTGCCGTTGTAGATCATTTTATTCAGCAAAGATTTATCCGCGTCGTTTTCGGGAAACATATCTTCCCTGGCCATACCTTCAACAACCCGTGGGGTAATATTATCGGGCGTAAACCATCGCGACAGGTAATGCGGATACGCATCGGTTAACGAGGGGTAAAACCTCGAATCGGCTCCCAAAAACAAATCGATCCCAATGGCAAAATAACCATCGCCAATGCTGGTTTGAGCCTGAAAGCCCGAAATGTAGGCATAAACACGTGGCAGGCGTTTTTGCGGATAATAATATTTGATGTATTTAAAAGCTTCGGTAAGGCTGGCTTCCGGCTTATCCATGTTAGGGTAGGCGGCATCAACATCATGTTTCAGGTCGATATAAGCCTTGCCTGCAAACACTTTCCTTAGCGTTTCAAAATAAGCGGTATCTTTTGTACTGCCGGCCTGTAAAATGCGTTGAATAAAATCGGGATAAAAAGTGCCATAGTTGTTTTGCAGGTATGCGGCCTGCGTGCCCATAGGTTTGCTGTGCATGGCATCAAAATCATGATCGAAGCGTTCTATTTTGACATCAACGTTAATATTGCTCAGGTCAACTTTTTTGTGATCGCGGCAGCTGCTTAATATCAGGCCGATAAAAAAAATTAAGTAAATTTGCTTTGCTATAAACCGGGTAGAACTCATTTTTATCCTTATTGAAGCAAAAGTAATTTTATTTACATAATGTTGCTAAGTTAACAGTTCAAAGTTCTAAGTCTTAAGTCGCAAGTCTTCAGTTTTGCTTTCGACTTCAGACTAAAAACTTTAGACTAATACTTAAAGAATATATACTTATGAAAATCGCGTTAGCACAGCTTAACTATCACGTAGGTAACTTTGAATCGAACACCAAAAAAATAATCGATCATATCATCAAGGCAAAAAACCAGGGGGCCGACCTCGTGGTGTTTGCCGAGCTATGCGTTTGCGGCTATCCATCTCGCGATTTTTTGGAATTTGACGAGTTTATAGGCCTTTGCGATGAAGCAGCCAAAAAAATAGCCGAAGTATGTGTTGATGTGGCCTGCATTATAGGCCTGCCAACACCTAATCATAAAACCGAGGGAAAGGATCTGAGTAACTCAGCTTATTTTATTGAGGACGGCAAAGTAAAAGCCGTAGTGAACAAGGCCCTGCTACCAAATTACGATGTATTTGACGAGTACCGCTACTTTGAACCTTCTACCGAATTTAGCTGCATCGATTTTAAAGGCAAACGCATTGCCTTAACCATCTGCGAAGACCTTTGGAACACCATCGAAAACCCGCTATACGTTACCCGGCCGATGGATACGCTGATCCATCAGCAACCGGATGTAATGATTAACATAGCAGCCTCTCCGTTTGCCTATAATCATGATGAGGAGCGTATAGAGATATTGAGCGATAACGCCAGCCGCTATAAACTGCCATTATTATATGTAAACCATGTAGGTGCCCAAACGGAACTGATCTTCGACGGCGGATCGCTGGTGTTTGATAACGCAGGTAAGGTAATTGATGAACTACCCTATTTTGAAGAAACGCTGGCCTATTATACGCTGAATGCCGATAATACATTAAGTTTCGATCATCCAACAACTATCAAAGCCGAACGTGCAAGCGATATTGAACAAATTCACCAGGCTATTTTGTTAGGCATTCGTGATTATTTTTATAAATCGGGCTTTAAGCAGGCCATTTTAGGCTTATCGGGCGGTATCGATTCGGCCGTTGTTTGCGCTTTGGCTGCCGAGGCTTTGGGGCCGCAAAATGTAATGGCGGTATTGCTGCCATCCCGCTTCTCAACAGATCATTCACTGAAAGACGCGCTCGACCTGGTGGAAAACCTGGGCTGCAAGCACGAAGTAGTTGCAATAAAAAGCATAACCGAAGCATTTGAAACCGCCCTGCATCCGCAGTTTGACGGTTTGCCATTTAATATTGCCGAAGAAAATATCCAATCACGCAGCCGTGCTGTGTTGCTGATGGCGATGTGTAATAAGTTTGGTTACATCTTACTAAATACGAGCAACAAAAGTGAAGCTGCTGTAGGTTACGGTACTTTGTATGGCGATATGTGTGGTGGTATCTCAGTTATTGGTGATGTTTACAAAACACAGGTTTTTGAGCTTGCGAGATATATCAATCGCGATAAGGAGATTATCCCCATCAACTCCATCATCAAACCGCCATCGGCCGAATTAAGGCCTGATCAAAAAGATACTGATTCGTTGCCCGAGTATGATGTGCTGGACAAGATCCTGGCCGAATACATTGAAAACCGCTGCTCATCGGCCGAGATTATCAGGATGGGATATGATGAAGCTACAGTGAAACGTGTGATTAAACTAACCAACTCAGCCGAGCATAAACGTTACCAAACGCCGCCTATTTTAAGGGTATCGCCAAAAGCATTTGGAATGGGCAGAAGAATGCCGATAGTTGGTAAATATCTGTCATAACTATTCGATCAATGCGGGTTTGCTCCGCACAGCGGGGTATCTGCCGGGTTGGCGCCACAAGCGTTCATTAACGGTTGGCAGGATTGAGGGGGTTCAAGGCATGCGGCGTTTAGGCGATATCAAAAACGATCAGCACTTGGTTTGTATCGGGCGGTATCACCTTAAAAAAAACAGTTGCATTATGAAAATCCATTACCCTTTTCACTATGCTTAACCCAATACCGCTTCCCGAAACCCCGGCTGTATTACTGCCCCGGTAAAAGGTGGTGAATAGGGTAGTGGTGTTCTCTACGTCCGGTATCTCGCCCTTATTGCAAATTAGTAGCTGTAGTTGCCCGTTTTCGCGCCTGATCAGGCAATCTACCGTATGGTTATCCGAATAATTGTACGCGTTTTTCATTAGGTTGCGTAAAGCAATCTTCATCAGTGTTTCATCGCCGGCAATTTCGGGAGCATGTTCGTTTCCGGGTTGCTGCTCTATCTCGAATTTTAATTTAAAATCCGGGCAGGTTTTTGACAGATCGGCCACCGAACTAAATACAAGTTCATCCAATCGCAGGCGCATCAGCGAACGCGAATTTTCTCTGCTGTTAATATCTGCCAATGCAACTAACGAACTCACCATTTCGGATAATTGAAAAGTATCTTCAGATATGCTCTCGAGGTTGGTACGTGTAGCGGGGTCGAGACTATCGCGGTTAAGTTGATTTTCGAGTTGGGCTACAATGCGGGCTATCGGGGTGCGTAACTCGTGCGAGGCATTGCCCGTAAATTCTTTCTGCCTTTCGTAAGCATTGTCAATACGGTCCATCATCTGGTTAAATGAGTTGGCGAGGGTATTGATCTCATCTTCCCGCTTTTCCCCAGACAAGCGGATCTTTAAATTGCTGTCGGTTATTTCCTGGATTTTCTTTCTGAAGTTGTACAGGGGTTTCAACGCACTACGGCTCAGGCTGAATGATAGGATCCATACTACAAGCGTACCTATCACAAAAGCGCCAAAAAGCAGGTATTTGAGATAGTTAAGCTTACTGTTATTATAGGTGTCTTCGGCCGATACCAGCACATAATAGCCTTTATTATCAAAAATATAATACAGGCCCAGTACGTCGTATTTTCTGATGCGGCTAAAAATCTCCCTTTCTCCTTAATCTGGTCCAACTCATCGTCGGTATAATCAATAGTTAGTTTTGAATTGCTGTTGTAGATGAGCTTTTTGAACGAATCATAAATTTGTGTGTTTTCGTTATAAAGCTTATTAACGCTGTTGCTGTCAATAAGCTTTTGCATTTTGTAGTCAATTTCTTTAACCTCAATAAGCAGTTTGGCTGTTGTTTGTGCTTTTTCGGTAAGCAGGGTGGCAAACTCATCCTGCCTGAAGTGTGTAAAAAGAAAATAAACCGTAACCATTACCGATGCCAGCAACACCGAAAACAGCGAGCTGAAGATAAATGAAAATCGTTGTTTCAGGTTCATTTCAGGTAGTATCCAAATCCGGGCCGGGTATGTAGCAGCGGTCGGTTAAAGCCTTTGTCTATTTTGTTGCGTAAATAGTTGATATATACTTCGATGGTATTAGTTCCGGTTTCAAAATTGATATCCCATACCTTTGCGGCAATAGTTTGTTTGGATACCGGCTTACCATCTTCTGCGGCCAGTAACTCAATTAATTTATATTCTTTGGGCGATAATGGTATTTCTCTGCCCGCCCGGCTTACTTTTTTTTCAACTGCGTCGATAATCAGGTCGTCAATGGTGAAAACAGGCTTACTGTCTTCAATAGCACCATAGCTGCGTCTTAACAAGGCATTTACCCTGGCCGATAGTTCCTGCAGGTGAAACGGTTTTACAAGATAGTCATCAGCGCCCGAATCAAATGCAACTATTTTATTTTCTACATCGCTATAAGCGGTGAGCATTAATATAGGTTTGGTTTTATCAGTTTTCCTGATCCTCTTGCAAACTTCTATGCCATTCAGGGTAGGTACGTTTACATCGAGTATGTAAAGATCATAGGTTTCTATCTGCAGGTTTTTAAAAAACAAAGCTCCATCGTACACTATATCGCAATGCAGGGCTTTATTACCCAGGAAGATTTTGATTTCGTTAGCCATTTTAAAATCGTCTTCCAGTAATAGAATTTTATACATGATATAATAGTCGTGTTTATGCCAATAAGTTAATAAAAAAGGTAAACACTTTATACAGACAAAGCCCCGGTTGATTAGGCCGGAGCTTTATGAGTTGCTTTTATTTCTCCCTTAGAAATAACAGACCCAAAACAAGATATATCAAAATATAACTTATCCTAATTCCAGTTCCATCTGGCCTGCTGCCGCCGGCGACAGGGTTTCTGTATCTTCAGTATGTTCAAACGTCATGTTTACGCTAATAATCAGGAAATAAGCCATGCTTAACACCAACGATAACAGTACACTTACCAAAATGGCTACCTTGGCTATATCCTGAAAAGCCTCAACTTTAAATGCCAGCATAGTGGTGAATATTGACATGGTAAAGCCAATGCCTGCCAGGGTACCCATGCCAAATACCTGCTTCCATTGCACGTTTCGCGGTAAACTGGCTACTTTAAGGGCTACCAGTACCCTGCTGAAAACGAAGATGCCTATAGGCTTGCCTAAAACTAAACCAAATATAATGCCCAGCCCAACGCTGGTGCCCAAAGCGCCAATAATGTTGCCGGGTAATATAATAGCTGTATTGGCTAATGCAAATAGCGGTATGATAAGGAAGTTAACCCAACGGTGTATATATTTTTCGATTTTGGGGAGTTCATGAACAGGCGTTGCGAAGGCGATTAATACACCTACGATACTTGATTCGATGCCGGAGTTAAAAAACGCATACCATAAACCTGCCGAGAGGAGGATTTGCACCGGGCCAAATTTTATTTTAAAGTAATTGCAGGCAAACAGCGAGGCATAAAGCAAAATCCCTATGCCAAGGAATATCCAGTTGAGATGCCCGCCGTAAAACAGGGCAATAACTACAATGGCACCCAGATCGTCAATAATGGCCAGTGCCATCAGTAATATTTTTAAACCTACCGGGATCCGTTTGCCCAACAGGGAAGCAATACCAACCGAAAAAGCAATATCCGTAGCGGTTGGTATGCCCCAGCCATGCAGGTAGCTGGTATGCAGGTTAAAAGCAACAAATATTAATGCCGGAACTATCATACCACCAAGCGCCGCGCCAAATGGCAGCACGGCTTTTTTAAATGACGATAGCTCGCCGCTGATAAGTTCACGCTTAATTTCCATGCCTGCCATTAAAAAGAAAAATGCCATCAGGAAATTATTGATCCAGCTTAAAAAGTTTTCGGGTAGAGGTATAGCAATATGCGATGTAAATTCGCCGTTCCAGAACTGTTTATAGCCGGTACCAAATGATGAATTTGCCAGGCACATTGATAGCAGCGTGCAGGCAATTAACATGATGCCGGTAAAACGGCTGTCGTTTATCAGCATCCTAAGCGGGTTAATCGCTTTTGATATTATCCTTTTCATATCCTTTCCCTTTCTCTTTTTTTTAACAAAAATTACCTGCCCGTCGCGGGCAGGTAATTCAACTTTCAAACTAATTAATCGACGTAGCCCAAAACGCCCATTTCTGGCACGTCCAATCCGGCAACTTCGTCGTCCGCTTTAACCCTTATCGGGGTTATTTTATTTGATATCTTAAAGAAGATGTACATCACAACAAATGTGTAAACCATACAGGTAAGTGTACCTATACACTGAGCGCCAAATTGGCTGGCATCGCCATAAAACAAGCCTTTAACCGGGCCGGCCACACCATTCCAGCCATCACCGTATGAGCCGTCGGCAAATAAGCCTAATGATAAAACGCCCCATGCCCCATTAGCACCGTGTACCGCAAATGCACCAACCGGGTCGTCAATTTTAAATACATTGTCCATCAGGTGGATAGTTAAAACCACCAAACAGCCAGCAATAGCGCCGATAATTACCGATGATATTGAATTTACAAATGCGCAGGGAGCGGTAATGGCTACTAAACCGGCCAGCATACCATTGGCCAGCATGCCCGGATCGGGTTTCTTTTTCTGGATATAAAGCACAGCTAAGGCGGCAAGCGTACCGGCGGTACCGGCCATCATCGTGTTTACAGCTACAATGCTGATCCTGAAATCGCCACCGGCCAAAGTTGAACCCGGGTTGAAGCCAAACCAGCCTAAGGCAAGAATAAATGTACCAGCCAGCGCCATCGGAATATTATGCCCCGGTATAGTATTAGCCGTGCCATCGGCATTGAATTTGCCGATACGAGGGCCGATAATAATTGCGCCGGCAAGCGCTGCTACGCCACCAACAAGGTGTACAACAGATGAGCCTGCAAAATCAACCATGCCATGGCCAAGGCCAAAGTTTACGCCCAGTTGCGATAACCAGCCGCCACCCCAAACCCAGTTGCCATAAATTGGGTATACAAACATAGAGATGAACAAGCCAAAAATAAGGAACGATTTAAATGACCAGCGCTCGGCCATTGAGCCTGTCGGGATGGTGGCGGTAGTATCCATAAACACCATCTGGAACAGGAATAGCGTAAATACGCCCACATCATAAACCTTACTATTGAGGAAAAAGCCTACCGAGCCTATAACGCCAAAGCTATGACCAAATAAGGTTACCGTATATTCGTGAGGAATAACGCCCGGCGCACCGCCCAGGGTAGCAGCGTTTAATGCACCGCCAAACATGAAGGCAAATCCGCACACCCAAAAACCAAACATGCCTATTGCATAAACCAAAAAGTTCATACCCATAGTATGGGCAACGTTTTTCTTTTGGGTAAAGCCTGTTTCAACCATGGCAAAACCGGCCTGCATAAACATTACCAGGAAGCCGCAGATCAGCGTCCACATCATGTTAATGGCAATTTTGTTGTGGCCCACGGCATCACCTACTTCGGCGGCTGTAGGTGCGCCGGCTTTTGCAGCCGTAACATCATTAATTGTACCTGTTTTGGCTCCGGTGGCGTCCTGCGCAAAAGTGCGTAACGGCTCAATCAATACGAAAGCGAGCATCAGTATCATACTAAGCAGCAGGTAAGCAGGGATTTTTTTGTGTAGAATTTTAATCTTCATTGTAAAAGGGTTTTAGTTTTTAATATATTATTAAGGTTTTCTTGTTTTTCAATTAAAAAAAATCGCTCAAAATCCCTATTTTTTAATCTTGTTTGTTGTTTTTTTTTAAAAATACGCGTTTATGATCGTCTAAAACCTTAAAAAAACCTTAGAATTTATTAAATAGCTAAACTTAATGGCTTGTAAGTGTAATTTTATCAAAGAAAATTAGCTGATTTTAAATTTTTATTCAAAATAATTTATTGTTTGGCTTTTTTATATTGATTTTTTTTCTCTGGTGTAAAAATTAAAGCGGATTTATATAGAAAAAACAAATGATATGCTTGTGGCGTTAAAAATATTGCTGTTTTTATGTGTGATTATATTGCCTTTGCGTGGGCCGCGCAAAAAAAGGCAGCAAAGTGATATGAAAATGCCCTTGAAAGAATATTCAGAATACGTTGTTACCGAAGAAGGAAATCTTGATCTGCTAAAAAAACGATAATAAATTAGTGTTGTTAAGTAATACCTTGCTCAATTTTAGCCTGGTACGGCGTTTATAAATAGCTAAAAGCAACAACATGAACTATAGGTTATTTTTCTTAAAATTGCCTATCTTTCAAACCAATGAATAAACTTTACACAGCTGTTTCCCTTTGCTTTTTAATGTTAGGCTTTACAGGCGGCATCTTTGCACAGCAACCTTTAGTTAGCGCCACGGGCGAGGCCGAACTCAATAAACTATCAAGCCAAACAAGCACAGCTTATAAAGCATCATATAATAAAGCTGTATCACTTGCGCAAACGCACGGCTGGACATTAGTGCGCCATAACCGTAAGGGTAACCTGATTATCCTGCAGGGTGTTAATAAACTGGGCTTCCCGGTGTATTTAACTACGCATAACAATACTACGGCCGCGGCCACCGTGGGTACAAACAACTTACAGCCGGGAGGTTCGCTGGGTTTAAATTTATCAGGCTCGTCGGATTTTTTGGCCGGGAAGCTGGCTATCTGGGATGGCGGTTCGGTATACAGGGCTCACCAGGAATTTGCCGGTAAAACTATCACCCTAAAAAATAACGCCGCTATTAGCGATCACTCCTCGCATGTGGCCGGTACCATGATAGCCAGGGGCGTGTATGCGCCGGCCAAAGGCATGTCGTTCGGGGCGGCAACACTGCAATCGTACGATTTTAATGACGATGAAACCGAAATGAGTGCTGCAGCCGCCAATCTGCTGCTTTCCAACCATTCTTATGGTATTGTTGCCGGATGGGATTATAATGATACCGACGGCCGCTGGGAATGGAACGGCTTACCCGGCGATTCGGTTGATTATAACTTTGGTTTTTATGATGCCAAAACTGCCAACTGGGATAAAATAGCGTACAATGCGCCGTATTACCTCATTGTGGCTTCGGCCGGTAATTCGCGCGAGGAAAACGGCCCCCCTGTAGGGCAAACCTATTACGGTTATAAAAGCCGAACCGACCAAACTATGGTTAGCAAGGGTGCCCGCCCGGCAGGCATCAGCAATAATGATGGTTACGATATTATCAGCACAACCGGTAACTCAAAAAACGGCATTACCGTAGGGGCGGTTTACCCGCTATTATATGGCCCCAAAAACCGTACTGATGTAACAATTGCGCCCTTTAGCAGTTGGGGCCCTACAGATGATGGCCGTATTAAACCCGATTTGGTTGCCGATGGTGTTAACGTACTTTCGGTAGGCATCGATAACACCACATCATATCTTACTTTATCCGGCACATCGATGGCATCGCCCAACGTTACCGGATCATTGTATTTGCTGCAGGAGTATTATGCTAAAAAAAATAATGGCGCCTTTATGCGCTCGGCTACTTTAAAAGGACTTGTTTGCCATACCGCTTTTGATGCAGGCAATGTTGGTCCGGATTATATTTACGGCTGGGGATTGCTTAACATGACGGCCGCCGCACAGGCCATAACTGATAATGGTGGTAAAAGTACGGTGAGCGAGAAAACGCTTGCGCAGGGCCAAACGCAAACCTATAACGTAATAGCATCAGGCAGTACCCTGCTTGCAGCCACCATATCATGGACAGACCCTGAAGGCACAGCCACAGCCGAAGGGGTAATTAACAGCCGCACACCCAAACTTGTAAACGACCTCGACATCCGGGTAAGCGACGGAACCACAACTTTCAGTCCCTGGGTGCTTGATCCTGAAAAGCCGGGATTCGCCGCTACTAAAGGTGATAATATCCGCGATAATATTGAGCAGGTTTATATCCCCAATTCCGTGCCAGGCAGGGCATATACCATTACGGTAACTCATAAGAGTACTTTAAAATCCGGCTCGCAGGCTTATTCGCTTATTGTTACAGGCGTAGGTGGCGCAGCTTACTGTGCATCGGCTCCGCTTTCCAATGCCGATTCGCGGGTGAACAATTTTAAATTGGCCAATATTGATAATACGCCCGCTGCCGGCTGCAAAAGTTATTCGGATTATACCAGTTTAACCGCCCAGCTTGAGCAGGCCAAAACCTACCCGCTCAGTATTACCTTAGGTACCTGCGGTAATAATTTTAATAAAGCAGCCAAAGTTTTTATCGACTGGAATGCCAACGGTACTTTCGAAGATAATGAACTGGTGGCAACAACCGGAGTTATCAATGCCACCGGAACCTACAATACCAATATCACCGTGCCTGGCACAGTTACCGCCGGTGCCTACAGCCTCATGCGCGTGGTGCTTACCGAAACTGATGATGCCAACACCGTGAAAGCCTGCGGCGGCTATGCCAAAGGCGAAACCCAGGATTACCGTGTACAGTTTTTACAAACCGGGATTGATGCCGGGGTTATATCCATTGTTAGTCCGGGTGCCGGTGGTACCTGCTCGGCAAGCACTCCTGTTACCGTAAGGCTTAAAAATTTTGGTAACGCGGCCATCAGCAATATCCCGGTTACGGTAACCATTACCGATGCCAACAATATTACCACTACGTACAACGATATCTATAAAAGCATCCTTCAGCCATCGGCCGAGGATAATTTTACGCTAAGCGGTCAGTTTAATGCTGTGGCGGGTGCATCGTATACCGTTACCGCCACCAGCAAACTTAACGGCGACCCCGTTATCAGCAATAACACGGTAACGGCCAATATCACTGTTAACCCGCCCGCCACCATTGGCGATCTGAGCGCTTACTATTGCTCTACAGCCGGACAGTACGAATTATTTGGAAATGGCGATGGCACTGTTTTCTGGTATAAAAATGCCAATGATGTGCTGCCGATAGCTGCCGGTTCGGAGGCTGTTACCAACCAGGCGCCCGTTAACAATACTTTTTATGCCGGTGTAAACGATTTTAAAGGCAGTATCGGCCCGGCTACAAAAAACGTGTTTACGGCAGGAGGCTATAATCAGTTCACGCCTTATGTAAGCGTACATACCGCAGCGCCGGTGCTGATACAAAGCGCAAGGTTATATATCGGTAATTCGGGTAAGATAACTTTTAATGTGGCTAACAATAACGGGCAAATCGTATCCTCAGCCAGTATTGATGCTGTGGCTACGCGTACCACGCCACTGGCCGGCGCACAGCCTGATGATCCTAACGATCAGGGCAGGGTATATGATCTTAACCTATCTTTACCGGCCGCCGGCGATTACCAGATCTCGGTTGATTTTGCTGATAATGCTACCATTTATCGTAACAATGGTGGTGTAAACGGTTATCCTTTTAAAATAGGTAATATCTTCAGTATAACGGGCAATGGGGCTACCGGCAATAATGGCGATACCACTGCTTATAAAGGCTACTACTACTATTTTTACGATATGAAGGTACAAAGCCTGGGTTGCCCTTCGGTTACCCGTAAAGCCGTAACGCTAAGCAAGCCAACAATAACGCAAAACGGCAACACCTTAACATCAAGCTTTGCCGATGGTAACCAATGGCTGCTGAACGGTGTAGCTATAGAGGGCGCTACCAAAGCCACTTACCAACCCGTACAAA
This sequence comes from Mucilaginibacter celer, assembly GCF_003576455.2. Taxonomy (NCBI): domain Bacteria; kingdom Pseudomonadati; phylum Bacteroidota; class Sphingobacteriia; order Sphingobacteriales; family Sphingobacteriaceae; genus Mucilaginibacter; species Mucilaginibacter celer. Next base: position 6,619,826 of record NZ_CP032869.1, read on the forward strand.
GCGGTAATTACTCGGTGCAGGTAACGCTGGCCAACGGCTGCACGGCCGAATCGGACAAGATTTTTTATGCCCGCGATGGTGGTGCCGGTGATAACAGCGAAATTGAACTGAACACTTTCCCCGTGCCTGCTAAAGATATACTGAATGTAACCTTTACAGCGCCCGAGGCAGGTGCATTGAGTTTATCAATAATCGATCAATCGGGCCAGGCCTTATATCAAAACAACGATAATGTTGCAAAAGGCAAATACAGCACCCAGGTAAACGTATCAAAGTATATGCCGGGCGTGTATATAATGAAAGTGCTTTTAGGCAAAAAGGTTTACGGCCGCAAGTTTATTGTGGTGAAGTAGTGTTTGATTTGGGAATTCGGACGTTCGATTTCGGATTTTTTTTATTGGGATTACACCGATTGATTTTTGATTACACCGATCCTGACTGTTGATGGTTTTGATTGTGTTGATTTCGCTTATTTATTTATCTGAACCCGAATTTTTAGAATTAAGGAATTAACAGAATGAAAAGCAAATTCTATAAATTCTAATAATTCCCCCAAATTCCGGTTCAGACAATTATTCTGCTAATTCTGTAAATTCAGACTATTTTTCCAGCACAATCCACCTGTTTACCGAATTATTGGCACCTTCAATAACCACCTTATAAAACTTTGATGGCATGTTTTTTACATCAACCAACGCGTGCCCGTTAGTTACAGGCACAGTGGCCAGTAATTTATAGTCATCCGGTTTGCCTTCTTTATAAGTATTATCCGCGGCAACCCAAATCTTAACATTGCCTTTATCATCCATAGCTTTCCAGCTAATATCTAATGAACCCTGCACATAGTTTGCAGCGGGCTCTGCAACTGATAGCTGGCCGATTAATGAAATTCCATCCATTTCGCGTTGCTGTGCTTCGGGTACTTTTACATTTAAAAAGCTATTGATTGACGGGGTGATATCCACAATGCCCGGGGTATAGTATTTGGCGTAATTATTAAGCGGGCGGTAGCTGGTTACCATCCAGGTTGAGCGCTGGCGGGTGCTTTGGCCTCCGTGATCTTTACCGTTTGCTTCGCTGCGGCCATGATCTGTGGTGATAAAAATCAGCCAGTCTTCTTTAAAATGCTCTTTGCGGTATTGCATTGCGGCCCAAATGCGGCCAACCTGTGCATCCATTTTTTCGATGGCATCATAATATTGCGGACTATCGCCATATTTGTGGCCCATATCGTCGGTATATTCCAGGTACACCCATGACAGGTCGGGCGCTTTGGTCTGAATACATTCGGCCGCCGAATTGGCAACCTGCTCATCAATCAGTTGCATATAGTTACCGGCTTTATCATGCGGAAATTTTACGGTATCCAGTTCGTAACCATCATAAGCATAATCGGGATGGATGTTTCCAGCCTCAGGGAGTTTATCGCCTATCAACTTGGTACGGTTGTCCGTCCAGCTGCTGAATACAGCGGTCTTTTTATTAGGATAGGCATTTTTAAACATCCTGAATACATTCCAGTAGTTATAATCAGGCGCTTTAATATCATTACCCCATACATTGTGCTTATTAACCCAGGTAGCGGTAAGCAGGCTGTTGTAGCCATTGGCCGATATGGTTGGCGTTTGCGAATAGCCGCCCTTTTCGCCGCCTACATTGGCGCGTAAATAGGTGCCTTGTTTGGCTATCGCTTTCAAATTAGGCGTATTCAGCTTTTCAATCACATCGGCGGGGATGCCATCGGCAATAATGAAAACGGCTTTGCGGGTTTGGGCTTTCGCACCTAAACCTGCCAGTATCAGCAGCGAAAAAGCTGCAGTTTTAAATAGTTTTTGCATCGATATAAAAATAGGATGTTCAGCCTGCTAAACTACACGCTTAAAAAAGAGCAGGCGTTAATAAATTGTTATTATTTTTTTTAAGTTACTGTAGCGTAGCCTGTTTAACAAACGTAATGTTAATTATAAACCTATCAATCATGATGCGCAAACTTACTTTATTAAGCCTTTGTATTTTAGCCATATCAGCCTGTAAAAAAGGCAACGAACCAATAAACAAAGGCAAGGGGAAAGACCTCGTGCTTTCGGCAACCGAGCAGCAGCAGGTTGGGCCGGGTAATGCTTTTACCCTAAAGTTGTTTAAGGCTAATGCAAGTGAAACGGACAACGATAAAAACCTGATGCTTTCGCCTTTAAGTGTAAGTTTTGCCCTGGGCATGACCAGCAATGGCGCAGCCGGCCAAACGCTTACCGATATCAATAGTACCCTTGGGTTTGATGGTTTTACCCAGGATGAGGTAAACAGTTATCACCATAACCTCATTACCAACCTGCCGCAGCTTGATCCCAATACCTCACTTAAAATTGCCAACTCTATATGGTATGCCAATGATTTTACGCCGCTGCCGGCATTCCTGAAAACCAATACCGATTTTTATAATGCCGAGGTAAAAGCCCTCGATTTTAAAAATAAAACCGCATCTGCAAATACCATCAACAAGTGGGTAAGCCAGCAAACCAATAATAAAATTCCGAAGATCATTAATGAAATCCCGGATAACGTGAAGATGTACCTCATTAACGCCATTTATTTTAAAAGTGCCTGGAAAACACGCTTTGATGCCGCCAAAACGTACAAAGCACCTTTTAAACTGGCCGATAACAGCACCGTACAGGCCGATTTCATGACCACTAAGCTGGATTTCAATAACGCTTATGACAATGGCACCAATGTAATGGAGTTGCCCTACAGCAACAGCAAATACAGCATGGTACTCATTATGCCCGACGAAGATGTAAAAAGCTATGCCGCCACGCTCAATCAAACCAAATGGGATTTGCTGATGGGTAAGCTTGCTGCTAATAAAGCGGATGTAACCATCCCTAAATTCAAATTCAGCTATGAAATTACGCTGAACGATATTTTAAAATCAATGGGCATGGGCATAGCGTTCAGCGACCTGGCCGATTTTACGCGCATAAACGCTGCAGGTGGCCTGAGCATTACCGAGGTAAAACATAAGACTTACATAGATGTAAATGAAGAGGGTACCGAAGCGGCGGCAGTAACATCCGTTGGTGTAGGGGTAACATCGGCAGGGCCGACAAACTTTTTTAACAAGCCTTTTATTTTTGCCATCAGGGAGATGAAAACCGGGTTGATATTATTTGTGGGGATAGTGAACAATCCTACCTTAAGCGAATAGCAGGTAATACCCGATATGTCACAAAGTTTTCACAGAATATAAATTGCCTGTTAGCTTGCAAAACGCTTAAATTTACGATGGCCTTAAGCCTTTTATTCAAAACTTAAGGCTGATAAACCAATGGACCGTCGTAAATTTTTGATGAGTACAGTGCTTACTGCCGGCTCGGTGGCACTTTTAGGTAAAAAGAGTTTTGCATCACTGCTGGCCGATCCGGCTTATCAGTTTAAACCTTTGCGCGGCAACGTAGGTATGTTTGCCGAGCAGGGTGGCACCATAGCCTGGCTGGTAAATAAAGATGGTATTGTTGTGGTAGATGCCGAATTTCCTGATCCGGCTACACATCTCATTGCCGAATTAAAAAAACAATCAGACAAGCCTTTCGAGTGGCTCATTAATACCCATCACCACGGCGATCATACCGGCGGCAATATCTCCTTTAAAGGTATAGCGCAGCATGTTGCAGCACACGCCAATTCGCTTACCAATCAAAAGGCATCGGCAGTCAAACAAAAAACCGAGGATAAACAATTATATCCGGATACCACATACACCGATAAATGGAAGGTTAAAGTAGGCGACGAGCGTATCACCGCCCATTATTTTGGCGCAGGCCATACCAACGGCGACAGTTTTATACACTTTGAACACGCCAATGTGGTACACACCGGCGACCTGGTGTTTAACCGCCGCTACCCTTTTGTTGATCGTAGCGCCGGCGCATCATGCAAAAGCTGGATCACCGTGCTCGAAAAGGCGCAGAAACAATTTGACAAGGATACGCTGTTTGTATTTGGCCATGCCTTCGATCCGCAAAAAGTAACCGGCAATATGGATGATGTAAAAGCCATGCAGCACTTTATGGAAAGCCTGGTAAATTATGTAGATAGCAGCATCAAAGCCGGTAAATCAAAACAAGAGATCCTGGCAACCAAAGCCATACCCGGTGTAACCGAATGGCAGGGCGATGGCATTGAGCGCGGGTTAACGGCCGCTTATGAAGAATTAAGCGCCTAAGCATTCGCATATAAAATAAAATAAGAAAGCGGGGCATCAGTTTCCGCTTTCTTATTTGACTTTTACCTTATTGCCTTTCGCGCATCTCAGCTAACGTAAATTGCATGCGGGCGACGGGGGGGTGTCTCTACAATTAAAAACAATAAAATTTAAACAGCCTCTTAATACATCTCTACAAAAGCCTTTAATGCCCTGGTTTGAGGGATGTTTTTACGGTAGATAAGAACTGTTGACATGGTACCCAATTCTTTATTTAGCGCATGGGTTTTCAGCTTCCGGCCGGCGTAGTATTGCGTTATCAGTTCGGCGGGGAGGATGCTGATGCCCAGCCCGGCCTCTACAAAATTAATGATCCCTTCTAACGAGTTCAGCACAATGCTTTTATATTGAATGATACCTTTGGCGTTAAGCCAGGCTTCCAGCCGGGCACGAAATACACAGCCCTGGTCAAACACAATAATCTTTAGCGGCTGAGCTGTTAGCAACTCCTTAAGCTCCGGGCCTTGCGCGGGGGCCAGGATTACCAGTTGTTCTTCCTTGATATGCAGCTGCTCCAGTTCGGGCGAATTGATGGGGGCGGATACAAAGGCTGCATCGAGCTTATAATTAATCACATCGCTGATGAGTTCACTCCGCATTTGTGATTTAAACTCGAGGTCAACATCCGGATAGGCATCCGTAAAACGGCCGAGGATATCAGGTACTTTAAAAGCCATTGTTGTTTCAATACAGCCAATTTTAAGGCTGCCGCTTACCTGGCCAAACTTTTTAATGTCTTTTTTGGCCTCCTGCATTAAATGATCAATCTGTTTACTGTATTGCATCAGCGTTTCGCCGGCGCTGGTTAGGGTAACTTTTCGTGAGGTGCGGCTAAACAGGTCGGCGCCAAACTCTTCCTCCAGGTTTTTAATCCGCGCCGTAACGTTTGATTGCACGGTGAACATGGCTTCGGCCGCCTTAGTGAAACTGCCGTTGGCAGCTACTGCCTCAAATATCTTCAGGTCGTTGGTATTCATAAATCATTTTTTATGATTTTATAAATCATTATTAATCGTTTTAAATAATCAAATATCGATATTAATTTTGATGCATCAAACAACAAAAAATGAAAACTAAAAACCTGATTATAAGTATGCTCGTATTGGCTGCTATAAGCGGCAGGGCAAATGCTCAATCAAACAAAAACTCAAATTTAAAAACACAAACCATGGAAACTATTCAAGTTCACTTTCGCACCGTTAAAGCCAACGGCTTAAACGTTTTTTATCGTGAAGCCGGTAGTAAAGATGCACCGACTATATTGTTACTGCATGGTTACCCAACATCATCGCACATGTTCAGGAACCTAATCCCGGTACTAAGCGAAAAATACCATGTTCTGGCTCCCGACCTGCCCGGCTTCGGCAACACCGAATCGCCCGATCATACCCAGTTTAAATACACTTTTGATAACCTGGCCGCAACCATGCAATCGTTTATTGATGAGCTTGGTTTAAAACGCTTTGCCATTTATATTTTTGATTACGGCGCGCCAACCGGTTTGCGTTTAGCTTTGGCTAATCCCGAAAAAATTACCGGCATCATTTCGCAAAACGGTAATGCTTACGAAGAAGGATTAAGCAGCGGCTGGAACCCAATCCAAAAATATTGGGAAAATCCAACCCAGGAAAACCGTGACGCGCTAAGGGATTTTGTAAAAGAAAAAATGACTAAGTTCCAGTATTTTGAAGGTGTATCCGATCCGTCATTGATTGCTCCGGAAGCCTATCAGCTTGATCAGCAAACCCTTGATCGCCCCGGCAATGTTGACATCCAGCTGGATTTGATGTATGATTACCGTACCAATGTTGCCCTGTACCCTAAATTCCAGGCTTATTTCAGAGAGCACAAACCAAAATTCCTGGCCGTTTGGGGCAACAAAGATCCTTTCTTTTTACCCGCAGGCGCCGAAGCTTACAAACGCGATAACCCGAATGCCACCGTTAAGTTTTACAACACCGGCCACTTTGCTTTAGAAACGCATGCTAAAGAGATTGGCCAGGATATTCTGAACTTTTTGGGCGGATTGCCTAAGTAAGCCCTCGCAAACCCTCCCCGGTAGGGAGGGCTTAAAAACTTTCTTCGAGTCTCCCCCTCCGGGGGAGATTTAGAGGGGGCTTATTTCAATTCCCCTTCTTCTGCCAGCAAAACCTCAGCCTTAGTAAACCCCTCCAGCTTCCTTGCCGGCGATCCATCGGCATTAAAAAAGAACAAAGTAGGCGTTGCTCTGATAGGGTAAACAGCCTGCAGTTTTTTACCATCAGGGCTATCAATATCTATAGCCACATTTACCACCTTAGCATTATAAACATCACCCAATTCTTTTTTAATCAATACCTCCTGCTCCATTTGCTTACAGGTTGGGCACCACGATGCATGAGCAAAAACAAATAGCGGTTTCTTTTCGGCTTTGGCCAAAGCCTGTGCATCGGCAAGCGAAACGGTTTTAAAATTGATACCCTGTTGCGAGTTTAATTTCGGTTTAAACTTTTGTGTGCATGAAGCAAGTGCTATGCCTGCTGTAATTACAAACACCAATAATATTTGAGCTGATTTTTTCATTTGATTTTTATTGATAAGTAGTTGTGCCGCAATAAGCTTATAGGCCTGCACAAGGCCGGTTAGTAACAGGGTTAAACCCAAAATCCAATTAATGAGGTTGTGTTGCGCTTTAAGCAAATCCATCAAATAATTACCCGCAACGCCGTAAATAATAAACGACAGTAGAGTACCGGTACCAATGGCTATAATAAAAATGTTATAAGCCCGTGTTTCGCTGCTTAAAACACCACGGCTTTTTAATACCGCTGTCCAACCCATCCAAAAAGGCAGGTGCAGCGGGTTGAGGATGCTTAACAGTAAACCCGAATAAAAAGGGTTCATGCCAACAAAAGGCAACACATCCTGAAAATTGCGCATGTGGAAAGCTGCCTCGAGCGTTTTATAAGCCAGTACCAGTATCGCAACACAAAAAACGATGCTCAGTAATTTGAATAGCTTTTTTAAACGTACCAGTTGATCAAGCACCACCAGGGCAATGCGTACAATAACCACCTCAACCAAAATGGCGGCAAGGCCAAACCAGGCAGCGCCGGCAAAATCATTGTTAAGCGCAAAATTGGCTACGCTGGTATTAAGCGTGCCAATGGGCAGCGCTCCAACAAAACTGATGCTGAAGGCCACCCAAAATAGTTTCAATTGTTTCGACATGCTCATGATACCAGTTTTGTGTATTCGGCGTGATTTTTCAGCATGGTCATGCCTTCTTTATAAGTCATGTAGCTGATGCCTTTTTGTTGTTTATTTAGTTTGCTTACGCGATAAAGCAGCCGCCAATGCCTCATAATCTCACCCCAGGCAAAAAGCAGGGAGTGATTGGGATCATAAATATGTGTTGGTTCGCTGCCCGCGCCGTTAAGCTCGATGATGGAAATATTTTCACCGCGGCTCAGCTCATCCCAGGTATTGTACATTACATCTAAACGGCCAAAATAAAATTCGGGCACCTGGCGGCAAATTTCATCTATAGCCTGGGTAAGCTGCGGCGTTATCAGATAACTCAGGTCGATAAATTTTGCGCCACGGGCGTGGTTTCCATAAGGCACCAATGTTTTTACTTCGCCGGCAGGCAAAACCTGTGTCAATTTATCGCCATAAGCGCCGATTAATGCGGGCAATTGCAGCAGGTAGCGGGGCTCCCTGTCAATTAATTGCAGCATGGTGCTTTTTCCGTCTCCGGTTATTGCTAAAAACTCTTTGCCTACAATACCGGTTACACGGCCTTTAGCCTCGCCGGGCAGGCGGTAATAAAAGATACCCACCTCGTTCCTGTAGTCAACATATTGCTGCACCAGGAAATCAACCCTGATCTGGTGCGTATATTCCCATAATCCAGCCTGATCATGCACCAGTTTCACCTGTACGCCCTTGCCGCCAATATCTGGCTTGGCAATGAGGGGGTAACTGAAATCACCTGCTGTTATACTCTGTACGATCTGCTGAAAATCTGTTCCGGCTTTAAAGTACCTGGTTTTAGGATAATATTTTTGAGGGATGAGATCATAGATCCGTGCCTTGCTTTCCAGCGTGAAACCGCCATTTTCGATAAGTGGATTAGCAGCGTTGAAAAAGAAAAACGAACGTGCTTTAAAACTCAGCCAAAACCAATAAAACATCACTGGGGTATACACGGCATTCATCGACCAGTATTCCCAGTTGAAAAGCCTGATCAGGAAAGTTCTCAGTTTCCAGAAGCGGGGTAAAGCCACCGGGTCGTCATCAACGCTATCATGTACAATAGGCAGGACATTTATATGCTCGTTCCCATCGCGTAAGTCATGATACGTCATGGTGAGGTTTTGCGGACCAACGTTAATATTAGTAATGCTTACGGTTTTCATTTTACCGCCGCGATTAATTACCAGGGCATCGTCGGCATCGCCCTGGCCGGCATGGTGATGAAAGTGCATAATATCGCCAATTCCGTTTTCCGGTTCGGCAGCTTTCCAATCGTTAAACCATTTAAGCCTTTTAGCAGCCGCGTTTTCATTATATAATGTGGCCGACGACCAGATGTAGGCTTCCCTTGTATCCAACGGTTTAATATATTTACGCTCCCCATCCCAACGGCATTCATATAACATACTACCCGCGTAAAGCACTAAGGTGAACGGCTCAACACCCTCCAGATCATTATCCTTATAGGCGGAGTAAGGATCTTCGGCATTGATAAGCTCCATCAATACCAATCCCCGGCTTGTTTTATAAGGCGGCATGGCGGTGTGCTTTACAAAGGCACCGTTCAGCAATACCACCACATCGCCGTTGTTTTTGGCAGCTATCCAGCTTCCGTTCCTGTCGGCATCTTTGGGATACAATAGCGTATGCCTTTCGCCCTTGTATAAGCGTGGCACTATAGCCTGGCCGCGATTAACATTTTCATCGCGGTTGGAGGTGAGCTGGAACCCGTTTTTTGTGGGGAGATAAGTTACTGTGCACATGAGTTACGGTACTTAAGTGTTGATGCGGCAACACCAAACTCTTGGGGAATAGCAACCTGCGAGATTGCATTTACCCCTATCCTGATCAGGGCCATGTGGTGTACGGTGTGTTCCAGGTTATAAACCAGTTCGCGGTAATAATTTGAAAATACCTGCGCCTGGTGATCGGCTCCTTCGCCATATTCGGCTTGCAGCAGCAGTTCTTTATCGGGTTTTTCAATCGCGTTTTTTATCTGGTTGATAGTGCTGATGGCAAAATCCTTATCGGCCTCTATGGCCTTGTTGCGGATGCGTTTATCATAATCAACCATTCCGCTTTCGTAGCCTTTGTTCAGCTCAACAAAAAACTCCAAAATGTGGCGGGTATGCTGGCCGATGCTTGATTGCGATAAAACTTTAACAGGCTCAGTATATTGGGCTGGATTTAATTCGTCGATAACATATTGTAATTGCTCCAACAGGTTGGAGATTGGTTCTTTTAATTGCATGATGATATGTTGTTTGTGGTGGTTTTTATTTTGTTGGGGGAAGAAAAGGTACAAGATTTAATACCTCTTTCCTGAAAATATAAAGCAGTATGGCCGAACTGGTAAACACAACAGCCGCCAGTATAAAAAGCTGGCCGCCATCGTTCTGCACTACAATACCCAGTTTGGTAAGATGGAAAAACATGGCACCGGCCATTAAACCAACGGCTATTAAAGCGCCGATACCGGTGGTACGCGGAATAATAATGAGTATAGCGGCAATCAATTCCATGCTGCCGATGCCTATCCGGCCCCAGGGCTCCATGCCCAGTTTGGTAAATATGTAAACCGACTCGGGCGCGGCGGTAAATTTGAAAAACAAGGTTTGCAGCATAATGATGGCTGCCACAAGGCGTAAAGCCCAAACCAGTATATTAAATTGAGTGTAAGTCATGATGAGTGTTGTGAGGGTGATTGTTGTTGATGTGTGATTTATAGCAGCATAGTTTCTACCTGTTTCCGGCTCACTTTAATTGCCGCTGCAGCAATATCTTCTGCAACTTCTACCTTGCTTTTTAGCGGGAAGGCCTGGAACAGGAAATCGCGGTTAATGATGGTGATCTTGTTGGTATCGTGGCCAAAAGTTGCGCCTTCGTCCTGTACCGAGTTCAGCACTACCAGGTCGAGGTTTTTGGTGTAGAGTTTTTTGAGGGCGTTTTGTTCTTCGTCGTTGGTTTCGAGGGCAAAACCTATCGAAACCTGGCCAGGCATTTTTACCTTACCAAATTCGGCGGCTATGTCCACGTTTTTAACCATTTGCAGGCTAAACTCATGTGCCGATTTTTTCATTTTTTGGCTGAGGATCTGTGCCGGTTTATAATCTGCTACGGCAGCTGCAAAAACAGCTATTTGTAATGATGGAAAATATTTTTGGCAGGCAGCATACATTTCATCGGCCGAGTTAACCGGGATTACCGTAAGGTTTGGGTGAGTTAAACTGATGTTTACGGGCCCCGAAACCAATATCACCCTAAAACTCTTGCTTAAAAAGGCCGAAGCAATGGCATATCCCATTTTTCCCGATGAATGATTACTGATAAAACGCACCGGATCGATAGCCTCGCGGGTAGGGCCGGCGGTAATGAGTACAGTGGGTTGATTGATTGTTGTGTTCATTATGTGGTGGTTTTTTTGTCTTCAAAAGCATGGGGCTGTGCGATTCCCCTCTTGAGAGGGGTGGAGGGGTGTGTTCCTCTGCGCGAGGTTTATCGCTTGTATAACACACCCCTGCTACCGCTCATTCCTATCGCGCCCCCTCTCAAGAGGGGAACTTAAAAGCCTGGCTCCTTCAATTGACTGCTATGCTTTCGAGAGGAGATTTGAACAATTTTACTTCTGCGCCTTCACCTCGGGCCATTTTTCATCGGCCACCTTAATCAGGTTAGCCTGATCCTTGGTCCACAGTTCTTTAACTTTGTCGTTGTAGTTGAAATAAAGCTTATCGTTAAGCACTGTCCAGGTATCGGTTTGGGTAGGTGCTTTGTGACCCTGCGAAGTGCCGTAAGCACAATAACCACCATATTGAGGGGCATATTTTTCAGGATCGGCTTTAAAGGCCTCCAAATTTTCGGCTGTGGAGAAATACCAGGTAGCATCCTTCCATTTGTACTCAAACTTTTCGGAGCCTTTTACCGGTTTCGACTCTTTGAAAAAAGCAACCGGGTCATATCCTTTGATAGCTTTGCCACCGGGTGCAAAAATTTCTGATGATTGAGCTTTAGCCTGGATCACGGTTACAAATGCAAGCGCCGCGATAATTAATAAACGTTTCATGTTTTGTGGTTTTTAGATTGATTTTATAATTGATGATTGAATGCCGGTTAGCGAACAAATTTTACCCAGTTGGCATCTGCCTTGGTTTTCAGGTTAGCCTCGTCTTTGTCCCACTTTTTCTTTGTATTATTGAAATACTTGTTGTAGAAGAGGTAAAGTTTCCCATCAAGGAGTTTGAAGGTGGCCGGATCAATCTCAACCTTTTCGCCGGTAGCCCCCATGGCATATGCGCACCAACCACCGTATTGCGGTTCGTATTTGGATGGGTTGGCTTTAAACAAATCCCTATCCTGTGTGGTGGCAAAATGGTAAGTTACACCCTCGTTGGTTAAAGTGATGTCTTTTTTACCTTCAACAGCTTTTTGCTGGGTGAAATAAGCTACAGGATCATAACCTTCAATAGCCAGGCCCGATTTATCTAAGTTGAATTGTTTTTTGCGGAGATCAGATTGGCCTTGTGCCGATGCAGCTGTAATAGCCAGCGCACTTACCAAAATAAAACTGAATACTTTTTTCATGATTAACTATATGTTTGATTTTACCCCTTTGTCGGGGCAGTTAATCAAACCTTACAGGTAATTTGAAAATTGTTTTTTGGGGAGGGAGTAAAACGCGCGTTTATTTTAGCTAACGTTTGTTTACAGGCTACTATTAACAAAAAAGCCCCGGATCATTACTCCGGGGCTCATTAACACTATTTTAGATTGAGGCGTTTTTATATAAACTGCTCAACCACCTGCTGCAATTGCCTGGCCTGCACCACACCGCTCTGCCTCCACTTGCTTTGCCCTTTCTGAAATATCATCAATGTGGGTACGCTTTGTATGCGGTAAGCACTTGCCGCTGCCGGATTTTTATCGATATCTATTTTAATGATCTTCACCTTATCGCCCAGGGCGTTTTTTACGTCGTGCAGTATGGGCGGCATCATTTTACAAGGCCCGCACCACTCGGCCGAAAAATCAACCAGCACCGGGATCTCTGAAGCTATTATTTCCTGAAAATTTGCCATGATATTTTTATTGATTTCTCTGATTTATTTGATTGCACCGATTTTTTGATATAGCACCGATGTATCTCTGTCTACTATCAAAATTAACCATTAAATTAGGTAAAAGTTTAATCACAATTGCCGGATGCCTTAAAATGACATTCCGGCTATCAATCACCTTTATTAAATCATAAAACCAGTTATGCAGTTCAAACAATGTGTTTACCTGTGCCTGATTATCCTGTTTTTACCCATGGCAGGCTTTTCGCAGGATACCGTAATCCCGCTTTGGCCAAATGGCGCACCCGGTTTTGAAAACCGGCGCAACGAGCCCGAGCAGGCTAAAGATTACTGGGTTAAAAACATCCATAATCCATCGTTAACGGTATTTTCTCCACCAAAAGATAAAGTAAACGGCGCAGCTGTGGTAGTATCTCCCGGAGGCGGTCATCGTTTACTGGTATATACTGCCGAAGGTGTTGACCCCGCCAAATACCTCAATAATTTAGGTGTTACCGTTTTTGTGTTGAAATACCGCTTAGGCCGCGATTCGGCATCGCCCTATAAAATAGATGTGCATGCCAAACAGGATGGTTACCGGGCCATGCGTTTGGTAAGGAGTATGGCCACCCGTTATGGCCTTGATACCAACAGGATAGGCATGATGGGTTTTTCGGCAGGTGGCGAGGTGGTGGATATGGTAGCGTATGGCGAGGGAAAAGGTGATGAAAAAGCTGCCGACCCGGTTGACAGGCTGAATGCCCGCCCGGCTTTCTTAATCCAGATTTATCCCGGTCCGCTGTATATCCCCGATAAATTGCCTGATGATGCGCCTCCTGCATTTTTGCTGGCGGCTAATGATGATGCCTGCTGTTCGCCATCGGTAGTAAAACTATTACAGCGCTATCGCGAAGCAAAAATACCTGTCGAATTGCATTTGTACACCCAGGGCGATCATGGTTTTAACATGGGCTATCGATCCAAACTAAAAACCATAAGCTCATGGCCCCAGCGTATGGCCGACTGGCTGGAAGATAACAACTATCTGCACCCGGCCCCGGTAAAAAAGATGAAACTACATTAAAGCGCAATTAAAAAAAGAGCGGCCTGTACCAATAACCGGTAAGGCCTGCTCTCCCATCATCAAACGTCCTGAGGTACCCCTACTTCAGGAACTGATTTTCGTTGCGGATGCCCGCATCTTTAATTCATTTTGGTGCATTTTTCAAGCACCTCGGTACGGCGGCTAAAGGATGAAGCTGTGTTATTAACCAGCTTATAGCTTACCGTAGCTGTTTTCATGGCACCCAGCAATATCACGCCCGAACCCTGGTCAACCACCAGCACACCATTGGTATAACTGTTTTGATCGGTGCCGGTTGATGTACTGTTTACTGAAAGGCTTACATGCCTGCCCTCCTCAGCCGATTCGCCCACGGTATAAGTGGTACTGATCTTTTCATCATCAAGCGCGGTGTGGCTTACCCATGTTTCGCCGCTTTTTTTAGCAGGCTGGTAATCGGCAAACAGATCAAGGCGGCTGCCTGTTATAAACTGGTCGCGATTAAAACCCGCAAATGTCATCAGCGTATCCGTTGCATACTGCTCGTCGGGGTCATTCACGTCGGTTATTATCCCGCTTCTGTCAATGCTTAATGTTACCACTTTACCTACAAGGCTTTGAAGGGCCATTTGGATAAATGAGCTGGTATCGGCCGGCTTAGCAGAATCATAAACCTGGCGTTTATTAAAAGCATCAACAGTATCGGCAATATGTGTTGTGGTTACTGTTAAAATAACCCCGTTACCGGTAAGGCCCGTAACTTTATAGGTTTTTGATATGGACGATGCCGTGTTGATGTTAAACTGCTGGTTACCGCGCTGCAAAACACCCGATGCATGGATCCGTGTGGTTTTACTGTACACATCTCCCTGTTTAAAAGTGCTTTGCGCTTTGCCAATAGTTGCTGTACACAGCAATGCCAGTACAAAAGCCATTATTATATTAAACCGTATCGTTTTCATTTTTTGGTGAATTTTGATTTATAAACTCAATAAAACCAAACAAATTAACGGCCTGGCATATGCGTTGGCGGCGGCATATGGGTAGGCGGCGGCATGTGCGTTGGCGGTGGCATATGTGTAGGCGGCGGCATGTGTGTTGGTGGTGGCATATGCGTAGGCGGCGGCATGTGTCCTCCTGGTCCCGGTGGCGGCGGTGTAGGCGGCAAAGGCGGCAGCTTTGGCGGTATAAGTGGTGGTATATACGGCTTAAACGGTGGCGGCGGTAATGGCGGGGGCAATGTTGGCGGTATAGGTAACGGCGGCATTGGCGGCGGAGGTGGTGGTGGTGGAATGTATGGCGGTATAGACGGCGGTACATTCCAGTCTGACAGGTTGTTGCGCCCCTGGGCATGCGCTGTTTTGGCATTTATTGCAAGCGCTGCCGCTGCAACAAATACCGCTATGATCATCTTTTTCATAGTGCTTTATATTTAAATGGTTTAATTGTGATTTATGGTTGGAGAAACTGCGCGTTAATGCATAAGCAGTTACAGGTAAAAGAAGGGCTTATGCCGGACCTTCCGGCATAAAGCCCCCATCATCAAAAGCCCCGAGGTACCCCTACAATCGGGACTAATGTATCTTATAACAACCCCAATAAAAGCGGTACGCTTCGCGACGGCGTAAACTAATGCAAATGGAGCTGCTACCCGCTGTAATACTTTTTATCACTATTTTAAGTACTACTTTGGGTTTGTTATTTTTTAAAGAACGTTGGTGTTTTCGCCGGCACAACCCACCTTGAATACACTGGTTATTAAATGTTTAAATTAAAAATGCTTTGGAATTTTTCCCGGAGATCAGAGCGTAGAAGTCCCCCGCTATGAAAAATTGCTTCATAGATTTTTGTGCTTTTAAATAAATATTAAGCTGCTTGTTTATCTGCGGTTTAGCGAAAGCGGCACCCCGACAGAGAAAACCATATTGGCCTTATCATTGGTGTAACGCGTGAGGTTAGCTACCCCCACCGCTAAACTTAAAGGGACTTTAAACGGCCTGATGCCCGCCGAAAACCCAAGGTTCATGCCCGACCATTCGGCATTCACATTTACGTGCTGAATCAACTCGTACGAAATACTGCCGAATACTGCCGTACCATGCTTCCCTCGCCCGGCCTTAATATCATTGGGGCTTTTTTCATAAAACCTGCCGCTGCCGATACCGATGGTGTAGGTGAGCCTGGAGCATCCCGGCGTTAACGATGGGATGGTTTGGATAGCATGGCTCACGGCCACATAATATGTTGAACTTGACGCATCAGAATATTTCACATCGGCAAACATTTGCAGCGCCCCCGCCGAGATGCTTGTACCCGCAAACAGTTTGCGGCTTACTATAAAATTGCCCGAGAAATTCCTGAAGTTATGCACATCAGTCATATTAACGCTGGCCGCAAAGTTTATCGCCTTTGCCGGGTTGCCTACACAAAACCCTAACGAGCTTATCAAATCGGCCTTGTTATTTCTGTAGGCCTCGGGGTAAGTAGCACCAACACCGCCAAACACATAGCTGCCCCATCCGCCAAAACCCGATGGTATCAGGATGCCTCCCGGCGCATCGCTTGGATAAAGCTCGGTTGGCGCCTGTTGTGCCTGTATCGAAGCATCAGGCACCGGTGCCAGAAACTGATCCATTCGTTGGTTAAGCTCCTTTTCGAAAGGTGTTTGGCAAAAAGCCCTTGTACTTAAGCAAATGCCGATGATAATACAGCAAATGGATAAACGTATGTTGATTTTACAGATCATGACTTAGCAATAGGTTTGGCAGGCGTTTGTGTGGTTTATGATGATATAGTGGCGCAATAATCTAATTTATACAATTTACCCGTAAAAAGGCAAAGGCCGGTTTTGTATTTTGATAAAGCAAACAGGTATACAGCCTGCTCATATTATTTGTAATTGTGATAAGGTTCAAGACAGATATCCTGATAAAAGACTTTGAACCCGCGGCAGTAAGGTGAAGCTTTTTCATTGTGGTTTTGGTTGATTTTACAGTACAATTTTACGGCGCTACCACGGGGTACACAATACAAAGTAGTTGGTATTTTGATGAAAAGTTGCTTGTAACCGGTAATTTATATGATTCTGAAATGAATCTTTTGGCCGTATTTTTAACACTCCGCCCAAAAACGGGTGATCAGGATATATTTACCGGATATAAATCATCATAATTCTTACAAATAACTCAGCCACCATTGCTTATGCGTTTTTTTGTATGCCGAAAACCAACGGCAAGGAAAATACAGCGAGGCGATAATAAACAACCATATCAAATAAACAACAGGCAGGTTGTAACCAAAATTTAAAGGGCGAAAAAGGAACGGCATATTAGGCGTGACAATATCCTTGCTGGTGTAACCCGATGCAAAAAACAGGATAACGCTTAAGGTGCGGATGATATAAAAATGCGGTACGTAATAAAAAAAGGGCACGCTGCCATAAGTGTTTAAAACGGCTGTAAATTTGTTCTGTATGTTTTCGAGATAGGCTAACAGAATTAACGCAGGGCCTATAGTCATAAACAGGTATAACAGCGAACAGGGATATTTGCTGGTGTTTAAAAACGAGATCAGGCTGAAAACCCAGGTGCGCTGTAACTTCCAGGGCGAAGGATCGCCGTATAGATTTGTAAAACGAAGAATAACAAACAATACAATCATGATAAGGCCGGCGAGGCGCAGATAGTTTTGTCGTTTTTTGGCTTCAAAGCCCGGCTTATAAAGCTGGCCAAATGTATAACCTGTAAACATTACACCTGTCCAGGGTAAAACAGCATACAGGCAAAATATAAAGTGCGTGGCATTTAACTGGATCACTGTGCCACGGGCCGTGAACAACATTTTTAGCAATAGTGCCCAGGCACCTTTTTCGGGCAGGGCAACATAATCGAGCAGGTTATGACCCAGAAACAAAATACAACCCGTCACGGTGATCACCATCATGGGTAAGCGGATCATTAACCCCAGGATGATCATGCTTACGCCGGTGGCCCATATTACCTGCATTACTAATACATTAAAAAGTGGGTTGAGGGTAAAGGCGAGTGATAGTAAAACCAGTTCGACCAATATCAGCCATAAACCGCGTTTAATCAGGAAAGCGGCCATCTCTTTAGGCGTACGTTTCAGGCCTGCAAGATAAACTGATACACCGCTCAGGAAAACAAAAGTAGGGGCACAGTAGTGGGTTATCCAACGGGTAAAAAATAAAAAAGGAGTGGTGGTGGCAAGGTCGGTAGGGTCGCCGGTCATGCCCTGTATGTGAAAAAACTCGCGGGTATGGTCAAGCGCCATAATCAGCATTACCAATCCACGCAAAACATCTATCGATTGGATGCGCTGTTTCAAAACGGTTTCGGGTTGCATTGAGATACAGGTTTAAAGTATAAATATACAATATTATGACAGTGTATCGCATTGATTAATAGCACACAGCTTGCAGTATTAAAATTGTTTTCATAAAATTGTGTAACTGATTACATAATTAACTACATAATATATGGAATTCTTTAATAAGGTAGGAAAAATGGCCATCGGCAGCCGTTTACGGATGCTTACAGAAACCATTACCGAAGATGCGGCCCGCATTTATAAATTATATGATAATATTGATTTCCAGCCCAAATGGTTTCCTGTTTTTTACACTTTGCAAAGTGGCGATGAACTAACCATCACTGCAATAGCTAAACAAATAGGCCATTCGCACCCATCGGTAAGTAAAATAATAGCCGAGATGGTAAAGCGTGGTTTTGTAACCGAAAAAAAGGACAAAGCCGATGGCCGGCGAAACATGGTAAGCTTATCAGCCAAAGGCAGGGAAGCATCGGTAAAAATACAGGCGCAATATGCTGATGTAAGCAACGCGGTGGAAGAACTTTCGGCCCAGGCCTCGCACGATTTATGGCAGGCTATTGATGAATGGGAATACCTGCTGGAGCAGAAATCATTACTTCGCCGGGTGCAGGAGCAACAAAAGATCAGGGAAAGCGGCGAGGTGCAGATAGTATCTTATGAGCCTCGTTATGCCAGGGATTTCAGGAATTTGAACGAGGAATGGATCTCTAACTATTTTAAAATGGAAGAAGCCGATTACCGCGCGCTTGATAACCCGGATGGTTATATTATTAATAAAGGCGGCGCTATTTTAGTTGCCTTATACCATGGTGAAGCCGTTGGCGTATGCGCCCTGCTTAAAATGAACGACCCTGATTATGATTTCGAACTGGCAAAAATGGCTGTATCGCCAAAGGCACAGGGTAAAAATATAGGCTATTTATTGGGCAAGGCTATAGTTGAAAAAGCTAAAGAGCTGGGTGCAAATAAACTTTACCTCGAAAGCAACACCATTTTAAAACCGGCTATCAGCCTGTATCATAAACTGGGTTTTACCAAGGTTGCCGGTCGGCCATCGCCTTATGAACGAAGCAATATCCAGATGGAATTAGATTTGGGATAAGTGACTGATAACAAGCTATATTTTATGAATATTGCTCATTAGTATTGATAATTTAATTGCGATGTAATATTTGTTAATAAAATTAACAAACAGTTTATGCTTTTTTCTGTTTATAGAAGTTGAAACTTAAACACTATAACATTTTTATGAAAAGCAAAACATTACTATTCAGCTTATTAACACTATTGGGTTTAACGGTTGGATTTGAAGCCGAGGCACAGTTTGGGAGTTTATTTCAAAAAGCAAAAGATAAAGCGGCTCAAAAAGCCAGCGAAGCTATTGATAAAAAAACTGCATCAACAAGCTCATCATCTTCTTCTACATCGTCGGGTGCACCAAAAAGCTCAAAAATCATTATTAACTCGGGCTTTGATTTTGTGCCCGGCGATACCGTATTATTTTCCGAAGATTTTGCGAGCCTACCGGTGGGCGCTTCAACCAAAGCGCTTAAAACAAATGGTTCGGCCACTATTGTATCGGTAAATACCGAAAGCGGTAAATGGCTCTCCCTGGCCGATCATGCTACTTATAAGTTCAGCAAGCAGATTTTTTATCCAAAACATTTTACCGTAGAATTTGATATCCTTACTGCGGCCGATAAGATCAGTGATATTTACCCGGTTAACTTCGGCTTTGTAACCGATAACAGCGTTCGCGATTACATCAGCAGCGGCGGTGCTTATGTACAGCTTAAGTATTATAATAACGACGATGTATCAATCAACAGCGAATTTGTAAGCAAATACCTTAACAGCAATTTCGATCTTACAACGTTCACCAACCGTAAAATGCACGTATCCATGGTGGTTGACGGCGACAGGCTGGTGGTTTATCTCGATCAAACCAAACTGGCCGATACCATGGCTTTTTTACCAACCACAGCAAAAAACCTCTATATCAGCGGCCCTATGCAGTACCAAAATGGAGCTAAGG
The DNA here is from genome assembly GCF_003576455.2 of Mucilaginibacter celer. NCBI lineage: Bacteria > Pseudomonadati > Bacteroidota > Sphingobacteriia > Sphingobacteriales > Sphingobacteriaceae > Mucilaginibacter > Mucilaginibacter celer. The sequence continues at coordinate 6,639,829 of NZ_CP032869.1, forward strand.
CTATGGTGAGTAATTTTGTGATTAAAGGGTTTAAAAAGGTTTAGTACGAGTTATATTACACAAAAAGGCGAAGGTTCATTTTTTTACTTTCGCCTTTTTTATTTCATCAATTTGCTAATCTTTCGCTGCACCAATTGCGCATCTGCTTCTGTTTTTATTAGCGCTAAAGCTTTTTTAAAATTGAGCAGCGCTTTTTCATTGTCAATCCCGGTATACAATTCGCCCAATAAGGTAAAGTAAAACTGGTTACCTGTAAGGTTAAGCTTTTCTGCCTCAATAATGGCCGCTTCCGGTCCGTTTGCTTTGGCCAGTGCAAAGGTGCGGTTTAACGCTGCCACAGGCGAATATGCAATTTGCAGCAACCTGTTATACAATTGCAATATATTTTCCCATTTTTCGCGGGTATCTTCTTTTTGAGTATTCCAGTAGGCAATGCCTGCTTCTAAATGATACCGGGATAGCTGGCTGCCACCGGCTGCCTCGTTTAAATACCAGGCTCCTTTGGCCACCATCTCCAGATCCCATAAATTAATATCCTGATCATCATATAATATCAACTCGCCGTTTTTACCGGTGCGGGCTTCAAAGCGTGATGCGTGAAAATACATCAGCGCCAGCAGCGCATTTACCGGCGGCTTGTTGGTATTTTGGTTTTCAATAAGGATATGGCAAAGGCGCATAGCTTCAAAACAAAGTTTTTTACGCAAAACCTGGTTTTGACTAACCGAATAGTAGCCCTCGCTAAACAACAGGTAAATAGTGGTAAGTACATTATCCAGCCGGGCATTTATTTCGGCCGGCTCCGGCATTTCTATCTTTATTTTTTCGTTGCGGATTTTTTCCTTGGCCCTGTACAGGCGTTTGTTAATGGTGTCTTTACTGGTTAAAAAAGCTTCGGCCACCTCATCAATACCAAAACCGCACAGGATGCGTAAGGATAAACCTATCTGCGATTCAGGAGAGATGGCAGGATGACAAATAGCGAACATCATTTGCAGCTGGCTGTCGTTGATGTTTTGGGGCGACAAGTCGAGATCCCATGTATCATCTTCGGCCTCGTCTTTTTTTATTTCGGGTGATACCTTGTTTTCAAAAACAGTATTACGCTGCAGGTGATTCTTTGCCTTGTTTTTGGCCACATTATAAAGCCATGCCGTTGGGTTTGGCGGGATACCTTTGTAAGCCCATGTTTGGGCGGCCGTTAAAAAAGTATCGCTGGCAATATCTTCTGCAACTTCCATTTGTTCAAACCCAAAGCGGCGGCAAAGCACCGATACTATTTTACGGTACTCGGTACGAAATAAATGAGGGATGAGTTGAGGTTGATGCATTTGGAAGATGAGTTCCCACCACGTCATTGCGAGGAACGAAGCAATCGCGAACTACGCAGGGCGGCTCTGCTAATCGGGAATTTCTTCGTTCCTCGCAATGACGTGCGGATAGTATTAATGAATACCTTATTTTAAGAAATTAATGCGTTCCGTCATTTTTTGCAACCTTCCTTACTTCTACAGTATTGCCATCACCCTGCAAAACCGGGCAACCTTTGGCAAACTCAACCGCTTCGTCAACGCTTTCGGCTTTTACAATTACAAAGCCGCCTATGGTTTCCTTAATCTCGCCAAACGGGCCGTTGGTAACCACACCACCGTGGCCTACAATTTTAGCATCGGCAAAGGGCAGTCCGGTGCCGCTTACAAATTTGTTTTGGGCTGCAATGCCGCCAATCCAGTCCATGGTTTGTTTCATCCACACCTGGATCTGTTCGGGCGATGCAATCTTTGTACCGTCCTCATGCCTGAAAATTAAAACGAATTCGTCCATCTTTTTTGATTTTAAAGGTTAATAAATATATGATTTATACCTCCATATCAAATGAGATTGGGAGAATAGGACAGAGGGGGAGAAATATTGTCTGAATCAGAATTTACAGAATTATAGGATTAACAGAATTGGGCGCCTCGATGACAAAGCATTCTGCAAATTCTATAATTCTGTAAATTCTGATTCAGACAGCCAGCACCGGTTTCAACTCGCTTAAATGCTTGTTATACCAGTTTACATGGTTATACTGTGCGTTAATATCGTAAATGTGTGGTTTCAGTTTAAGCAGGTTGATAATATCCTGGCATGAAAAACGGTGGCAAACCGGGTAAAGCTCTTTAAATACGCGTTCGATAAAGTAATAATCTTCAGGATGATCTATCCCGAAACGGTGCGACATGCTGTAATCTAACCCGGTTTCCCATGTTACGTTGCCTATATTGAAGATGAGCGGGTTTTCGTAAATAAAAGGCGATGTATGCTCAAGATCGTACGGGCGACCAGCATTTTGCCAGGCTTTTTTCAAACAAGCCATAGTCATTACCTCTACATCGTTTCCATCGGGATAGGTAGCCGGCTGCAGATTGCTAACATAATCAAACTTATCGCTAAAAAAATGCTCCAATGCTTTATCGATGATACGCGGATCAATTAATGGGCAATCGGCCGGAATTTTTACCACCACTTCGGCATTAAAAAGTTTGGCGGCCTGGTATTGCCTGTCCATCAGGTTAACAATGCTGCCACGGTAATATGGTATATTGAGGCTTTCGGCCTCTTTTACTATAACATCATCATCAGGGCTTTCGGTGGTGGCAATTACAATTTCGGCCTGGTGCTGAATCATGCCCAGTCTTTCAATCATCCTGGCTAATAAACTTTTGCCCAATACCGGCAACATTACCTTACCATATAAGCGGCTCGAAGCCATGCGGGCAGGTACAACAATCACTACGCTCTCAACCATATCTCCGGAAAATTTGAGGTTTATTTTAAATTATAATTGTGCTAAATCTATTACGGCAACATTTAAATATGGCGAAGTTTGCATTATGAAATTGTTAAGCCCCATCGCCCTTAAAAAATAAAACCCGGCACAAAATGGCCGGGCTTTACAACATAGGTAGAGGTAGTTTAATAATAATAAACGTTGTTTTGAATATCGGCAGTTAGTTTTTTGTAATCTGTTGCAGCAGCCAAACCCTGTAACCAAACGGTGTAAACCGCGTTTGCATGCAGGTTAACATTGGTAAGCGTAGCAAGGATGGTTGTGGTGCCTTTTTCACGGATATTAAGGGTATAATTTGAGGCGGCTTTAATGGTAACGAAATCCGAAACGCCTTTGTATGCTTTGTTGGTAGCCAGTACCGAATCTTTTGAAGTTACCAGATCGATGGAGCCTGCGTCGGGGCTCAGGTTAGCCAGGCGAATGCTGGCCATACCCGCGGCCGGTTGCTTTAACGAGTCGGCTACAAAAATCACATCGCGTTTACCTGCTGCGTTGGCAACATTGGCAATATATAACGAGTAAAATTTTTTAGTGGTAAGTGTAACTGTATCTTCGGCAATTTTCTGGCCCGAAGCTGCATCATAAAAAGATGCGGTGCGTTTGCCGGGGTTGGCGCGGATATAATCCAGCACATCGCCGTAGCGGATAGGGAAATTATTGGCCCTGTTGGGCTGTAAAACAAAATCAATACCGCCGGCATCGGGCGAGGCGTTGATAACCGAAACAAGCGCTACGGGCTGCTCAACATAATCGTGATGATCATTTTTTAAGCATGAACTTAGTGTTGCGGCCAGCAAACACATCATCCCGATAATGCCTGCCCGCCGTGTTAATTTTTGCTGAACTGTTTTCATAAAATATAAAATATGGGTTGTAAACTGATATTTTAACTTTACGTAACCAGCAGGCATTACGCTACTCAGGGTTAAAAAAAATTAAGCCCTTGTTTAATACGATAATTACGTTCTGGCTTTTGTTTTAGTATCTAAGTTTGGGCAAGTTGTATGATTTGTTCATCTGATCTTCACTTTCCAGGTGTTCACTTTGTCTCAACGATAAATAAAAAAAGCCCCTCTTTACAACACAGTGTAGAGAGGGGCGACAAGCGAAGCAATGTCGGGGTGAGTAAATACGGGGCTTAATTACTGGCTGCTTATCACACAACCGGCACCGACCCGCCATCAATAGTAAATTCACCACCATTTAAGTATGCCGCCCTGTCTGATACCAGGAAAGCGGCTAACTCGGCCACTTCTTCCGGCTCCGCCGGGCGGCCCATCGGTATTCCTCCCAGCGAATCCATAATTATTTTAAGCGCCAGTTCTTTATCGCCGTTGTTTTGCGATGCAATGTTGTTAATCATCCCCTTGGCACCATCGGTATTAATAAAACCGGGAGCAAGCGAGTTTACGCGTATGCCTTTTGGCGCAAGCTCTTTCGAGAGGCCTTTGCTGTAATTACTCAGCGCTGCCTTTGCCGCGGCGTAGGGCAACGTAGCTTCAAAAAGCGGCATTTTGCGTTGTATGGATGAGATATGTAATATAGCGCCGCTTTTTTGCGCAAGCATGGCGGGCAGCAATCCCCTGTCCAATCTTACGGCTGCAAGCAGGTTGGTTTGCAGAGCGTTCTCCCAATCCTCGTCGCTCAATACCATTACGCCACCGGCCGGGGCGGTTGAGCCTCCGAGATTGTTAATGAGGATATCGATACCGCCTAAACGTTTAAGCGTTTCTTCAATCACCTTACCGGTACCTTCTTTTTTGCTGAGATCGGCCTGGATAAAATGTTGCTGATCAATGCCATCGGGTTGTGTGCGGGCGGTAGTTATAATGCTGGCACCGCCTTTTAGTAAGCGCTCAAAAATTGCCTTGCCCGCGCCTTTAGTACCGGCGGTAACCAAAATTCTTTTTCCTTTAAATTCGTTCGGGTCTATATTAAAATTTGCCTTTGAAATCATTTTATGTCGATTTTTGTTTGTTGAATGATACAAAGTTCGGCAAGTGTGGCAGGCAGGTCAAGTACGGAAAAATGATTCAATAGGGAGAAATTTATCCGTATCGATTAATAAACACCTGGTAATAAATTGATTTTATGTACGAAAGAAAACTACCCATACAACAGGAATGCGGCCTCGACCTGATCCGCGAAGTAATATTCGGCAAATGGAAAATCCACCTGTTGTATTATATCTCGCAGGGCATCAGCAGGCCGGGGCAGCTTCAAAAAAATATCCCCGAAGCTACACGGCGGGTGCTCAATATCCAGCTAAAACAACTGGAAGATGATGAGCTGGTGGCAAAAACCGTATATAATCAGCAACCACCTAAAGTAGAGTACTACCTTACCGATATCGGCCAATCAATAATGCCCATTGTAAACCAACTTGGCCAATGGGGTGATGATAACAGCGGGCATTTACAACGGGTAATTAAAAAGCGGCTGGTATTGCCAGAGACCTAAACGCCGCCTGCTTTTATACAGGCGACGAATTAGCGGGTATTAAAAAGCGATGGTATATTGAAAATTAACCACGGCACTTCGGGTTAGACCGTCCGGCCGCTCCTTACGCACTATAAAAGGCGTGCCTGCAACCACTTCAAACCGGTTTCCGTTTTTAAACTGTTTGGTAGCCACAATACTGCCATTTAAGGTAAGCCCGCGCGAACCATCAATAAATGTTTTTTGACCAAACCTGTTTTCAAAAGTATCATTACCAACATGATAAATGCCCGATAAACTTGGCTTTAATGTGATGGAAGATTTGGGCAGGTAGATATAATACCCAACCCGGCCAAGCACATCACTTTTACGCCTGAAATTATTGGTTGGCGGAAATTCAAGCGCCCTGCTGTCGGTGTATTCATCCGGAAACCAGGTGCTTTTATTTACCTGGATCACGGGCACCTGCAGGGCCGCATCAAACTCCCATTTACGGTTTACGATATAATTTATACCGCCAATGGCATCATAGGTGCCAATGCTGGCCTGGTAATCAAGCGGCAGGGGTTTGCCATCGCTGTTTTTGGCATTGCCATAGGTTACCGGCACTTTTATCCCTCCAACAAAATTAAGGTTGTTTGGTCCGCTTATTTTGGGTGCATAGTTGAGCGTGGCATAAACATCGCCAATATTAAATGTGCTGCCTAAAAAGCCGGTTGCATAGGTGCCGGTTATTTTTGATTGAAACCCCAGCCGGTTGTTAAACTTTACCTGGTACTCGGCATAAGCATTAACGGTACTTGTTTTTTGTTCGCCCAGGCCATAATTAACACCAAGGGCAATACTCTGGCGTTTCACTTTGGCAGTGAGCGAATCATCTTCGAGGTGATTTTTTAACGACCCAAGACTGCAGAAACCGGCATCGCTGCAACCCTGTGCTAAACCATTCAGACTGATAGTTAAAGCCAGCAGGCATACATATACATACTTCATACCTGTTGCTTAAAAGGTTAATTTTGTATACCCGAATAAATGGCTGTATTGCTGGCAAAAAATAAGCGCATAGCCATAATCCTTTGCATTAACGCCCGCAGGAATATCATAAACCTGGTTGCCGCCGGTTGATTTTAACGAGCCGAGGTTTACAAAATGCACCGGGTTTTGCTCCATGCTGATATATACTTTTAAATCGGGCCCGTTGCTGGTAGTAAAATCCTGAAGCGCCAGCTGATACTTACCATCGGTAAGGTATACGCGGGCACTGCCGGTAACCACGCCATAAGGCCCGTTGCTAAAACCACCGCTGTTGCTTTGAGGGGCCGATACCACGGGATCAATTTTTTCGTTTAAAGCCGCCGTGGGCGTACTTTCTTTTTTACAGCCGGTAGCAGCGCCGGCTATCAATAAAATTGCCAGGCAAAGCCCGGTTAATTTTCTCATTTTCATAAAATGTACTGATTAAAGGTTTTGCTGCCTTAGTCGGTACCTGCGGGTAAACCTTACAGTTAGGGTAACAATAATATTACCTTTTGTAAAATTTATACTATGGGGTATTAAGTATAGTTTTTATCTATAACTATTTATTAAGCTGATTTTCTATCCGGTGCTGTAGTTTGTTTTTAAAGTCGTCATCAAGCTTTACGTTAGTAACATCATGATGATAAAGCAGGCTTTTAACCATTTTATTAATGGCCACGCTCTGCTGCTGAAAAATGCGGCAAACCCTGCAACCCGCCAAATGAATTTTCAGTTCCAGTTTTTCGCGCATGGTAATTGCGCCTATTTCCTGCTTCTCAATTAAAAAAGTTGCCTTTTTGCAGTTGTAGGCTATTTTAGTTAACTCATCCATATCCTATAAAATTAAATCCAATGTTTCTGAAGGCATTCCCTCAGGTTTAGTTTAGCCCGGTGAATAATTACCCAAAAGTTTGAGGGCGTTATATTCAAATCGGCGCAAATGGTATCTGTAGCTTCTTCGTCCATGTGTTTCATCGTAAAAACAGATAACCAAAGGCCGGGCAGTTTCTGCATGCACTTTTGCAAAATTTGCTTAAACTCTTTGCGCTCCAGGCAATCGGGTTGCTCAATTCCAAATTCCTGCGGGCGGTGATCTGGTTTCCAGTTGCAGGCATCGGGCTCAAAAAAATCATCCATTTCGTGTTCGGCTGTTTCAAGGCCGGGTTGTTTTATAAATGCTGATGATCGCTTACGGTAAACATCAACCACCTTATTTTTAAGTATAGCCGTGAGCCAGGTACGCTCGGTGCTTTTACCTTCAAACTTATCAAGGCGTTCAAGCCCGGCCAACAGGGTATCCTGCACAAGTTCGCGGGCGGTTTCGGTATCATTTATGCGCGTGAGGGCATACTTGTAAAGGTAATCGGAATGCAAATCCACCCATTTACGCGGATCGGTAAGGGAATTGGTAGCAGTATTGTAATTTTCCGGGCTCTGCATAAATCAAAGTGCTGTTAAGGCGTTAAGTTGATTAACTGTCATATACTTTTAAATAATTTTCGCTTTAGTCGGGCGGAGAGGAGAAACCTTACAAAAAAATATCTGAATCAGAATTTACAGAATTTTAGAATTTGCAGAATTTTAGGATTAACAGAATGATAAGTATCATCAGTAAAGCTCAACTATTGGTTAACAGAGTCTTTTTAACTTTCATTCTGCAAATTCTAAAGTTCTGTAAATTCTGATTCAGACAAATTCTAATTTTTCTTGTAAGGTTTTAATTCTTACTACGACAAACCGGGTATGAAAAAGCTAAATTTGTTATTAATACCATTTATATTATTGGCGTTTAACGCCTGCAGCCAGAATGCTGCCCATACTGATAAAAACGAGCGTGTGGATACCAAAACCTATCCGCAGGCTAAACCGGCGAGTTACTGGAAACAGGTGCTTACGCCCGAGGCTTACGAAATTTTGGTAAATAAGGGCACTGAGCAACCTTACCATAATCCATACTGGAACAACCATGCCAAAGGGATTTACGTAAGTGCAGCTACCGGTAAACCGCTGTTCAGTTCGGATACCAAATTTGATTCGGGTACAGGCTGGCCAAGTTTTTTTAAACCGATTGACCCGAAAGCAATCAAAATAGTGCGCGATACATCGTACGGTATGGTGCGCGACGAGGTGGTTGAAGCCAGCACCGGTTTACACCTGGGGCATGTGTTTGACGACGGACCCGCGCCAACCGGCAAGCGGTACTGTATGGATTCGTACGCGTTTAAATTTGTACCTGCTGATAAGTAACCTTAAATTTTTATAATTATGTTGTTAACAAAAAAATTGAACGTATGCCTGCTGGGGTTGCTGGTATTGTTCGGCTGCGCCGATGCGCAAACACAGGGCGGCGGCGGTGCGGGTTTTGCACCGTTGCCTAAACCTGCTGCAAATGAAAAGGTAGCCACTTTTGCCGGCGGATGTTTCTGGGCTTTGTCCGAGGGCCTGTCTGAGTTGAAAGGCGTAACCAGGGTAGTATCGGGTTATGCAGGCGGTACTACAAAAAATCCTACTTACGAAGACGTTTGCGGCAAAGAAACCGGCCATGCCGAATCGGTACAGGTATACTATGATCCGTCGGTAATTAGCTATGCTACCCTGGCCGAAGCTTTCTTTTATGCGCACGACCCAACTACTGTAGACAGGCAAGGGCCTGATGTTGGTGATGATTACCGTTCGGCAGCATTTTACCGCACACCCGAAGAAAAGAAAACTTTGGAAAGCGTAATAGCAAAAGTTAACGCCACTCATCATTACAGCAACCCCATAGTTACCCAGGTTGTGCCTTACAAGGTTTTATATCCTGCCGAAAGCTATCACCAGGGCTATTACCGCTCGCACCCGGGTAGTCTGTATATCCAACAGGTATCGGTACCCAAAGTATTAAAGTTGCGTAAAGCGATGTATAACCAGCTGAAACCAGAGTTTCAGCATAAAGATCCGAGTTAAAGTGTGATTGTTGTGTTTGGTTAACCGGTTGCACTCATTGTTTATTTTGAGGCAACCGGCACCAAATATTTAAACGTATGTTGTATACCCAACGGCATTCAAAAAATTATGAAAAACTGGGATTTAAAAAATAAAAGGGCACTTGTTACCGGCGGCTCAAAAGGAATAGGCAAAGCAATTGTAGCCGAATTTATAGCGCTTGGTGCCGAAGTACTGTTTACAGGCCGCAACGAAACCGATTTGTTTAACACCGAACAGGAGTTTAAACAGGAGGGAGCCCGGGTTACTGCTCTATCGGGCGATGTGGCTGATGCTGCCGCACAGGCAAGGATAGCAGAGTGGATCAGTCAAAACTGGGGCAGCCTGGATATTTTGGTTAATAACGCAGGCGTAAATATCCGCAGGCCATCGCATGAATATATCGTAGAGGAATATAACAAGGTAATTGGCATTAATATGCTTGCCCCTTTCGAGCTTTGCCGTTTGCTGTTGCCGATGTTACAAAAAGGCAATAAACCCTCGGTTGTAAGCATCGCATCGGTAGCGGGCTCATACGATGTGCAAACCGGAGCACCTTATGGCCTGGCTAAAGCAGGCATGATCCAGATGGGGCGTAACCTCGCATCTGAATGGGCTAAATTTGATATCAGGGTTAATACCGTATCGCCCTGGTTTACCTATACGCCCTTAACCAAGGGCTTGTTGTCCAACACCGAAAAGCTGGATAGTATCATAGCCCGCACCCCTTTAAAACGCATAGCTAACGATAGCGAAGTGGCTGCCGCTGTAGCATTTTTAGCTATGGACAAAGCATCATACATAACCGGCCAAAACCTTGCGGTTGATGGCGGCATAACTGCCGGCTTACTTTAAGTAAAACTAAAAGCATATATAACTATTAAATAACATCGCCCATGGCAAAATTTGCATTGCTGGTAAGGCTTGAAGCCAAACCAGGTAAAGAACAGGAAACAGCCGATTTTATAAAAAGCGCCTTGCCGCTTGCCCTGCAAGAGCCCGATACCTTAAACTGGTATGCGCTGCAGATTGGCCCCTCAACATTTGGCATTTTTGATACGTTTGAAACCGAGGCAGGCCGTGATGCGCATTTAGGTGGCGAAATAGCCAAAGCCCTGATGGCCAAAGCCCCCGATTTGTTAGCGACCGCACCCGTAATTGAAAAAGTTGATTTACTGGCGGTGAAATAATTTTCATTAGCCACAAACATTAAACGGGCTGCTTGTTATTGTACAGGCAGCCCGTTTGTTTTGTGCCCTGCCGTACGGCAGCCTGTAAAATGACCTCGTAATGAGATGATTTAGTATCGGTAATCAACAATACATTCGTAACTTTAACGTATTAAAACTAAACCCAAATTGATATGGCAACTATCCAGAGCATCCAGAACGCATATATTGATTATGTATTGACCGAAGGCGAGCAACCCAAATCAGTATATATATTTGCAAAGCAAAATGAAATGACCGAAGCTGAGTTTTACCAGTTTTACGGTTCGTTTGAGGCGGTAGAACAAGGTATTTGGGCCGAACTGGCCAATAAAACCCTTGCCGAGATCCGTGCGCAGGAAGTTTGGGGCGGCTATTCTGCCCGCGAAAAAGCGCTGTCGTTTTTTTACGGCTTTTTCGAGTTGCTGAAAGGCAATCGCAGTTTTGCGGTTTACAGCGTTAAAAAACAACCTAAGGGTTTTACCACACCCAAAGCATTTGCTCCGCTTAAAGATATTTTTGAAGCTTTTGCTGATGATATTATGAAAGAGGGCATCGAAAGCACTGAATTGAGCGATCGTAAATACTTCTCCAAAAAATATAAAGATGCACTTTGGATCCAGTTTGTGTTTGTATTGAATTTCTGGATCAATGACAGCTCGGCCAACTTTGAAAAAACCGACGAAGCGATTGAGAAAGGTATTAACGTAACTTTCGATCTGTTTCAGCGTTCGCCTATTGATAATCTTTTTGAGTACGGTAAATTCCTGGTGCAGAATGGCGGGATAAAAGACAGGATGGGATTTTAATATTATTATGACAAATGAAAATGAAGGAGCCCGGGCTCCCGAACAAAACAGTATACCAACCACTAAAGTTGAACGCTCGGCCAAATTTGTAAAAACGGGCATCAAAATAGGCGGCAACTACATTAAGCATTATTCAAAAAAGCTGTTCAATCCCGGTTTGGACAAATCGGAGTTGAACGAGGATAATGCGGCTGATATTTACCAATCGCTCAGCGAACTGAAAGGCAGCGCTCTTAAAGTTGCCCAGATGCTAAGCATGGATAAAAACCTGTTGCCGCAGGCTTATGTAAATAAATTCACCCAGTCGCAATATAATGCGCCGCCACTTTCCGGACCGCTTATTGTACAAACCTTTAAAAAATACTTCGGCAAAAATCCCGAGCAGATTTACGATAAGTTCAATATCCGCTCAACGAATGCGGCATCAATAGGGCAGGTACACCAGGCCGAGTTGAATGGCAAAAAGTTGGCTGTAAAAATTCAATATCCCGGCGTGGGCGATTCTATTTCATCAGATTTGAAACTGGTTAAGCCATTCGCTTTCCGGATGCTGGGTATGAGTGAGCGCGAGCTGGACGTATACATGAAAGAAGTAGAAGAACGCCTGCTGGAAGAAACCGATTATGAACTGGAAGTGCGCCGCTCGGTTGAATTTTCGGAGGCCTGCGCTAATCTTGATAATGTGGTATTCCCGCAATACTATCCGGAGTTAAGCAGCAAGCGCATCATTACCATGGATTGGCTGGAAGGTAAACACCTCAAAGAGTTTTTAGCCACAAATCCATCACAGGAGCTGCGCAACCAGATAGGCCAGGCCCTTTGGGATTTTTATAATTTTCAACAGCATGAGCTCCGTGCCGTACACGCTGACCCTCATCCGGGCAATTTTATGATTACGCCCGATGGTAAGCTTGGAGCTATTGATTTTGGCTGTATCAAAGTAATGCCTGATGATTTTTATTACCCCTTTTTCTCCCTTACTTCAACCAACCTGTTGGATAACAAGGAAGAAACCATTAAAGCCTTCCGCCAGTTGGAGATGATTCACCAGGGTGATACCCCGGCACAGGTTGAGTTTTATTATACACAATACAAGGAGATGATAAGCCTGTTCGCCCTGCCATATATTACCGATACTTTCGATTTTAGCCAGACGGCTTTTTTCGATCAGCTGTATGGCTTTGGCGAACGCATTTCAAAAATGCCTGAGTTTAAACAAGCCCGTGGGGTAAAGCATTTTATTTATGTTAACCGCACCAATTTTGGGCTGTACAATATTCTGCATGAGTTGAAGGCCGAAGTTAAAACGGATACTTACAAGCCGCATGTAGTGTTGGAGTATTGATCAGTTTGCAGTTTTGGGTTTGCAGTATGCAGTATAAGTGGAATAATGACTTGCTTTTTTGAATTGAGCAAATGGGTTATATTTGATTAGATCTATACCCACAAATGAAGATATATCACCTGATTTTATTAACCGTTTTGCTGGCTGCCTGCAAAGCGAAACCTGCTAAAATTGCGCAGGATACTTCAAAAGTTAAAACAGGTAAGGTTTTATCTGCATCCTATAAAGCAAGCAGTAAAGTTGTTTCTGCCGCCGCAGATACCACCAATATTGCTGAACAACTTGATGCCTTTGCTAATTATTACGTCGTAATTGCCGATACCGGCAGCAACTATTATCAACTGAAGGATAAAATGCTTGAGCTGAGCAAAAACACAGGTATTGAGATAGATACGATGGACAGGTATTATGATAAAAAGAAAGACCTGATTAAGCTGCCCGATAACTATCCCGAAGATGACATATTTGCGGGAGATTATTTTATGCGCCGAAATCCATCAGAAACGCTGAGCCTTGAATACCTCGACTCATATAAAGATAATTCCGGCAAAAAAATGATCGCATTGGTATCCGGCATTTATCAAAACAAGGCCAGTGCCGATAGCGCCCTTGTCGTTTTACAGCCAAGTAAAACAGCCTTTGCCATCAAATCAAAAATTTACGTAGGTTGCCTTCATTAATTTTTAAACTAAACAAGATTTCCCCATGCCAATACTTCAAAACACCTTTGTACACCACGTACACTTCTGGCTTAAAAACAAAGCCGATAAAGATAAACTGATTGAGGGTTTAAATATACTGATCCCCATCCCGCACATCCGCGATATTCATATCGGTGTACCGGCCGATACCGACCGCGATGTAATCGACAGATCATACGATGTATCGCTGCTGATATTATTTGATTCGCCGGAGGCGCAGGAAGCCTATCAGGTTGATCCTACCCATGTAATTTTTGCCGAAGAATATGCCAAACCGCTTTGCAATAAAGTGGTGGTGGTTGACAGTGTAAACATATAAGCTATATCATTTTTATAAACGTATTAGTAAGGAGGCGTAGTTGTTTAAAACACCTCGCCTTTTTTGTTGTTTGAGTATGCATGAAGGTTTTACTTGCCGGTGCCAACGGATATATAGGTACACGTTTGATCCCAGTTTTGCTGGAAGCGGGCCATGATGTAGTTTGCCTGGTACGCGATAAACGGCGCTTTCATGAGCAAAGTGATTTTGGCGACAGGGTAAGCCTCATTACCGGTGATTTGCTTAAAGAATCAAATATAGAAGCTTTCCCTGCAGACATCGACGCTGCTTATTACCTGGTTCATTCCATGTCGCAATCGCCGGATTTTACCGCGCTTGAAGCCCTGTCGGCACACAACTTTGTTACCGCACTTGATAAAACCAATTGCAGGCAGATTATATTTTTAAGCGGCATAACTAACGACGAAAAACTCTCAAAACACCTCGAATCAAGGCGGCATGTAGAAGATGTTTTGCGGGAAGGCAAGGCCGCCCTCACCGTGTTACGGGCGGCTATTATCATCGGCTCGGGCAGTGCCTCGTTCGAGATTATTCGCGACCTTACCGAAAAACTGCCCATCATGACGGTACCTCGCTGGGTTAATACCCGCTGCCAGCCCATCGGCATCCGTGATGTGTTGGCTTACCTGCAGGGCGTACTGCTTAATGAACAATCGTTTAACCGCACATTCGATATCGGCGGCCCGGATATACTTTCTTTTAAACAGATGATGCTTATTTATGCTGAAGTGCGCAAGCTGAAGCGTTATATGATCACTATACCTTTTCTATCGCCCAAAATATCATCTTACTGGTTGTATTTCGTCACTTCAACAAGCTACAGCCTTGCCCAAAGCCTCGTTGATAGCATGAAGAACGAAACCATCATGCACGATCACAGTATCGATGAGGTGGTGCCCCGCCAATGCTTAACTTATAAAGAATGCCTGGAGCTTGCCTTTGTTAAGATTGAGCAAAACTCGATAGTATCCAGCTGGAAGGACGCCTTTAACCAGGGATACCTCAATCCCGGTTTTATGGATCAGATTAAAGTGCCCCAAAACGGTACGCAGGAATACAAGGTAAAAATGCCCTTTGAACGACAGGCCGACGAGGTTTTTACCAACGTATTAGCCATAGGCGGTAACCGGGGCTGGTATTACTGGGACTGGATCTGGAACATCCGCGGCTTTCTGGATAAAGTATTTGGTGGGGTAGGCTCGCGCCGGGGGCGTACCAGCAACGTAAATATTTCGCCCGGCGATGTGATTGATTTTTGGCGCGTGCTGCTGGTTGACCGCGAAAACAAACGCCTGCTGCTATACGCCGAGATGAAACTACCCGGCGAAGCCTGGCTGGAGTTTAAAATAATTGAGCGCAACAACAACAAAAGTTTAAGCCAGGTAGCTACCTTTAGGCCCAACGGATTGTGGGGAAGATTGTACTGGTACGCCATGTGGCCTTTCCACCTGTTTATTTTTAACGGGATGGCGAGGGAGATTGTTAATTACCATTAGGTCATTTCGCTGTGCTGTCATTTACTTCGTGTCATTAGGTCATTTTAATTTGCGAAAAGAAAAGCAAATGACCTAATGACGCAAAGCAAATGACCTAATGACGCGCAGCATAATGACGCAAAGCAAATGACTCAATGACAGCGCAGCGGAATGACCGCGCAGCAAATGACACAAAGTAAAATGACACGAAGTATACTACTAACCGGCGGATCCGGATCATTAGGCAGGCACCTTACCAAAGCATTGTTGGCTAAGGGTTATACCGTAAGCCATTTAAGCCGTAAGGCCGGTAATATTCCTGGTGTAAAAACCTTTGTTTGGGATGTTGATAAAGGTGTGGTTGATGAGCAATGTATTGACGGTGTTGATACCATCGTTCACCTGGCCGGCTCGGGCATTGCCGAAAAACGGTGGACAGATACCCGGAAACAAAACCTGGTGGATAGCCGGGTAAAATCTATCAGGCTGATATATGATCTGCTCAAGCATAAGCAGCACCAGGTTACTTCGGTGGTTTCGGCATCGGGCATTGGCTATTACAGCGACAGGGGCGATGAACTGATGTTTGAAACCAGCGCGCCTACCGCCGATTTTATTTCGCAATGTTGTGTGCTTTGGGAGGCTGCTGTTGATGAGGGCGAAAAGCTTGGCTTGCGGGTTTTAAAATTCCGTACCGGGGTGGTGCTGGATAAAGATGGTGGTGCCTTGCCCACATTAGCCAAGCCAATAAAATTATATATAGGCTCGCCCATTGGCAGCGGCAGGCAATGGATTCCGTGGATTCATTGGCAGGATGTGGTTGATATGTACCTGATGGGTATTGAAACCGGCGGTATGAGTGGCGTTTATAATATGGTGGCACCACATCCAGTAACCAATAAGCAGCTAACACAGGCCGTTGCCAGGCATCTGCATAAACCTTTATGGGCTCCAAACGTACCCGGTTTTGTTTTAAAACTTTTATTGGGCCAAATGAGCAGCATTGTACTGGGCAGCACCAAAGTATCGGCACAAAAAATTGAGGAGACCGGTTTTACATTTAAATATGCTGATATCGACGCGGCATTGACTGAAATTTATGGATCATAAAACCCCTGTTAGTATCTTCTGGTTCCGCCGCGATTTGCGGTTGGATGATAACGCCGGGCTTTACCACGCCCTTAAAGGCGAACATCCCGTTTTGCCGGTATTTATTTTTGATAAGGAAATTTTAGATAAGCTGGAGGATAAAGATGATGCCCGCGTTACCTTCATCCACCAAACCATCGAAGAATTAAGCGCCGAACTACACCAACATGGTGGCGGCTTGCTGGTATTGCATGATAAGGCAGCACATGCCTGGGATCAGCTTATCGAAGAATATAACATTGCCGAAGTTTATACCAACCACGATTACGAGCCTTATGCCACAAAGCGTGATGATGAAGTACGTAAAAAGCTGGCTAAGCACAACATCTCCTTTAAAACCTATAAAGACCAGGTAATATTTGAAAAGGACGAAGTGGTAAAAGACGACGGCAAGCCTTACACCGTTTACACACCTTATCAGCGTAAATGGTACAGCAAGCTGAGTGCTTTTTATTTGAAGAGCTATCCTACAAAAAAATACTTAAAAAACCTGCTTAAAACCAAACAGCTGCCCATCCCCACACTTAAACAGTTGGGTTTTGAAAAAAGCGATATGCCCCTGCCCGATAAGCAATATCAGGATGTGATACATGATTATAAGCAGCATCGCGATTTCCCGGCTATTAAAGGTACCTCGCATATTGGCATGCACCTGCGCTTCGGTACGGTAAGCATCCGCAGGCTGGCACATACAGCCCATGGTTACCATGATAAAACCTGGCTTAATGAATTGATATGGCGCGAATTTTATATGATGATATTGCACCATTTTCCGCATACCATGGATCATGCCTTCAGGCCGGAGTACGACCGGATTGAATGGATCAACAGCGAAAAGCAGTTTGAAGCCTGGTGTAAAGGTGAAACCGGTTTTCCGATTATTGATGCCGGTATGCGCGAGCTGAACACCACCGGCTTTATGCACAACCGCGTACGCATGATAGTGGCCAGCTTTTTAGCTAAAGATCTGCTGATTGACTGGCGCTGGGGCGAACGCTACTTTGCCCGTAAATTGCTTGATTATGAAATGGCCAGCAACGTTGGCGGCTGGCAGTGGGCTGCCGGATCAGGTACCGATGCTGCACCATACTTCCGAATTTTTAACCCCGATGCCCAAACCAAAAAGTTCGACCCGGAACTGAAATACATAAAAAAATGGGTTCCGGAATATGCCGACTTCGGCAAGTATCCCAAACCCATTATTGATCACGCCTTCGCGCGCGACAGGTGTTTAGCAGCTTTTAAAAAAGCGCTGCGTTAATATTTTAGTTTGACACGGCTGATACCGAGAAGTCGAAATACAACGGCGTGTTGGGACCGATAGTTCCCTGAGTACCCGCAGTGCCATAAGCCCATCTGGATGGGATGATCATTGAAACAGCTACTCCCGCTGTTTGACCAATTAAGGCATCCTGCACTCCTTTTACCAGGCCATCAAGGTTATTAGATGTAGAAGTACTGCTGCTGTCGAATGTATTGTCATTTAAAAACTTACCCGTGTAGGTAAAAGTTATATATGAATCAAGACCCATTACATCGCTTCCTGTGCCGGGCGTAGCTATTTTAATATACACACCGTTAGCGTTTGGAGTAAAACCAGTAAGGCCCTTGGCTTTAATATATTTTTGAATAATGGCATCATCATAAACCTCCTGGTTGGATATTACATTGATATAATAATCCAAACTCTGGTTACCGCCTACGTGCGAATTGGTGTTACTTGAACTACCCAATCCAAAACCGTTTACACCAAAACCCAGGCGCGATGGAACAAGCACTCTTGCCGATGTACCTTTATACTTAATAAGGTTATGTACGGCTATCTGCACTCCTTTTGGCAGGTACGGATTGGTACTTGAAGATTGCGCGCCTAATATATGACCCGCAAAACCATAAAAATGGTTTAAATTAAGCGAATCAGTCGAAACATATTTGCCATCGAGCGTACGCACTGTGTATACAAATGAAATGGCATCCGAATACTCAATTGGCGTAGTACTTGTGCCGGGCGATAATATTTTGTAATAAATACCGCTGGTATCACCGTCGGTAGTATCGCGTTGCATGCCGGTTATGCTGTTGGCTGCTATGTAATTTTTAATTTGCGATTCGTCGTATTGCTTGATATCAGGATCGTTCCTGTCTTTGCGGCATGATACCAGGCCTATGGAGATAAGTACTAAGAGCGTAAAAGTAAGTTGTTTCATTTATAATTTATTAATCACGACCCTCCGGATAAACATTTACCCTCTTTAGATCTTTATTTTATTTTTAACCTCTTCAGGTTTTTTAGTTAGTAACGTTATATAGCTGGATCTGAAAGTCAAGTACCGAATTAGCAGGCAAATGTATCGAATCCTGCGCATACGGCCCGTAAGCATATCGCGACGGTACCAGCAAGCGCACTTTGCCTCCCGGTTTTATCTGCGGAATGCCCAGTTGCCAGCCTTTTATCACACCACCCAATGTGTATGTGGGGTGAAATCTGTCGGTTTGGGCTACAACCGTACCCGATGTTAAAATTTTGGCCGTATACCCAACCGTTATCTGTGTCGAACTGGTGTACAGCACATTTCCGGTACCTTGTTCGCCATCCTTAACAATATAATACACACCGGTTGTATCAATCCGTTTGGCATTTAAACCGGCGTTGGCTGCAATATAATCGCTAACTATTTTATCGTCGATAGCTGCCTGCGCACGGTACTGCACAACAGGATCAACACCCGATTTTCCACAGCCATAAACAATGGCGCTTAACAGCAATAAAACTAACAGTATCCTGTTCATCAATTTAAAGGGCAAATTTATTCTTTTAAAACAGAAAAACGGCAGCTTAACACTTTTTAACAATTAATAAAAAGCAAGGGCCGTTTTCTTACGTTCGTTTCCGTCCGTCCTGATCGTAAAACGCAATAATTTTGCTAAAAGTACTATGAGTGGTTATTTTGCTGCGCATCATTTTCTGCGCGTCATTGAGTCATTAGGTCATTGAGTCATTTTTTTGATTTTAAACAATAAAGCTTGCGGATAAAACAACAGTTGATGGGATAACACCCGGCAAAATGATCTAATGACGCAAAGCAAATGACCTAATGACTCAATGACGCGCAGCCAATGACCCAATGACCAACTATGGTTTATAGTTAACCGTAAGTTTATTCAGTTTTTTGAGGGTCTCGATGAGGTGGTTTTTATCAGCTTCGCTGATGTTGGCATCCAGGTAGTTGTTAAACTGCCTCACTATTACGCGGGCCTGGTGGCGTTTTTCCTTGCCGAGTGGTGTAAGATAAATTTTAACCGAGCGCTTATCCCCCTCGTTGCTTTCGCGATAAATAAGCCCGGTAGTTTCGAGTTGGTTGAGCATGCGCGATAAGCTGGTTGATTTTAACCCCAGCAAGGCAGCTGCCTGCGATACGGTGGTACCCTCTTTTTCGTCGATATTAATGAGCAGGTAACCTATAGATTGGGTTATGCCAAACTCGGTAACCAGTTGGTTGTACCGGTTAGCCATAGTTTGCCACACTATTTTTAAAAAATAGTCGATGGTTTCCTGGTGTTTTACATTATTATGCATGCATACCAAACGTAAGCAATGGATGTGGAATACGCAAATGTTAGTTGTAGTAGCATCTCTTTGTAGTGGCAGGAGATAGTTGCAGTGGCAGGTAAGCTAATTCTTTGCTACTGCTACTGCCACTCAAAAACCTAACTTCGTGTCATCTCCCCTCGGATCGGCACCGCCTTCATAATAGCCCCATTGGGTTTTCAGGATGGCGTCTACCCGGCCTATGCCGGCTTTTGTAACTACTTTATAGCCTTTGCTTTCCAGTTTGCTAATGGTTGTGCTGTCAATGGCTTCTTTCTCGGCGGTTACCACATCGGGCAGCCACTGGCTGTGGAAACGTTTTAATGATACGGCCTGTTGCATGTTCTGATCAAATTCAATCACATTTAAAATAGTTTGAAACACCGAAGTGATGATGGTTGAACCGCCGGGCGTGCCCACTACCATAAATAATTGCCCGTCTTTTTCAACAATGGTGGGCGTCATTGACGAGAGCATGCGTTTACCGGGCTGAATACTATTGGCCTTGCCGCCTATCAGGCCGTACATGTTGGGCACGCCGGGTTTCGAGCTAAAATCGTCCATCTCGTTATTGAGCAGGAAGCCGGCACCCTGTACAAATATTTTGGAGCCGAAGGTATCATTTAGGGTGGTGGTGATAGAGACAGCGTTGCCCTCCGTGTCAACAATTGAATAATGTGTAGTTTGATCGCTTTCGTAACCAACAAAACTGCCGGGTTTAATGCTGGTGCTTGGCGTTGCAGCATCCCAGCTAAAGTTTTTCATTCGGCTTGTGATGTATTCCGGCCTCAGCAGGCTATCAACCGGTACTTTATAAAAATCCGGATCGCCAAGGTATTTGGAGCGGTCGGCATAAACCCGGCGTTCAGCCTCTACCATTAACCTGATAGTTGAATCCTGGTTATGGCCATATCTTTTTAATGGAAAAGGTTCGATTGATTTTAACAGTTGCAACAGCGCTATCCCACCGCTTGACGGTGGCGGCATGGTAATAACTTTATAGTTTTTATACTGGCCGATGATGGCTTTGCGCCAAACCGCCCGGTAAGCTTTCAAATCATCTTTGGTAATCAGCCCTTCGCTCTGCTTCATTTCGGCTACTATCATATCGGCTACAGGGCCATCGTAAAAGCCATCACGGCCTTTATCCCTGATCTGTTCGAGGGTTTTAGCCAGGTCTTCCTGTACCAAAATATCGCCCTCATGCCAACCCGCATCTTTTACCAGGTAGTTTTTACCGGGATTGAATTTTTTGAATTTTTCGGCAGCCCAGTTCAAATCCGAGGCCAGGTGTTTGGTTGCTTTAAAACCGTTGCGGGCAAGGTTGATGGCGGGTTGCACGAGGTCGGCCCATTTCAGCTTGCCATATTTTTTGTGAGCCTCAACCATGCCTGCTACTGATCCGGGTACGCCCGATGCCTTGTGCGTATACAAACTCAGATCCGGTATCACATTTCCTGCCGAATCGAGGTACATGTTTACGTTGGAAGCTCCGGGTCCTTTTTCTCTAAAATCAAGCGTATTGGTTTTACCGTTTTTTGAGCGGTACACCATAAAGCCTCCTCCGCCAATGTTACCCGCTTCGGGCAGGGTAACGGCCAGGGCAAATTGCACGGCTACCGCGGCATCAACTGCGTTGCCTCCCTTTTTTAAAATATCAAGCCCAACCTGTGCGGCATCGGGGTAGGCGCATACCACCATTCCGTTGCGGTATTGCCCGCTGTTATTTTGCCCCAATTGCCCCTGCACACAGCCGGTTGGTACAATAAATAATATAATGAGCAACGATAAAAGGTATTTTGAAGCTGATACTTTTTGCGGAATACGGGTCATTATTTAATCTTAATTTTTTCTAAAATAAGTTTTTGAGGTTCATAAACCAA
The DNA here is from genome assembly GCF_003576455.2 of Mucilaginibacter celer. NCBI lineage: Bacteria > Pseudomonadati > Bacteroidota > Sphingobacteriia > Sphingobacteriales > Sphingobacteriaceae > Mucilaginibacter > Mucilaginibacter celer. The sequence goes on from NZ_CP032869.1 coordinate 6,661,581, forward strand.
CAAAGCCTAAGCTATTCTTTACAACTGAAAATCAAAGTAATACAGGCGCAATTACTATGTTTTTGTTACAAAGCAGCATAAAAAAGTAATTTCGCCGTTTAGTTAGCGGTATACCTAAGTTTAAAATTAGTGTAAACAAGCAAACAATTTTGGTGTTACCGCTACAGTGTTATTTATTTAAAATCATCTGCATGAACAAATTAAAGTACATCTTATTACTTTCCGTAGCTTTCGTATTTATCGGCAAAAAGTCGCACGCACAGGATTATCAAACCGCCATTGGTTTAAAGTTTGGCGCTTACGAAGTTGGCCCATCTATTAAATATTTTATGGATAAAAATACCGCCCTCGAAGGTGTTATCGGCATCCGCGATCATGGTGTGGTATTTACCGGCCTTTACGAAAAAAGCCAGCAGGCTTTTAATGTTGATAAGCTGAGCTTTTATTATGGTTTCGGTGGTCACTTAGGTTCGGTAGGCAGCGGCTACTATAAACGTTTTGGCGGCGACGATGAGTATTACAATGGCAAACACATTTTAATTGGTGCCGACGCCGTTGTTGGCCTGGAATATGTTATCCCTAACGCTCCCATAGCCATAAGCCTCGATCTAAATCCCCGCCTTGAACTGGCCCGCGGACCGTTTTTTGATATAGCACCGGGATTAGGCTTGAAGTATACTTTTTAATGTCTGAATCAGAATTGTCTGAACTGGAATTTATGGAATTAAGAAAATTTACAGAATTTGCTTAGCATTCTGCCAATTCATTAATTCGACAAATTCAGGTTCAGACAAATCCCGCCCATCCCATAAATCCACCCAAATCCCGGTTCAGACAAAAGCCGGGCTATCCAACCCGGCTCCATATATTCTGTTAATTCTAAAATTCTGTAAATTCTGATTCAGACAATTCCAGTTCAGGCAATCCCGGTTCAGACGGCTTTCCCCATCAACGGATCAGTATAACCATGCTTTCCCGTTTCAACCCTGCCGGCAAAGCGACGCTCATATTTATCAAAACCTTCAACCTGAACGCCGAAATCATACCAGTTATGGTTTTTGCTTAAATCTACCGAATGTATAGCAGCGCCATTGGCTTTTACAGTTATTTTACGATCGTTGGTTTTGTAGCCATGATCCTTAAAAGTAACAGTATGCGGTTTATTGGTATGGTTGGTGATTCTTACTAAAGCATTACCGGTTAATTTACCTGCAGCCTGCTCATATTCGCATGTAATATCCAACATCGGGTCGGCAACGTTGCCTTTGTATTCGCGGTAGAAACCGTTAGGGCCATAAGTGCGGAGGTGGTATTCGCCGTTTTCAAACTCGGCTAATGGCCACACATCTGCCAAAGTATCGCCTGCTTTTGCGGTGTAAGCCCATGTGCGTAGGTTTTCCATTTTTTGCGGATCGGCCATGGTGGCATATTTACCCGGTGCATAAACGTTGAACGGCGAGCCTAAGGCTTTATTACCAAATACTTTGTTGCCGGCAGTAAACTTAACTCCGAATGATTTTTTATCGGCACTCAGTTTACCATCAGCATAAAGCTCGTAAGGCAGGGCCGACGATTGCTTGATACCTTTTTCCTGCTGAGGCATGTATGGCGATGAATGCGGATCTTTATTGATCTGAGCTATTTCATCGGCGGTAAGCAATTTATAATCTGAAGGGAGTTTTTTAAACTGTGCCTTGTGGATGCTTTCTAAAAATGCCTCGCGCGGTACAAATTCAGGGTTTTCAATTTTCTCGCCATTGTATGGGCGGAAAACGCTCGATAAGTCGCCGCAAACGGTACGGCGCCATTCGCTGATGTTTGGTTCGGTTACTTTTTTGCCGGTTTTGTGGCTCAAAAATTTCTCGAGGAATTGCAGGGTTGATGTATGGTCAAACACTTCGGAGTTTACCCAGCCGCCGCGGCTCCATGGTGAAGCAATTACCAACGGTACGCGGAAGCCTAAGCCTATCGGGCTTTCGCGGTCAAATACTTCGGGGAAGTTGTTGCGGGCCTTTTCCTGTTCTAACGTAACAAACTCAACGCTTGCGTCGATACCTTCAGATACTTTGCCTGTGCCCGGTTTATGCGGGTTTGGGGCAGAGAATGGCGGCACGTGATCAAAATAGCCATCGTTTTCATCATAAGCTAAAATGAAAATAGTTTTTTTCCAAACCTCGGGGTTTTGGGTAAGGATATCCATTACTTCGGATACATACCAGGCGCCATACCAGGCCGAGCTTGGGTGATCGGAAAAATGCTCAGGGGCCGATAACCAGCTTACCGTTGGCAGCTCGCCGCTTTTAACATCGGCACGAAACTGGTGCAGCACGTCGCCTTTAGGCACTAACACTTCACGTTCTGTGCCATCGTCGTTATATTTTAACGGGGTTAAGGTGCGGTAATCCGGATCGTTGGTATTGGTAACAAAACCTTTTTGGTGCAGGTTTTTTTCGCGTTGCGACAGGCCGGCAAATTTGTTAACATCAATGCCACCCAAATCTTTTTTAGCTTGCTCCAGGTCACGCTGCTTTTGTTTCAGCTGTTTTTGCAGGTGATCGATGTGGGCATCTCCTGCCGGAAGGGCGGCTATTTGTATTTCAAGTGCAGTTATCTCTTCAGGAAGTTTCGTCGATTTTTTCTGCAGGTTGGCGATATGCTTATCATACAGTTTGATGTTATACTGGCCGAAAAATTCCAGCGGGTTATCCTGGAAGTTTGACAACCATGGGTCTTCCTCACCTTCCAAACCGGTATCGATAGCAATTTCGTTTTGGTAGTGTTTCCATGAAATATTATGATCTTCCAAACGCTCGGGGAAGGTTGCCCAGTTCAGCGTACCATAATCCATATCATCATTCCAAACGTGAGCTAATGAATTTTCGTGCTGCTCGGCACGGATGGTGCCGCTCCAGAAATAGAGCCTGTTTGGGTTGGTGCCGGTTAATGATGAGCAAAAGTTTTGATCGCAAACGGTAAAGGCATCAGCTAAAGCATAGTAAAACGGAATATCCTCCCGGTTATGAAAACCCATGGTTAAAGGCATGTTTGAGTATTCCTTAATGCTATTCTTCTTAACATTAAGCCATTGATCAAATTTACCATCGTTACGGGCATTTACCTGGTTACCCCACGAGTGCGGTAACGAACTCATCCAGGTAGCTTTGGTGTTTTTTATGTCGAGATGGAAGGGGGCATAAGTTTCACCCTTTTTGTTTGATTGCAGCCATACTTTGTTTTTGTTTGGCAGATCGATAACGCGCGGGTCATTATAACCACGCACACCTTTCAGCATGCCGTAAGTATGATCGAACGAGCGGTTTTCCTGCATCAGGATCACAATATGCTCGGCATCCAGGTAACTGCTGCCGGGGGCCGGGTTAATGGCCATTGCTTTTTGAATTGATTCGGGTAAAACGCTGGCAAGGCCGGCCGCGCCGGTTAGTAATGCCGCTTTTTTTAAAAAATCTCTTCTTGAATCAGACATGGGTATTTGTTGTTTTTTAGTTCATGGTTCATAGATCATGGTTCATAGTTCATAGTTCATAGTATATAAGGTACCGGCTATTTGCCATGAACCATGATCTATGAACCATGAACTACTTACTGATTATCCTTCCGCGCGGCAATCACCTGCTCGCATAGGCCAAATGATAGCGTCATACCGTTACCGCCCATCCCATTAATCAGCGTTACACCAGGTTCCACATCGGTAACCAATTCGTAAGCGCCGTTGGTCATTTTGGGGTAGATGCCGTGCCATGATTGCAGCATTTTCCAATCCTTAAAATTGGCGAAGGTATGTAAGTATTCAATTATCAAATTATTAATAAATTCTTTATCGAAAGGATCATGCACGAGGCCGTACTCGTGCGAATCGCCTATGGTGAGCTCGCCGCTGCCGTTTTGTGATACCATTACGTGGATGCCCCATTTCAGGTGCGTAGCATATTGCTCTTCATAACGTTTGCGCAAAGCGGGCAATGAAGCTGCTGCCTGGAAGCCGGGATAGTGAATCATCGATAAACCTCCGCATAACGACGGACCGATACGCCATTCATCCGGTTGGCTAACCAAACGCATCATTTGTAGTTTACATTTGGTGATCTGTGTTTGGGCGAAAAGCTCGGGGTAAAGGGTTTCAAAATCGGCACCGCTGCAAACGTAAATTTCATCAGCTTCCCAGCTTTGTGTGCCCGAACTTACCTTAGGATGCTCGATGCGGCTGATTGCAGTATTCCAATGAAACTCAACGCCAAATTTTTTGGCAAGGTAAGCCGCCACCTGCCCGATAGCTACCCGCGATTCGACAATCATCTCCTCGCCGCTCCACAACGCGCCTTTTAAGCCATTGGGATTGACAGCCGGAGATTTACTCAGGGCTGCCGCCGGATCAAGTACTGCGCAATCGCGGTATTGATGGTTTACATCAACATATTCCTGTATTGCCTGCAACTCATCATCATGATAAGCAAGGTGCAATGATCCTACTTCATCGTGCCAGATCCCGGCTTCTGTACAAACCATTTTCCAGATGCTTTTGGAGAGCATGGCGCGTTCAAACATTGGCCCGGTAGCCTGGCCTATGGGCCATACCATCCCAAAGTTGCGGATAGAGGCACCCACCGCACGTTCGTTACGCTCAAACACGGTTACCTTATAGCCGCGAACAGCCAAAGCGCGGGCCGTAGCTAAACCTACTATGCCTGCGCCTATGATGATTGCATGCCCGCCCTGCCCCCTGAAGGGGGTGCTTTTATTATTATCACTCATTATAATATGATTCTTTAAACAGTGAAATCTTTTTTATTGACTTTGAACTCACGACTGAGGACTTAACCCCTGAAAGTTTATCGGTTCGCTCTCTTCCTCCTCACTCAACTTTTTTTTATCACGGGCCGCGCTTTGTAAAAAGTAGATGAGCGAAAGGATGCCGCCAATACTGCCTACCAATGCTACTATCATTACGCCCTCCTGAAAAAACGCGCCCCAGCTAATATTGGGGCGGCCAAGTTCTTTCACCAACAGCACGCTCACGCTGCCAAGGTAACCCATCGAATCGGCTATATACATTATGAATCCTACATTGCTTTTGTAATGGAACGAGGCTATCATACGCTCAAAAAATATGGCGTTGTAGGGTACATAACCCATGTACAGGCCAAGCCCAACACAGGTCATCCATGTGATAGGTTCCATCATTTTCATACCGAACATGATAGTTGATACGCCTACCAGCACACAGCCGCTGATAATCATTAAATGGATAATGCTGAAAGCGCGAAGGTTTTTGCGTACGAGGATCAGCAGGCTCATGGCTACCAAAACTATCAGCGAAATTTTAATATCTGTAGTGGTAAAAACGCTGTTGTCTTTAACGCCGAGGCTAGCCCAGATCTCCACTTCAAAATTGTCGCGCACATCGCGCATAATGGTTAGCAGTACATAAACCACAAGTGTAAGGATAATGCCCGGCAAAAAGCGGAGCACAAATTGTTTACGCTCGGTGGCGTTCATTGGTGTACGTTCGGCCCTGAGACGTTTATCTTCTTCGGTAGCAGGGGGGATCAGTTCCATGCATCCCACAAAAAATACTAAAGGCAAGGCAAATAATGCCCCCGTTAAAAAAGGCATAAAGTATTCATTTACATGAAATACATCTATCAGGTTTTTGCCCTTGGTTTTTACAAAGCCCGAAGCGAAAATTAGACTGATAGATAGCACCGAAGCCATAAACTCGGTTGAGCGGCGGCCTTCGAGGTAACCGAAAACCAGTCCCCAGATTAATCCTAACGGAAAGCCGTTAATGAAAAGAAAAATAATGCCCCAGGGAGCGGGCACAAACGCAAAGGCCAGCAGTGCCAGCCATGCTATGCCTATCAGGGTTAAAATATAACGGGCGCGGGTTTTGCTGTTTACTTCGGCAATAAATTTAATGCCGTAAAACTTGCTGGCCATATAGCCAACAACCTGCGCTATCACCAGCCAAACCTTATAATCAACATGAAAAAACTGGTGACCGGTAAATGTACCCGCCGCAAAAGCTTTTCTGAAGGCATACATGCAGGTATAGGTGCCAAATGCCGAAACGGCTGCTAAAACTGAAACCAGTGCATAGGGCCATGTGGCAACTTTAGCACGTAAACCGTCAATCAGCCTCATATTTTTTATTGGTTTATGATGTCGATCACTTGTGCAATATCGTCAATAATATGGGTAGGATCATAGCTGGCCAGCTCATCGCGTGTAAAAATGCCGGTAGTTACGCCTATCGAGTATTGGCAGCCTGCGTTTTGCCCTTCGCGTACGTCAACTTCGGTATCGCCAACTTTGGCAACTTCCAATGCATCGGTAATGCCGGCTTCTGCCATCATTTTCTGAATCATGAAAGGATGTGGGCGACCTAACTCAACCTCGTCCGAACCTACAACATAATCGATCAGTCCTTTTTCACGCCATTGTAAGCGGGCAACAATGGTATCGGCAATATCGCGCGAAAAGCCGGTGTTGATACCAACTTTCACACCTTGCTCATGCAGTTTGGCAAATGTTTCTTCCACATTTGGCAGAGCTTCAATGCCCGGCGCAAACTGGTAAAATTTAATCATTTGCTGTACAAACTCTTTATGAATGGTATTTACCAGTTCATCGGTAATTATAGATTGATCGGCCTCATGCTCGGCCAGCATTTTGCGGATAGCCAGGGTTTTTTCGTAACCCATCAGCGGGTCAATTTTAGCCAGTTCAACTTCGTAGCCAGATAATTGCATGGCTGCCTGGAAGGCTTTACTCACTTCGTGATCGTCTTTCACCGTAGTGCCGGCTATATCAAATACCACTAATTTAATGCTCATAACAAAGAATGTAATTGTTTAGCAATACTAAACTTTTTTTATTAAAATCGAACTAAATTAGTGTTAAGGTTGTGTGAAGAAGAAGTTTTAAGTTCAAAGTAGCAAGTCAAAAGTTCTAAGTGTAGTTTCGAGGGACTTCCAACTTTTGACTTAGAGCTTTTAACTTCCCTACTTCTTCTCCTCAAAAAAATAAATCACCAGCATACTGGCTTTGGTATCGCCGGTGTTTTTTGGGGTGTGGGGGATGCGGCCGTCAAACAGCATGCTATCGCCCTGGTTCAGGGTGATGATATCATCGTTAAACTGGTAAGCGATCTGGCCGCTGAGGATGTATTTATACTCGAAAGCTTCAGTTTCTACCAGCGGACGGGTGGCATCGGGCTCCAGTTCGAGGATCACGATATCAACCGTACTTTGAGTTATTGATTGGGTAAAAATACGCTGATAGTGAAAACCCTGGGCATGTTCTTTTTCAAAATGCTCATACTCGTGTTTCCGTTTAATGAGGATTGGCGGCTCGTCGGTTTTTGAGCGGATATCTTTAAAAAACTCGTTCAGATCTATTTCTAATGCTTTAATAATATCGATCAATACGATAAGCGAGGGGATGGTGCGGCTGTTTTCAATTTGCGAGATAAGCCCTTTGCTTACATTGGCCCGTATGGCCAGTTCCTGTACGGTGATGTTTTTTTCGCGGCGGCGTTCTTTTATCCGGTTACTGATCTGTATCAGTATATCTTCTTCCATTATATATAAAATAGCAGGTTATTGATGCGCAAAGTAGTTAATAAGGGTATTTATCCAAAATGATTTTTTTGTTAGGCGGTCTGTAGGCTTTGCCCGCAAACACAGCTACGCTATTTTTTAAGAGGGGTATTTTATGATATAATGACGTAACGCTTAATTATTTATTGTATCAGTGGTGTTTTTGGCGGGATGCTTTTGTAAAACAGTTAAAACTATTGCTTATCAGTACATTTCATAAACATTTAATATTTCCATAACAGGTATCCTTTTTATTTGCATCTAAATTTTTACAATCATGGCACCAGCACAATATAACCCGAAGGCAGTAGTAGAGGAAGTTTTTTCATTATATGAGCGATTTGGTGACGCCGATTATATTGGCGAACCGGTGTCGCAGCTGGAGCACATGTCGCAGGCGGCAGCGCTGGCCGAAGCCGAAGGTTATGATGACGAAGTTGTATTAGCTGCTTTTTTTCATGATATCGGTCACCTGTGTGCCGATGCCGAGGAAGCGGGTAGCATGGACGGCATGGGCAACGTTGATCATGAACGCCTTGGTGCCGATTATCTGTTGGAACGCGGATTTTCGGAAAGGGTTGCCAACCTGGTGCAGGGGCATGTTATTGCCAAAAGATATCTCACCTATAAATACCCCGAATATTATAACCGCCTTTCGGATGCCAGCAAGGCCACACTCGAGTTTCAGGGTGGTGTGATGACCGAGGCAGAAGCTGCTGATTTTGAGCTGAATCCGGATGCTGAGCTGATTGTAAGGCTGCGCTACTGGGATGATATGGCCAAGGAGATGGAAGTGCCGGTAAACAATATAGCTCAATTGAAACAAATGGCGCTTAGCCACCTGCAAACGGTAAACAGCTAAAGTTGTCTGTTAAGATTTTGTAATCAAACTATCATTAGTTTGTTACAAAAAGCGCCTGCTTAACATAGGGTGAACATCGAATTAAGTATACCTTAACGCTAAATTGGTTTACTAATAATAAACAAAGTTTAGTATTGCTGTATGAAAAACTCATTTTTCTCACCCTTAAATTTTAGCAGATGACTAAGTTTTACCAACGATTAACAATTCTAATTACAGCATTGTTTATTTGTTTGGTGCCAGCTTTAGTAATGGCCCAAACAAAAATTACCGGTAAGGTTACTGACGAAGCTCAGTTGCCTTTACCTGGTGTAAGCGTTACCATTAGCGGTACCAAATTAGGTACAGTAACTGATGTTAACGGTAATTATAGTATTAATGCCTCAAGCGGGCAAACACTGGTGTTTAAATACATTGGTTATACCCCGCAAAGCGTAACGGTTGGTAACGGCACCGTTTACAACGTTAATTTTAAAGCCGAAAATAAAGTACTTAATGAGGTTGTAGTAACCGCATTAGGTATTAAGAAAGAAACCAAACGCATTGGTTACTCCGTACAGGAAGTGAAAGGTGCCGATATGGTTAAAGCCCGCGAACCTAATGCTATTAACGGCCTGGCCGGTAAAGTAGCAGGTTTAAACGTTGGTATTAGCCAGGAGCTGCTTGCTGCCCCAACAGTGTTATTACGTGGTTCCCCTATTAACTTTTACGTTGTGGATGGTATCCCAATTACCACAGATACCCAAAATATCACTGCCGATGACATTGATAGCTACACTATATTAAAAGGCCCCACAGCTGCCGCCCTTTACGGTAGCCGTGGTATTAACGGTGCTATTCTGATCACTACTAAAAGAGCTAAGAGCGATACCAAAGGCTTTACTATCGAAATTAACTCAAGCACCCAGTTTAACCGCGGTTTTATTGCCATACCTAAAGTGCAAAATAACTATGGTGGCGGTGATTTTGATAAGTATGCTTTTGGCGATGGTGCAGGCGGTGGTATTAACGATGGCGACTATGACGTTTGGGGCCCACGCTTGAATGCCGGTTTAATGTTACCTCAGTATGACGGCGAGTTTGATCCTACCAAAACATATACCACCACTTTTAAGGATGGTTCGACCTTTACCGGCCACATCAAGCCAACTCCATGGGTTGCACGTGGTGTTAACAACCTGGAAGGCTTTTTGCAAACAGGTTTGCTAACCAGCAACAATATCGCCATCTCGTCATCGTCCGAAAAATCAAACGTACGTATGTCGGTTTCGCATGGTTATCAGCGTGGTATTACGCCCAATACTGGTTTAAATACCATCAACTTTAACCTCTTAGGCAGCTACAACCTTAGCAAAAAGTTTAAAGTTGAAGGTAATATCAACTTTAACCGGCAGTTCTCAAACAACGTGCCTGATGTAAGCTATGGCCCTAACAGTATTATTTATGGTATCGACCTATGGACAGGTGCTGATTGGAATATCGACGATATGCGTGATTATTGGCAGCCTGGTAAAGAAGGTATCCAGTCAAAATTCGTGGAATACAAACGTTACCAGAACCCATGGTTCCAATCGTACGAATGGTTAAGAGGCCAGTACAAAAATGATGTTTATGCCTGGGGCTCGTTTACCTATACCCCGGCTAAAAACCTCGACATCATGTTGCGTTCAAACATCAGCACCTATAATCTGTTGCGTACTGAAAAGGAACCTTTCTCTGCGCACCCTTATGGGGATGAGCACAACCATGGTAACTATCGTGAAGATCGCCGTGACCTGTTTGATAACAATACCGATCTCTTGATCAAATATAACCTGAACGACATTGATCATTCAGGCATCTCGATCAACGCCCTTGCCGGTGGTACCTTACGTAATTTGAAGTATACCTCAAACTTCACCACTACGGATCAGTTGTTGATCCATGATGTTTATACTTTCCAAAACTCGATAAACCCGATAAAGGCGTATAACTTTGGTTCAAACCTGATCACTACAAGTGCTTATGCTTCGGTAGATATTGGTTACAAAAATTATTTTACCCTGTCAGCAACAGGACGTACCGAAAAATCGTCGGCGCTACAGAACCAATCTTATTTCTACCCTTCAGTAGCCTTAAGTTCAGCGGTATCTGATTATGTAAAACTTCCTGAAGTAATATCTTTCCTGAAACTTAGAGGAAGTTATGCCAACGTAAAAGATGGTGGTACTAATGCCTATATTGGTCCGGCAGGTTACCCGCTTGGCTACGGTGCACAATATCAAACACCTTATGGAGGTCCGGGATATACTACTACCACGCCAGCGTATATTCTGGCTCCATCGTATGGTAATATAACAGCCGCCAGTGCTCCAACTTACGCTATCGATCCTAAATTAAAACCAAGCACACGTACCAACTACGAAGGGGGTTTGGAGATGCGTTTTCTTAAAGATCGTTTAGGTTTAAGCGGTACTTACTTTGTTTACAAAGACGGTCCGCGTATATTTTCACAAACATTATCTGAAACTAACGGTAGCGCCCAGAGCTTCCTTACCAATGGTATCACAACCCGTCGTAACGGTTTTGAGGTTTCAGTAAATGGTGCACCTGTTGTATCGGGTAAATTTAAATGGGATGTTTTGCTGAACGTTGGTACTTACAAAGAGGTTTATACATCATTTGCTCCAGGACAAACAGGCCTTGTTCAGGGTGATCAGATCCTTCATGTTGGTGATCGTGTTGACCAGATCTTTGGTCATGTCGAAGCTAAAACAACAGATGGTAAAGTTATTCACGATGATAAAGGGTACGTTAAATACCTGCCAAAAACTCAGCCTTTAGGTAATTCAGATCCTGATTTTAGCTGGGGTATCAATAACAAATTCAGGTATCAAAACTTCTCGCTTTCATTCCAGTTTGATGGTATGGTTGGCGGTAAAATACAAGACCAGGTTTACACCAAGTTAATGCAGGGCGGTCGTGGCGCTGCTACCGACGAAGGTATTATAGGTGCTGCCCGTTTGTACGAATCACAACACTGGGGCGACCCTACTTTCAAAGGTGCGGTTAATCCTGATGGTACACCAATGTTAGGACATGATGGTGTTACGTTTGCAGCCGGTAGCCCTCAGCTTCAATATGATCCTATTACTGGTAAAATAGCCAATTATAACCAATTAAAATTCACCCCTAACAGAACTCCTGTAGAGTTTGTTCAGGATTATGTAAGTACATACTATGCAGATGCCGAGCATACTGTTATCAGCAGAACTTACGCCAAGTTAAGAGAAGTTGTTATCGGTTATTCACTTCCTCAGTCCGTAGCCAAGAAGTTGTCATTATCAAGAGTTGATTTCTCGCTTGTTGGCCGTAACCTGCTTTATTTCTTTAAGAAAGGCTACAAAGACATTGATGTTGACCAGTATCCTGGCCGCGACCAATTTAACAACACTATTGGTGTATCTGGTTTACAAACGCCTACGGTAAGAAGCTATGGCTTTAACATTAACGTGGTTTACTAAGCTATCATAATAGTAATAACTATAAAACATTGCACAATGAAATCATTAAAATATAAAATAGCTTCTTTAGCAATCCTGGCCGCTTCGGTATCGGGTTGTCAAAAGCAATTTGACAGTGCCGTTCAAAACAAAAACCTTCCTATTTCGGGTTTATCACCGGCATTGTTGTTACCAAACATTGAAACAAGCATGCTTGCGCCTGCATTTGGCCAGGATGAACGTGAAAACCAATACACCGCCTGTAACTATTTTTACTACGGTAATAACAAGTATTGGACAGGCAGCGCATCGTTAGATTATACCCCGCTTAATAACGTGGTGGCTATGGAAAACGAGGCGGGTGTGTTAACGCCTACATTAGCTAAGCCATACCTCGCACTGGGTAAGTTTTTCAGGGCATTTTACTTTGTGAACATGAGCCTCAAGGTTGGCGATTTGCCAATGAGCCAGGCATTGCAGGGTTTAAAAAATACCACCCCCGTTTATGATACACAGAAACAGATTTTTGTAAACTCATTAGCTTTGCTGGAGAGTGCCAATAAAGATCTGGCCGATATGATCGCGGTGAATAAAATAACACAGGGTACTTATGTTGTTGATAGCAAATATGATTTCTTTTACAAAGGTGATCTTGCTAAATGGCAAAAAGTAATTAACACTTACCGTTTAAGGGTGCTGATTTCGTTGAGTAAAAAAACCGGCGATGCTGATTTAAATGTAAAAGGACAATTTGCATCTATATTAAACGATCCGGCTAAATACCCTATCATGACATCGATGAATGACAACCTTCAGTACATTTATGATGGCGTGTTTACCTTTTATCCTAACAGTTCACGCAATTTTGGTAATGACGCTACCCGTTACAATATGGGAGCTACTTACGTTAACTTGTTAGCTTCATTAAAGGATTTAAGGGTAATGAAAGTTGCTGAACCTGCAAGAGGCCTTAACCATGAAGATACCGATTTTGAATCGTTTGTTGGCGGGGCTTCAAGTCAGGATCAAAGTGCTATGGCCGGATTGGTTGGGAAGCACCTGATTTCGCTTATCGGCCGCCACCGTTATTATGAAACCCTTACCGGCGAGAATACTTTTATCATCAGCTATCCGGAAATGTGTTTCAATATTGCAGAAGCTATTAACCAGGGTTGGGTTGCCGGTGATGCCGAAACATGGTACAAAAATGGCATTTTTGCTGATTTCGATTTCTATGGTGTTAAAGATGGTGCCAATGCCGTTTATTTCCAAAAAGATGGTGGTTTATTGGGCGAGGACGTAACTTACAATGTTAACTTTAGCTATAGCGATTATTATGGGCAGGAAAAAGTTAAGTATGCCGGCAATAATGTTGATGGCTGGAAACAGATATTAATTCAAAAATATCTTGCATTTGCCCGTAACTCAGGTTTGGAGGCATATTATCAATGGCGTCGTACCGGGGTGCCAACCTTTAGTGTAGGTGCCGGTAACACCGATAGTGGTGGTATACCACTAAGGTTTCAATACCCAACCAACGAGCGTAGCGCAAACACTGCTAACTATAACGCCGCGGTGCAAAGCCAGTACGCTGGCAGCGATGATATTTTCCAGTTAATGTGGATCCTTAAATAACATCAACTTATACGTTTTAATTAATCTGATAAAGGCCCCATTGCTTAGGGGCCTTTATTATTAAAAATAAACACCATGAAAAAAGTAATCTTATTTGCATTGTTCGCATTGTGCATGCCGGCTTTATACGCCCAGCACAAAACACAAAATGTAGTCATCGTTACTATTGATGGCTTGCGCTGGCAGGAAGTTTTCCGCGGAGCAGATTCGGCTATCATCAACTCAAAAGATACCCAGGATAAAAATGAGGTACGTAAGAATTTCTGGACTGATGCTTCTGCTGATCGACGTAAACTGTTAATGCCTTTTTTTTGGAGTACCTTGGTTGAAAAAGGGCAATTGTATGGCAACCGCGATATAGGTAGTAAAGATGAAGTGGCTAATCCTTACCATTTCTCATATCCCGGCTATAACGAGATCTTCACCGGTTTCCCGGATAAAAGGATGAATACAAACGATGCCATCTACAACCCAAACATGAATGTGCTTGAGTTTTTAAACAAGCAAAAGGGTTTTGAGGGAAAAGTGGCAGCATTTGCATCGTGGGAGCGCTTTACCCAGATATTAAGCCCGAAACGTGCAGGTATCTTAGTTAACGCTGGTTTTATGCCGCTTGATGTTGCCGGTATGAACGATCGTTTGAAACACTTGAACGAGCTGCAATTGGAAGCCCCTCGTTATGTAAGCGATTCAACCCGAATCGATTTTTTGACTTTCGAGTTTGCCAAAAACTACATGGTGCAGTACAAACCCCGCGCATTGTATGTATCATTTGATGAGCCTGATGATATGGCACATGCCGGTAACTATAAGTTTTATCTTGATCGTATTAAGCAGGAAGACGGCTTTATCAAACAGCTTTGGGATTATATCCAATCTGAACCAACTTACAAAGACAAGACCACGCTGATCATTACCTGCGATCATGGTCGCGGCGACACCCCGCTTAAAAACTGGCACGATCACGGCAGCGGAACCCCAAATTCAGAACAAACCTGGTTTGCGGTTATCGGTCCCGATACCCCGGCTTCGGGCGAAATGAAATCAACAGTAACTACTTATCACAAGCAACTGGCACAAACTATAGCTCAGTTACTTGGCTTTGATTTTAAAACCGCTGCAGGGCATGAGGTTGGCGAAGCAATACCAGGAGTTACTGGTAAATAAATAATAATTTAATGTTACAACTGGCCGGGGAATGCTGTTTCCCGGCCTTTTTATTGGCTTAAAATTTCGATAGCTTTTTCAAGTTGTTTATCGATATTGCTATTTAATTGCCCGGCATTAAAATCAACCTGTACATCGGGAGGGAAACCGGTGTTTTCATAATTTTTTCCGTCGATATACAAAAATTGCGCAGATGCTTCAGCTACCGATAAAAATCCGTTAACAGTAAAAGGCCCTCCGTTAAAACCCGCTTCATCGCTTATGGGTCCGGTTGCGCCAAAAGTAGTTTCGCCTACGGTAAGGCCTTTGGGCATGGCATGTACAGCCATTGCAAACGCTTCGGATAATGAGGCCGAAAAACTATCTGCTAAAACAACAACAGGTTTTTGTTTAAAATTGCCAACCGGTTGAGGGCTAACTACAGCATTTACCCAGGGCGTATAATCGAGCCTGCCAGCGTTGCTTTTATAACGTGTTTTTCCGAAGATTACAGGTTTATCCGTGAGCCGGCCGGCTAAAAAATTTAAATCGGCTATGTCTCCTCCTCCATTTTCCCTTATATCAATAATAATTCCTTTTATATTGGCAGGCATATTATTTAAAACGTTTAAAAAGCTTTTTAAAACAGCAGGGGCGCTGCCTTTATTGCTGGTGGCGTTATAACATTTCAACAAATGAAACTTATCGCAATTGAAATAAAGAATATCTTTTTTGATACTTCCCCAGGTGATATAAAAATTGTCGTCGGAGTTTTCCGGATCCGTGTAATAGCCTACCTGGTAACCTTTATCAAGATAACCGGTATCAGCTTTTAAAAAAGAATATGGGTAGTGAAAACCGGGCGATCTCATTTTTCGGTCCAACGCCGGATTGATCACTGTACCTTGCAGCCGGCTGGTTTGAAACGTGATGGAATAGTGGCAATCAATAATATTGGCAGCAATTTGTTTAAAATAACCTGCCGCTTTCAGGTTATCATCAACGTTGTTTATGGAAAGATTATCAAAAAGCGGTGCGTATTTTTTATAAACGTTATCCCAGTTAATTGTATCTCTGTCCCAATAAACATAATGGCTGTTCATGTTCTGCCAGTAGCTATCAAAAACCTGCCTGAATGAGGTTGGTGTACTGTTAACTTCTACTTCGTTTGTTTTTTTACATGTTGATAAACACAGCACCGATAACAGCAAAATTAATGTGCGGAACAAATTCATGTTAAAAAGATGTTTTAATGCCAATTGCTACAATAAAGGTGTTATTACGTGTTGCAGGTTGGCTGATCATATATTTTTTTTGCTGATTGGTTATGGCATTTTGATATGCTCCTGTTAGCGTGATATCAATTTTGTTTAAAGTGTAATTGAGGCCAACTTCCGATTGTAAACCCAACTCATAACGCTCATCTTTAGTGTTATTGAATTTGTAATGCTCATTGTAAGCAGTTTTCCTGAAATAAGATTGCAACTGCCCCTGTTCGTCGGGTTGGATATCGATATCAAATACGTTTAATGTTTGACCTTTAATATTGGCCCGGAGCCAATAGCCGCTGTATACACCTGCACTTAAGGCTATCTTAAATTTACTAAACCTATTTTCCACACCAAGCATCAGTGGCACCTGCATGTAGGTATTATGATTATCCTGATAAAGTCCGGATAAGTAACCCGTGCGTATGGTTGAGTAATTTTTTTGCAAAAGGCTGATACCGGTAGAAAAGAATAAAAATCTGTTTAATTTCAATTCGGCAGGTAATGAAAAAAAATACCCGGTTGCCGGTTTTATGGCAGATAAGGGCAAGTGCTGATCTGCCTTAAAATGATTTATAGCAACGCCCGATCTGAAGCCAATGCTAAATTGTTGGGCCTTTACCACTTTTGGTATTAAAACCGATAGCCCCATGAATATAAAAGCAAGAATAAAGTTCCTGATCATTGTTGTTTAACAAATTAAGCCATCTGCACAAGGCAAATGGCTTAACATACATTTAAATGCGTTATGGCGTATTAATGACCGCCATGCCCGCCGCCCGCAGGAGGCACAATGGTGGTTGTGGTTACAATGTTAGCAAAGAATGATTTTACCACCAGCGTTTGCGGCGTAGTACCATTGTTTGGCACAACATCAAAAATTACACGTACCGCTGCCAGGTTATTAAATGGCTGGCCATGCTCAACGGTATATTGTGTGGTGGCTACCTGGCCGGTAAGGGCGGTGTAGTTGCCTATGGTTTCGCTGGTGCCATAAAAACCATAGAGGTTAGGGTCGCCTGTTTGAGGGTTTAATAGTACCACCTCGGTACGTAAATTTTTAATGGTTGCGCCATCGCTGTTATTATTAATAATGGCAGGGTTAGTGATGAATAAATTATTGAAAACTGTATTATCAACAGTATACTCGTTTGAATACCTGTTGTAGGTTATGCCATTTACAACAACCGACGACTGAAAGTTTGTGGTGTTGCATTTAATAGTTGGAACGCCTTTAAGGTTAAATACGCCTAATGTATTATTGTAAAGCGGTAGGTAATTTTGAGCGGCGCTGGTAATTTGAGTTCCCGGCAACCATACAGCGGTAGGGCTTGAAGGGAATGAGCCGGATGATGTAGCCGGACCACCCAATGTAATGGTGCTGTTTAAGTTTAAACTAACAGTTTGCTGAGTGCTGCCTCCGCTGCCGCCAAATAAGCCGCTTAAAATACCCACAACAGCGCCAGGTATATTGCCGGATGCAGCTTGTAAACCCGCGGTAACTCCCTTTTTTATAGAAGTGAATACCTTGCTTGGTAAGCCCAGCTTATTATTGTCGGTGGTGTCTGGTTTTGATTGTTTTTCAAGAAAATTGCTTCCTATTGCTGATAGCGCGGCTGTGCCAAGTACTTTCCCTCCGTTTACCAGCGCACTCGAAATACCCGAAGATGACGATCCATCTGAACCGATAGTTCCATTTAAAGTACCGGTTTGTGTACCCCCCAGCGAAATATTAGTGATGCTGTTGTAATTGGTAAACCAGCTTAAACGCATATCATTGTAATTTAAACCGGCAATTTGCGGATCATAAGCGAACTCATATTGCATCATGTACCATTTATTGCTGGCCAGCGGTTTTGAACCATCAGAGGGGGCGGGTTCTACCTGGATATATGATTTTTTATTGGTAGATACATCAACAATATCAGCTCCATTGAAATTAAGCATCGATGAATTTACATTCGACACAACATTTATACCGTCGGTCAGGTAATCGGAAGTGGTAGCGAAGTTTGTAGTGATGTACATGTAAATGCGCAACAATCCCCTATACTTATTATAAAGCATAAAATAAGGGTTTGTTAATGGTCCGGAAGCATTAGGAGTAAAGGTATTGTAAACCAGTTGCCAGCCATCTGCTGCCCGATGATCGTTTAGCACGTCGGTATCGTAAATAGAGGCAATGCTACCCTGGCCTATCCATGGTGGCGGAATCTGTGATTGCCCCGCAGGAGTTGGCATGAAGTCAACCGTTTCCCAGTTAAAGCTGTAGGGCGTGATGCCATCTTTGGTTTGCCCGGTTTTTACCGGAGTACCTGCATTTTGCAGTTCGACATCTTTTTTACAGCCCGAAGTAAGGGCAATAGAAAGCACTGCGGCAAGTATGCCGCTTTTAAAATAAATGTTTTTCATATAGTATTGATTTGATTCAATACTACCCATGTGATATTAATATCGTATTAAGAATATAATAAATTGCATTTTATACCAATGGTTAAATATCATTAATAAGTCACCTTATTTTCATAACATTAAAATAGCTGATATTTGTTGAGCAGATGTTAACTTCAACTTAATATTGATGACGTAGTTTTGATAAAAATAAGATGAATACACGCCGCGATTTTATCGAAAAAGCCTTAACCGGCGTTGCAGCTTTAGGCCTTTTGCCGGCTGTAAATACTTTTGCCAATGAAAATAATCACTATAGCCGTTTCACTGATAAAAAACTGAAGCTGAGATTTGCCCTGGCCTCTGATATTCACTATGGGCAGCCCGATACTGATTTTGCACAGTTTACCGGCAATATGGTTAAATGGCTTAATGAAGATCACGCCAAAAATCACCTCGATTTTGTGATCGTAAACGGCGATCTGGTGCATAACCGCCCCGATCTGCTGCCCGAAATCAAAACAAAATATCTTGATAAACTAAACGTGCCTTATCATACCATCCCCGGCAATCATGATTTTGCGGATGCGCAAATCTGGCAAAAAGCTTTTGGATACGAGGATAAATATACGGTTGAATTTGGCGACATCGCTTTTATACTGGCTAACACCGCCGATACCAAAGGCACCTACGTTTGCCCAAACAACGCTTTTATAAAAGCATCGCTTGATAAGTTTATCGATAAAAAGATAATTTTTGTGATACTTCACATCCCGCCAATCAATTGGTCAAAAAACGATGTGTTTGTTGATTGCCCGGA
The DNA here is from genome assembly GCF_003576455.2 of Mucilaginibacter celer. NCBI lineage: Bacteria > Pseudomonadati > Bacteroidota > Sphingobacteriia > Sphingobacteriales > Sphingobacteriaceae > Mucilaginibacter > Mucilaginibacter celer. The sequence goes on from NZ_CP032869.1 coordinate 6,680,801, forward strand.
GACGATTAGTCTGCTGCACGCCTATCCAAACGTTAAAGCAGTATTTCACGGGCACGATCATCTGCTGGATGGCGTACGTTACACTGAAAAATTACCACATTTTTTCGATTCGCACATAGGCGGCAACTGGGGTACCAATTATAAAGGTTATCGTATTGTAGAGGTTGATGAGCAGAATGCTATCTATACCTACCAGGTAAACGCCAGCCAAAACCCGGTGCTTAACTCAAATAAGCTGTAGGTTGATTTCGGATTGTTTTGTCTGAACCATGATTTGGGTGGATTTATGGGATAGCCAGGATTATGATTAGTTTACCCGAAATCCTGGTAATCTTTTAATCTAATAAATCATGGTTCAGACAAATATTCCGCTAATTCTAAAATTCTGTAAATTCTGATTCAGACGGATACTTCAACCCAATTTGCGCCCTCGCCTTATCAATCATCCCTATCATCTGCCTCGATAGCTCATGCGGCAGGACAGGGCTTTCTGTTTTTCCCTGTTTAATGAGTTCACAAAAATGGATGATCTCATAATTAAGGCCTCCGGCCGTAAAAGGTTCATCAATTGTAACTGTCCGTCCGTCAAGATAGCTGATGGTGGCTTTAGCCGGGTTCCACCAGTTTTTATGGATGGTTACGTTGCCAAGTGTGCCAATAATAAGTGCATCGCCTTTACCGTGCATATCAAAACCGCAATATAGTTGGGCATAACCATTTTGATGCAGGGTTTGAAAAATGGCGAACATATCAATCCCTGTCTCGCCAAAGCGGCCCATGGTTTGGATGTCCTGCATGGGGCCGAGCCAATCCAATGCTAAAAAGGCTTCGTAAATGGCAATGCCCATCAGGCTGCCGCCAATCAGGTCGAAATTATAATTAGGATGATCGGGAGGGCAATCAGCCACTGCCGATCCGGCACGCACGTAGCCAACCGGTCCTATGGGGTCGGTTATTAAATATTCTTTAAGTTTTGTGTAAAGGGGATAAAACGGTGGTTTCATGCCTTCCATAAACAACAAACCGGTTTGTTTGGCAACAGCAAGCACTTCGTCCAACTCGGTAAGGTTTACGGTAACCGGTTTTTCGCAAAGCACTTGTTTACCTGCTTTAAGGGCGGCAATGCTGTAAGCGGCATGGCTATCGGGCAGGGTGGCAATATAAACTGCATCGATATCGCTTGCCAATAGCTCGTCAACGCTGCGGCAGGCCTTGCCGCCATATTGAGCAACAAAGGTGTCAACAGTTTCGGGACGGCGCGAGTATGAAGCTACAAGCTCAACACCCGAAACGGCAGCAAAGCCCTGCATAAACCTTTGCGCTATGCGCCCGCAGCCTATTATACCCCATTTTATCATAGTTCTAAGTCTTAAGTCTTTAGTTCGAAGTTGTAAGTCGAATTTAGGTTTCAAGTATATCGTTTTAAAAATAAAAAGTCCCCGGTAAATAATAATTATTACTTGCCAGGGACTTTCAACTAAGAACTTTAAACTTCCAACTTATTGATATTGAATATAAATCGGGTATGGTTTGTATCTCGATAAAACCTCCTCGGGTGTTAACATGTGGTGAGGGGCTTTTTTAATGTCATTTTTATAAAACAGTTTAAAGCCTGTAAACTGTACCGGTTCCTGGTTAATAAAGTAGCGGTAGGTACCGGTTTTCAAATCAGGTTCGCCCCAGCCGTCCATATCCATCACCAACTGAATTTCGGGATGTAGTTTGATGTTTTTGTAGTTGGTGACCATTTTTTTGGTGAAACGGTGAACTACAAGAATTTTTGGCGGAAGTCCGTTTTTCTTAACAACTTTGGTAAGATAGTCTGAAACATAGTTAATGTCCTCCGCATCATAAGTGCCGATTTTTTTGCCAGGTTTGGTTCCGTCTTTCATCGAAAACTCAGGGTCCATGCCGAAATGCACCTGCGGCAGTTCGAGGTATTTTTCAAGCAATGGCAATTCAGCGCGGATATTGCTTAGGGCCACCTGCACATCTAAAAACACAATAGCATGTGCTTTTTTGGCTAATGATAATACGCTGTCAATCTGTTTAAATGGCATCCGGTAACGGTATTTACCGTCTTTGCCGCCATCGCCCTGGGCAACCACGGCAATGTAATGCAATGCCGGTTGTACCGGAGTTTTAGGATCCGCCTTTTCCCAGTGTTTTACTTCGCCTTTAAGTTTGGCCAGCATTTCGTTTGGAGGCAGCTCGCCCAAAATACCCATCTTTTTCGAGTACAGGTTACCGTAGTAAGCAACCACACGCTTAAATGGTAAAATGGCACCGCCAATTGGGTAGGGGGTGTTTTTTACAGGCCACCTTCCGGTAGTATCGCCATGCGCGTTGAATTTCATCAACGAGTCGTATAGTTTTTTGTCGATAGGAGGGTATTGAGATTTTTTAACGCTCAGGGTATCTTCAGCTTCAACCCCGGCCGAATCTTTTTTGGCAGCGGCGGCTGTTTTTTTACCATCAGTTTTTTTGTCGCCGCCATTTTGCGTGCAGCTGTTTAATAATAAACCCAGCGATGCGGCGAATGCAGCAGAGAGTACGAGCGTTTTTAATTTCATTGTTATTGTGTATTCAGTAAAAGCAGGTGTATATAAGGTGCGTTAATACAATTATTTCAGCAGGTTAAAAACCGGCAAATGTGGGTTTAGTTTGCGCCAAAGATAGATATTGGAAATTAATTACTTTTAATTTTATGAAACTTTCCGAAAACTCCGAGGGGTAATTTGGGACCTGCTGTGGCCTGTAGGTAAAGCTCGCCAATCTCGAGGTTTTGCACCTGCGGGAACGAACTTTTAATCAGGTTTTCAACTATTACTGATGAAAAACCAAGCGAGTAAGTATTCAAAATAAGAAAGTGCTCTTCCGGATCCAGCAGTTGGGTAACATCGCGCATCATCTCGGTAATATTATCTTCCAGCTTCCATTTTTCGCCGTTGGGTCCATTGCCGTAAGCCGGTGGATCGAGGATGATACCGTTATATTTTTTTCCGCGTTTCAACTCGCGTTTCACAAATTTCAAAGCGTCTTCAACCACCCAGCGGATATCTTTCAAGCCCGAAATTTCCTGGTTTTCGTTGGCCCAGGTAACTACCTGCTTTATCGAATCTACGTGGGTAGTATCTGCACCGGCCGCGCGGGCAATGAGTGATGCCCCACCGGTATAGGCAAACAGGTTAAGCACTTTAGGCTCGGGTGTTTTAAAGCGTTTTACATTTTGGCTGATGTAATCCCAGTTTACAGCCTGCTCGGGGAAAATACCAACGTGTTTAAACGAGGTTAATCCCAGGCGAAATTTGATGGCAGCTTCATTGTTTTTATATTCGACGTGCCAGCGATCAGGTGTTTTTTGATCTTTTTTTAACCACTCGCCGGTAGTTGCAGAGCGGCCTTTAAATTTAATATGGTGTAAACGCTGCCACTCGGAAGCGGGCAGGGTTTTGTTCCAAACGGCCTGTGGCTCAGGGCGGATTAATATGGTGTTCCCAAAGCGTTCCAGCTTTTCAAAATCGCCGCAATCAATCAGCTCGTAATCTTTCCAATGCGTTGGGGTAAGTAGTTGGATCATTCTTGTTCAGTTTGCAATGTGCTGTTGGCAGTTAGCATGCCCCAGGCAAATAAATAGTTTGCAAATATAGTTATTATAAAAATACAACCGATAAGGCGCTTATTCAGTGAGAAGAAATACTTAGCGGGTTGCCGACAAAGGGCTCTTGCCGGAGCCGGGAAATGAGCTTGTAAATTACTATAAACATGATACTCCTAACGGAGTTGAAAAAATACCAGTAAACACCCCGGAGGGGTAACGTGTTTATAGCAGCAGCCTAAAAAGTATTAAGGCTCCATAGGAGCCTCGTGTTATACAAGCGATTTTTTATAGATATACTGCAACTGCCACTAAAAACTGCAACTGCCAACTACAATTTCTCCTTCGCCGCTCTCATAAAAGGGCTGGCAAATACAAAATCGTTCAGTTCTTTATTATCGGTTTTGGCTATCTCTTTGTTTGATCCTTCCCACCATTTTTTGCCCTGGTACAGGAAAATGATGTGGTCGCCAATGCCCATTACCGAGTTCATATCGTGGGTTACCACTACAGTGGTAATGCTGTATTCCTGCGTAAGTTCAGAAATCAGTTCATCAATAAGGATAGATGTTAATGGGTCGAGGCCGGAGTTGGGCTCATCCACAAAAAGGTATTTGGGTTGCATGGATATGGCCCGGGCAATACCTACACGTTTTTTCATCCCGCCCGATAATTCGGAGGGGTATAGTTTGTTTTTGCCTGTAAGATTAACCCGTTCCAGGCAAAAGTTTGCACGGTCAAGTTTCTCGGCTTTGGTTTGATTGGTAAACAGGTTAAGCGGGAACATGATGTTCTGCTCAACAGTCATCGAATCAAACAGTGCCGAATTCTGGAAAAGCATACCTATTTGAGTGCGGATTGGTACGCGTTGTTCAAAATTCATATGTGTGAAATTCTCGCCATCAAAAACTACCTCTCCTTTGGTAGGCTCATGCAAACCGACAATGCACTTGAGCAAAGTTGTTTTGCCCGAGCCCGAGCCGCCGATGATCAGGTTGGTTTTTCCAGGACGAAAATTTGCGGTAATTCCTTTCAAAACTTCGTTTTCGCCGAAGGTTTTATATACGTCTTTAATCTCGATCATAGTAGGAGGCGTGAAATGATAAGGTCGCAAAAAAGGATCATGATACAGCTCCACACTACCCCGCGTGTTGCCGATTGGCCAACCTCAAGCGATCCGCCGTTAACGTAAAAGCCCTGGTATGAGCAAATGGATGTTATTACAAAGCCAAAGGATATAGCCTTAACACAACATACGGTAGCGATAACCGGGTTAAAGCCGTCGGTAAGGCCGCGCAGATAATCATTTGTTGATACATCCTGTGATGCCGCGCAGGCTATGTAGCCGCCGGTTAAACCCAGGCACACAGAAATGATAACCAATAAAGGGATCATGGTAACGCCCGCGATAATTTTAGGTGAGATGAGGTATCCGGGAGCGTTTACACCCATAATTTCTAAAGCGTCTATCTGTTCGGTGACGCGCATGGTACCAATTTGCGAGGCCATGGCCGAGCCTACGCGTCCGGCTAATACCAGCGCCGTTATGGTAGGGCTAAACTCTAATATCGTCGAATCGCGGGTAATGCCGCCTACTACTGTTTTGGGGATAAAATCGCTGATAAGCTGGAAAGCTGTCTGGATGGTAGCTACCGCGCCGATAAACAGCGAAATAATAGCAACGATGCCTAACGAGCCGATACCCACCGAAACCATCTCGCGCATGATCTCGCTCCAATACACACTGAATTTTTCGGGCTTCCTGAAACTTAAACGTAGTAGTAGTATATATCTTCCTAAGCTGTGAAACATCTATTTGTATAAAAATCGGTTAAAAATACGCTTTTTTACCTTTATGCCTAAACGGTCAGCAATTAAAACAAGTCATTTAAATTCAATTTTGTAGGCAGTGTAATTACAATGCTTACGTAAATTGCGGGCACAAAGCTTCAATCGTAAAAAATAAAAATCGACAAAAACATATGAAAAACGTACTCATTACCGGATCAACCAAAGGCATGGGCCGCTCAATTGCAATTGCTTTTGCTAATGAAGGATTAAACGTGGCAATTTGTTCTCGGAATGAGAAAGAATTATTAATTTTTAAGGATGAGCTGGAGCAGATTGATCCCGGTGTAAAAGTTTTTGCCATGAAGGCCGATGGCAGCAACAAAACCGAGCTGCTGAACTTTGCCGCCGCTGCCGAAGCTGAGTTTGGCTTTATTGACGTAGTGGTTAATAACCTGGGCACATTTATCCCATCGAGTATATTGAACGATACCGACGAAACTTTCCAAACCCAGCTTAATACCAACCTGATGCCGGCTTATGAACTGTACCGTTTTTTCGGAAAAAAAATGGCATCAGCAAAAAAGGGGCACTTCTTTAATATCTGTTCGGTGGCCGCTTTAAACCCTGTTGTGCAGGCCGGAAGTTACAGTGTAACAAAATACGCGCTGTTAGGTCTAACAAAGGTAATGAGGCTCGAGATGCAGGAGCATGGTGTAAAAGTTACCGCCGTAATACCCGGATCAACGTTAACGGATTCGTGGAAAGATGCTGTGGTTGACCCTAATACCATGGTGCTGCCCGAAGACATCGCATCGGCAGTGATCAATATTTACAGAATGAGCACCGGTGCCAATGTCGACGAAATCATCATCAAACCCGCACCGGGCCAGTTATGATCAATCAACATTAAACATAAAACATAACTATGGAAAAGAAACTACATCGCGATGAACACCACAAGGTAATAGGTGGTGTTTGCGCGGGCCTTGCCGAGTACTTCGGCATGGATGTGGCCATTATAAGAGCGATATTTTTAGTAACGCTTTTATTAAAAGGTGGCGGCGTACTCATTTATTTTATACTTTGGATGGCATTGCCTAAAAAAGGACTGGATTTTACCCCGGGCGTAGATTACCGTGTACCTCCGCAGCAGGATCCCTTTAATCCATTTGCCGGCGCCCCCCAAAACCAACCCTTTAATCAGCCTCCATTTGTAGCCCCGCCAAAAAAACATGCGTCAACCTTTGGCCTGGTGTTTGGCGTGGCACTGATACTGATAGGCGGTATTTGCCTGCTTAACGAGCTCGACCTGATGCCCGATTGGGATTTTGAAAACTTTTGGCCCATTGCACTGGTTGCAGGCGGTATAGCCCTAATCGCCTCAGGCTTTAAAAAACAGCCCTGGGAAAAACAAAGCTGGCAAAATGCTGATGCTGCAGATGCTGAGCCTGCAGCCACTGAAACCAAAGAAGAAACACAATCTGATAACACTCCACCAACTATATAAATATCATGAGAAGCGATAAACTTGTTCCGGGTACTATCCTGGTTTTGTTGGGAGTGGTATTCCTGCTGGATAACTTCCACGTAATAAATTTTGATTGGATGAACATTTTTTACCTGTGGCCGATATTTTTGGTGATGGGTGGTGTAAGCCTGGTGTTTGCAGGCAATCGGTCGCCGCTGGCTACCATATTAAAAATGGCTGTTGTTGTTGCCGGTTTTGCCTTGTTGGTATTTGGCAACTTTGGCAAGCGCTACCATTTTTGGCCAAATGCCTGGACTTTTCATTATAACGACGACCGTGATAATGATGATGACGACGATAGCGATACCACCAACACCGATCAGGGTGTGGTGAAGGTTGGCGGCGAAAATACCTTTAAGCAGGATTATAACACCGGCATTAAATATGCCCGCCTTAATTTAAGCGGCGGCGGTACAGTTTATAATTTAAAGGATACCACTGCCGATCTGTTCAACGCGGTAACACAGGAGCTATATGGTAAGTATACCCTAAACCAAAAAAAGGACGATTCGGTAACCGTGCTTAACCTGCGTTTAAAAAATAACAAGGGTTTTCATTTTGATTCGGACGACAATAAAAACAACAAGGCCGACATTAAACTAAACCCAAATCCTATCTGGGATATTGATGTTGAAACCGGCGCCACAGATTTAAATTTTGATCTTTCAAAATTCAAAATAAAAAGCCTATCTTTAAAGGGCGGAGCAGCGTCGTTTGACGTGAGGCTTGGAAACCCCGTTTCAACCACCAATGTGGAGGTTTCAACAGGGGCTTCAGAGGTGATTATCAGCGTGCCTAAGAGTGCAGCGTGCCGTATTACTGCTAATACAGGCCTGTCAGACAATACGTTTGCCGGCTTTGATAAAAAAGGTGATAACAGCTACGAAACCGAAGGTTTTGATAATGCCAAAAACAAAATACTCATCCATATGAGCGGCGGCATCTCCGATTTTAAAGTAAACCGATACTAAATAACCTAAATCCTGAGTAAAACGATACCGGGACATAATACAGAATAATGCATTGCCAACCGCCCCGTCAAAATTTGACGGGGCTTTTTTATGCCCCTACCGGCAGGCTGCTTCAGGGTTTTGTCATTTGTTTGATAGAAGATTTCAAAATTGTTAAATTGAAAACCGTTGGTATTGAAAATAAGTTTATTTTACAACACAAATTAACTACCATGAAATACCGCTACCTTATATTATCGGCAATACTATTTTTTACCTGCGCGGCCCGGGCTCAAAACGTTGTTAAAGGTTCGGTTAACGAGGCCGGTCGAAGCACCAAACTGTCTAACGTTTTTGTGCGCGATAACCAAAACAGGCAAATGACCATTACCGATAACAAGGGCGCTTTCAGTATCCGTACCGAAACCGGGCATACCCTTATTTTCAGCTCGCCGGGTTATGTATCAGATACCTTATATGTTACCGATTTTACACCCAAAAAAATTGAGCTTGTTACGCAAACCATTGCCTTAAAACAGGTAAACATCAGTGCCAAACGCGAGAGTTTTGATGCGCATAAAGAATATCCCGAAGTTTATACCCGCAGCAAGGTTTACCCCCTGTCGCCAACTTCATGGTTTAGCAAGGAAGCCCGTGATGCCCGTCGCCTCAAAAAATATTTTAAACGCGAAGAAGAAGAGCGCCATATCGACGAGGTATTTAACATGAATTATGTACAAAGCATCATCCCCCTGCGCGGCCAGGAACTTGAAAACTTCATGACCATCTACAGGCCAAGCTATGACTTTATAAAAGATAACAACGGCGCATCGCTGGCGGTTTATATTAACGATTCGTATAAAAAATACCAGGCCCTGCCTGCCGAGAAGCGTTCGTTGCCTGCTTTGAAAGAGTAGTTTTTTTGTGGCAGTTGCAGTAGCAGTTTTTGATGACGTAAATTATTAGTCGGCCCAAACGCTTACATCGTTGCTGATGATTTTTTGATACACCAATTCAATCTGGCTTTTCAGGATCCTGTCTTCCGATAATGGAGGCAGGTTATCGATATCAAAATATTGTACATCCAGCACATCAAAGCCCTTGTTTATTTCGGTTGTAATGGCTTTGCAGTAGAAAACCATTTTGTATACATAAAATGGCTGCGGGGGATGCGGGTGCATCTTTTTATCAAACACAGCCAATAATCTTTCGGCGCTTACCTGTAAGCCGGTTTCCTCCCAAAACTCCTTAATAATGGTTTCTTTAGGGGTATAACCAATATCACCCCAGCCTCCGGGTAACGACCATTTGCCATCGCCGCTTTCGCGTGCCAGTAGTATTTTGTTATCCGGAGATAAGAGGATCCCTCTCAAATCAACTTTGGCTGTAGGGTAATCGGCAGCTTGCGGAAACAACAGGTTGATAGTGTCTTCGCCATAGCCGCTCACCTCATCAAACATCTGGGTGCTGAGGTGCTGAAGCTCGTGATAGCGTTCAATATCGTATTCGTTTTTTGCATAGAGCAGGCCGGTATCGGCAAGGGCGCGGAGTTGGGTTATTTGTGAAAGTAGCCTGGTGTTTGACATGGTAGGGGAATGGATAATATTTTGTCAATGCTAAGGAACAAAGCATCTTATTCAATAGGCCAGTCCGATATGTCTGGCGAAGAAGATCCTTCGTTCCTCAGGATTGACAATGAATAAAAAATTATCGACAGTAAAAAATCGGTGTAATCAAAAATCAACCGGTGTAACGCCAATAAAAAAATCCGAAATCGAACATCCGAATTCAACAAACCCTACCCTCTGCCCAACAACTCATCAAGCTTGTTGCGCTCGGTTTGCAGTTCGCGGGCAAGTTTCTTCTCTTTTTCGTTGGCTTTGGCTTTGTAGGCTTTGTATTCTTCGTCCAGTTCTTCGTATAGTTTGATGCGGTATTTTGCTTCGCGGCTGTGCGCGCCCGAGCGGGCTATTACAATAACGGCAACTACACCAAATACAATCACCAATCCCCACATTACTAAATTATAAGTGGCCTTGGTAAACGGAATGCCTAAAAGGCCTATCTCATCACGTTTGGCGTTCGATTCGTTTAGGGCCTGCTCTTTGCTGGTGGCATCAGTTTTCAGGCTTTCAACACTTTTGCCCTGTTCGGCCAGTTTGGCTTTGGCTTCGGAAAGTTGGCGGCGTTCAATGGTAAGCGTGTCCTTTGCATTTTTCCAAAAGGCGGCTACCAGGGGCTGCTGGTAGTGGTACAGCTTGCTAAGCAGGTATTGGTACTGCCCGTTAAGGCTTTTATCTTTTTGCAGGGCCGAATCGGCTGCGGTTGGCTTGGGTTGAGCGTAGGTATACTTAACAGGAGTGGCCGCGGGGGTAACAACAGGGGCTTTTGCCGGGCTCGATTTTACAATTGGGGGGATAGCATTCGGTTTCATTACGGCGGGTTTCTTTTTTGCGGTGGTATCCTGGGCGAAGCCTGCCGTTATACCCGTTAAAAATAGTGCTGTTAAAACCGTTATCGTAAAAATTAAATGCTTCTTCATCAAAAGTAAAATTAGTTGCGTTGTATTAACAAAACAAGTTGCTTATGGTTTTATTATAATACCTGCTGGTTTGTTTGGCTAAAATAAGCTTTAGTACGTAATTAACCTACTCATAGTTATATTAGCGGCATGAATATAGGTATTATTGGTTTGGGTGATATGGGCCGTTTGTACGCAAAGGCCTTCGCCAAAGCAGGTTATACGGTTAGCGGATGCGATTTGCCTGCCAACCGCCAAAAACTGGAGGAGGAGCTAACTCCCTTTGGTATTACTGTGATGGACAGCGGCAAGGATGTAGCCCGGATTAACGACCTGATCATTTATTCGGTAGAGGCTGATAGCATTGAGCGGGTTGTGGCCGAGTATGGCCCGGCAACCAAATACGGCGCCATAGTGGCCGGGCAAACCTCGGTTAAATCGCCGGAGATTGCCACGTTTGAGAAACACCTGCCTGCCGATGCGCAGATAGTTACCTTTCATGGTATGCACGGGCCGGGTTTTGAGCCTAAGGGGCAAACTCTTATCCTTATACCGCATCGTACAAGTGCCGAAGCCTACCAGCGCATGTACGACGTGTTTACGGCCATAGGCAGCAATATTGTTGAAATTCCTGATTACCATGAGCACGACCGCATTGTGGCCGATACCCAGGCCGTAACCCACGTAGGTTTCGAGAGTATGGGCACCGCCTGGAAATCGGCAGGGTTTTTCCCATGGGAAAATGCATCATATATAGGTGGTATTGATAATGTGAAAATTCTTACCACGCTGCGCATATTTAGCTATAAGGCTCACGTTTACGCCGGGCTGGCTATCCTTAACCCTTATGCCCGGCAACAGGTAAAGCGCTATGCCGAATCAGAATCAGAATTGTTTAAGCTAATGATCAAGGAAGAATCGCAGGCCTTTAAGGAGCGTATATACCGTGCGCGCGATTTTGTTTTTCATGAAAGCCGCAAGCCTATTATGCTTAATGATAGCGTGATGAAAGAGTTTTCACTATCGCAACATGCCGATAGCCAGAAACCCAACTCGCACCTCAGTATTTTGAGTATGGTTGATGCCTGGTACCACCTCGGTGTTAACCCGTATGATAACCTCATTTGCCAAACCCCGCCATTCCGCCTGCGTTTGGGAATTGCCGAATATTTGTTTAAGAACGAGGAATTGCTGGAAGAATCGTTAGAGACTGCCCTGTATGATAAAACCATCCGCGGAGATGATTTGGAGTTTCACTCGGCGGTGAGGGATTGGTCGGCTATTATTGGGTTTGGGGATATGGAGGGGTATAAGAAGCATTTTAATGATACGCAGGCATTTTTTAGCCATAGGCTGGACGAGGGTAAGGCGCAGAGTGCCGAGCTGATCAGAAGGTTGATGATGGAGTGAGTTTGGGGATTTCGGATTTGGGATCTTCGATTTCGGATTTATTTTTTTTGATTACACCGATTGTTTTTTGATTACACAGATTTTGACCGTGGATTAGGATGATTACGTTGATTTAGCTGATTTGTATGAATAGGTTTTTGGGGGGAATTTATGGGAGGGGAAGGTGTTTTGATAGGGCTTTGATTCTGCTAATTCTAAAATTCTGTAAATTCTGATTCAGACATACGTCGTGTTCCAGTTTTTTGGTGGAACACTTTGTGATTTTTGTTTTTTTTATTGTTTTGATAATCAGTATGTTATAAAATTGCAAAAAGCGTTAAAAATGAAATTGGAACACATTGATGTTGGTAATCAGGTAGTTGTGCTTTTTGATTTTTAAAATTGGAACACCGGTTTTTAAAATTGGAACACTGGTTTTTTAAAAAGTGGAACACCGGCGACAGCATGCCGGTACAGTTGAATTTTGATTATCAGGTTATTAATTAAATTTGAATAACTAAAGAAAAGGGAGGATACAATGGCAACTATATCAAACAGTTTGACTATTGAAAAAGGATTTGGTGCGGGTATGGTTAGCGACCAGGTAAAAAGTCATGCAAATGATCCTTTAGTAGTTAAAAAAGTAGAGGAAGCGGCAAAGACTATTCAAAATGTAGGTTTGCCAAGCGAAAAGAAGAAATAGATATTTTATTAATAATGCAAAGCCGGAGATCTGATCCGGCTTTTTTAGTTTATACTCTTGTTACCGCAAGTATCCTCACTTCGGGCTCATATACTGGTTCAAGTATAAGGCTACTTTTGGGTTTATTCAAACTGATGCGATGTTCGCAAACAGCGATAAAGCCGGACAGCAGGAAATAATCAGTTAAGCTGAAAGCTTAAACCATTTTAGGACGAAGTTACGCTGTTGCTAACTTTGACCAGCTAAGGTTATCTTTTCCTGTCAAAGAAAAAATCTTCAAATAACACCTAATCCCGTATTTTTATCTATTCCTATTTTTTTTCCGGACAGTAGCGAATAATATCTTATTTTTAACATTGTTATCGAAGAAGACATACTTGAAATTATTACCATAAACCTTGCCTGTCCAATGCATAATCCTCCAAAATGCTTTATCTCATACGCTTGGGATCGTCCCGCTCATCAGGGCTGGATAAAACAATTTGCAAGCCAATTACGGAACGATGGCGTTGAAACCATTTTAGATCAATGGCATGCCGTGCCGGGTACGCAACTACCTGAATTTATGGAACAGGCCGTTAGAGATAGTGATTTTGTGCTGATTATTTGTACACCAAAATATAAATTGAAATCAGATACGCGGACAGGTGGAGTCGGCTATGAAGGGGATATTATTACTGGAGAGATTTTCGTAAAAAGAGCTCTTGATAAATTTATTCCGGTTCTTCGTGACGGAGCATGGCTGGACGCCTCGCCCAGTTTTTTGTTAGGTAAATATTACATCGATCTGGTGGATGGAAGTAATTATCAGGCTAATTATGAAAATTTATTGCGAACACTTTTTAATACTCGCGAAATAGCTCCACCGATAGGAACGCCGCCAGCCAGCGTTATGATAAAACATGCGCATGCGCAGCGACAAATTGATGCATTACGTTGGATTAAATTGGAGTTGTGTACTTTACCTGTGCTTAGCGACACGCCGGCTAACCGAAACGAATTGATTAGGTTGTTTAGAAATTGCCTTATCAAAGTTTTCAAAGATTCCTATCAAGCATTTTCAATCATGCTTAACGTAAAATTGCATGATGAAGCACAGCCCGGGGGAATTGTATCATACGCCTTATTAGGACATCATCGCAGCTTTATTTATGAATGTGAAAAAGAACACCGGGATTACATGGCCAAGCTGCTTAATGCAAGATTTGCCCCGGATTGGCAAGCACAAAAAGAGCGGTTAAAATTAGAGGCAGCAGAAGAAGAGAAAGCATTTGACGGTTGGCGGATCATACACAATGTTGAATTTTTAAGCCTACCAGTTGCTGTTAATATCGAATATGACCCCGTTATTAAAAGGATAAAAATCATATCTGATGACGAGGAAATTATCAACCCGAAGAACTACGATAATGAAGTAAAAACCACATCCGAAGCACTTCGATTTTTTTGTGCAATGCTTAAAAGAAAATACGCAAATCTCGGCGATATTGGCTATCAATTTGAATTTTTACCGCTTCTTAAATTAATGATTGATTTTTATGATAAAAAGCCTATCAATTTGGATAATTTCCGGTGTCAGGAACAAAATCCGGAAGAATGGGATTATATCAACTATGATTTCCAGGCACAGTTAAAGGGTTATAATTGATGAGTTGGATAGTAAAATATCGAATTACCAAACGATCATCCGAAGCCAATCACTTTAGAGAAGAAATAAGGTGAAGATCATCAACGTCTAAATAATCAGCAATCTCAAAGAGACGTTAATGGATGGTTGGGTTGAATTGGCACGCCGGCTTGATACGGTTTCCGGAGCAATCTTAAGCGTATCTGCTAATCCTTATTCGTTTTATTTTTTTAGCTAATACTACGTGAGTTCGGGATAAGAGAAGAAAATAACCGTCGAATAGATTTAGTTTCAACTATCTAAATATCAATAAGTAAGCATATTTTGTTATCTTTAAGTGTCGAATTTAAATGGTATCAATCTATGCTTACTCCTGATAAAATTATTGAAATTTTCGTTATGGTCGATGACTTTTGTAAAGAATCTGAGTCTCAAATAGCCCGGCATCAACTTGATGCGGGTAACTACAAGATCAGAAACCGTAAAACTTCACTGTCCGATAGTGAATTGATCACGATACTGATCGCTTTTCATAGTGGACATTTTACCAACCTTAAGCACTTCTATCTTTGTTTTATTTGTGCTCATTATAAAAACGATTTTTCTGGATTGGTATCTTATAACCGTTTTGTCGAATTACAGCAAAGAGTGGCTGTGCCCATGATGCTTTTCCTGAAAACCCATTGCCTGGGGCAGTCACGGGGTATTAACTTTATTGATTCAACGCATATCAAAGCCTGTCATAACCGACGCATCCATAACCATAAAGTATTTGCTTCGGTGGCGGAAAGAGGCCAGTGTTCTATCGGTTGGTTTTATGGTTTCAAATTGCACCTGATCATTAACGACAAAGGTGAAATACTGTCTTTTTACCTTACAAAGGGCAATGTTGATGACCGGAATATCAAACTGATGACATCCATGACGCAAGAGATCTTCGGCAAATTGTTCGGTGATAAAGGCTATACATCCAAAGCTTTGGCCGACCTGCTTTGGGGAAATGGTATACAGATGATCACCAAACCCCGTAAAAACATGAAAGACTTTAACATCTCTCAGGCCGATAAAATAATGCTCAGAAAAAGGGCTATCATTGAATGCGTAAACGATGAGCTAAAGAACATCTGCAAACTTCAGCACACCAGGCACAGATCCGTGAATAACTTTCTGATGAACACTATGGGCGTGCTTTGCGCTTACCATTTCTTCCCTAAGAAACCTTCCCTTAACATTATATTTCAAGAAAATGACAACCAGCTTTTATTAGCTGCTTAAACCGAACTCACGTTAATTAATAAAGCGTTCACCCCCGCAAAGAATTGAAAAGCTACTGTTCCACCAGTGGCTTTTTGTTTTTACAGGGCCTATATAAAAGCTATCCGTATACCATAATAAGAATCGATAAATTTCAGGAGGCTAATTTATCTCTTTTTTATGAAAAATAAAATCATAAATTACTGTAAATCAATTTTATAGTTGCAAACATCAAAATACAAACGCAGCGCTATATCAACAAAAAAGGCGACTAAAAGCCGCCTGATTTTTTTATTTTATTTAATACCGCCAACGGGTTGCCTATATTTAAATAGAAAAAGGCGGTATACGTCTGGAAAACAACCGCCTTTTTTATTAAAAATAAAACTATACAAATATGGGAAAATCTAAGTGGTTTTGCCCATCGGCGAAGCCCCGCCTATACAACATCTTAAAAAAACTTCTCAAAATTTCCTTAAGTTAACGGCTATGGCGAGGACGCTTGCGGCAGCATCAAATGCTTCTGCGATAGTGAGATAATATAACTCAATAACCCAACCCCCTAACCTACCGATAAATAATTACATTTGAGTAATTAACCTCTATGCTATTTTACTTTAATTTTTACAGCGCGCTTCTACTCATTTTCTTTACCCAGTTACTGGTTTTCGCTGTTTTAATTTATTTGAAAGGCATCCGCGAACAGCGCTTATCTTCAAAATTGCTGGCGGTTTTCCTCGCTTTGTCTGGCCTGTTCATTTTTCCTTGGATGGCGGGTTTTGCCGGATGGTATGACGGGCAGCCCTACCGCGACGTGCTTTTTTATACCCCCTTTGTACAGGGACTATTTTTGGGGCCGCTGCTGTTTTTTTATTTTAAAAGCCTGGTGAACGATAATTTCCGCATTAGCGGGTATAACTATCTTCACTTTTTGCCGGGCGCGCTTTACCTGTTATGGGCCATTGTGGTGGTATTGGTCGATAAGCTGTTTTTAAAAAGATACTCCCTCATGAACGGCATCAGCGACCCGGATTTCGACCGCTGGTACTCCTGGTTATGGTCGGTAAGTATGCTAACCTACCTGTTTTTAACGCTGAAACATTACCGAAGGTACCGCCTGTTCACCTACCAGGAACTTTCATTTGCCGATAGCGCGGGCCTGCGATGGATGCAGCGCTTCCTGGTGGCCGATTTGCTGCTGGTTATCGTTTTAATTGCCGATCAGTTTTCATCCTTGTTTACACACGCTACTTATGTTTTATCCTGGTATTATTTTATGGGTTTCGCGGGCGTATCCTATTATATTGCCATCAGTGCTTACGGACAGGATTATAGTCCGCTTGCTAAACTTCATTTTAACCCGGCAGAAGTGGCAGGGTACGACGATGCCGGGGGCAGTACGCCGAAAGGCACCGGGTTGACTGAAGATAGCATTGAAGCCGACGAAAAATTGATAGCCCCTTTAAAACATGCGCTTTTGCAATTGCTTGAAGTTGATAAGATTTACCTCGACCCCGAATTAACGTTAACCGCGCTGGCTAAGCTTATGAAAACCAACCATTCGGTACTCAGTAAGGTAGTAAATACGCGGTTCGGCATGCCCTTTAATGATCTGATCAATAATTACCGGGTTGATGAGGCCAAGGCGCTCATCACCGGCGGACGTTTGAACGATCAAACCATGTTGGCTGTTGCATTCGATGCCGGCTTCAATTCTAAAGCTACATTTAACAGGGCCTTTAAAAAGCACACCGGCCTTACGCCTAAACAATTCCAAATGCAACTAACCTGATTGCCGGGCGCGCAAATAGGTATCATATTATGATTTGCAGCGACGGGCGTTGTACATATCCTGATTTTTGGTCAAAAAAAAGACAGATATGATTATCAATTACCTAAAGCGTTTCACATTGCCCGTATGCATGCCGTACTGGTACCAGGATTTATTGCTGCTAATACCGCGTGTTGTTTGTGGTTATTTACTTACCTCCAATTTTGGCTCGGCCAAGTTTGGTTTGCCCTGGAGCCCGGCAGATGCCAATCTGCATTTTTTTGAGGTAGCGTTCTGGTTCCCGAACGATGTGGCCGAATACGGAGGCATCTTCAAATTGTTCCCGGTATTTTTTGCCTGGTCGGGTGCCTTTAGCGAGGCGGTAGGCGGCATTTTTTTAATGCTCGGGCTGCAAACCCGGTTATTCAGTATTTTAATTTGCTGCACTATGCTGGTGGCTGTTTTTATGCAGCAATGGCAAAACGGGTTGTGGAACATGTTACCGGCCATGGGTTTTGTGTGGATCGGCTTGTTTTACAGCATTACCGGCAGTGGCCGCTTTGGGTTGGATTATTTATTGACTAAGCAAAAATGATCATGAAAAAACTATTAACTATTTCAGCCATTTTTTTGATCTGGATGCAATTTGGCTGCGTTCAAAAAACCAGGAATGTTACCATACAATTGAACCTGCGCCTGGCGGGGATGAAAAATATAACACAGGTAGGGGTGAGGGGCAACGGAAAGCCGCTGAGCTGGCAAAAGGACCTGGTGATGAGCCCCGTTATTAAAGATTCGTTATACACCGTCACTATACATGCCATAACCGGTTACAACTTTGCCGAGATTAAGTTTACCGTAAACGGAACTATGGAATTGGATGGCATGCCAAACCGGCGCGTTGATTTTAAGGGGGCTAAAAGCTTAACTTATAACGCGGTATTTAATAAGCCATAAGGCTTTGCTGCTAACAGGCATAACTAAATGCTTGTTGTTAAAGAGTATCAGTTGAGACTGTTAGCAGCAAATTTTCAAATCGATTGCCTGCAATCTGGTAACCACGCTCATCATATTTTGAAAGGAACCGATGTGTGTGCTATAGTTATTTTACACGCTTGTTTACCTAACATGAATCAATCTTACCTCGCTGCCGCAAGCGTCCTCGCTTTTGGCCCTCGTTTAGGTTTAAAGGCGGCGATACCCTCGTATAAGATAGCTCGACGACCACAAGCGAGGACGTTTGCGGTAGCCAGGGTGAATAACTAAAGAAAGGAGAGGATACAATGGCAACTATATCAAGCAGTTTGAATATTGAAAAAGGATTGGGTGCCGGTATGGTTAACGATCAGATTAAAAGTCATGAAAAATGATCCTTTAGTAGTTAAAAAAGTAGAGGAAGCGGCAAAGACTATTCAAAAGGTAGGTTTGCCGGGCAATAAGAAAAAATAGATACATTATTTATCATGTAAAGGCCGGAGATTGATCCGGCCTTTTTAGTTTATACTCTTGTTACCGCAAGTATCCTCACTTCGGGCCCATATACTGGTTCACGTATCAGGCTACTTTTGGTTTTTTTCAAATTGATGCGATGTTCGCAAACAGCGATGAAGGCGGACAGCAGGAATAATCAGTTAAGCCGAAAACTTAAAACATTTTAGGTTGAAGTTACGCTGTCGCTAAAGTTCGGCCAGGCGGCTGAAATGCTCAAACCTTCCTTATTAGTTTTTAAAAGAAAATATTTTTTGTTTATTTTTTATTATTATCTTGTGTAAAGATAATCTGCTTATTTAATGAAAAAACCTAAACCCGCTTTTAAAAACCTAATTTTATTATGCGCGCCTGTTGCTCTTGCTGCTATGATTGTAGGCAGTTGCAAAAAAGATAATCACTCACCCGGTACACCTGCTGCTGCCTTAGCTGCTGTTACGGAAGCAAAAAGCTGGTATGAAAATGCCTATCCTGCAAATACCAAACTCGCCACACAGGATGCATCAGAAGATCAGGATTGGAGCCAAGGGGTAAAGCCAGACTGGAGCAATGGCGCAGTGTACACTCGCTTTGATGATGACGTTGTGGAGATGCCCGTTGATGCGACAATTTCCGGAAAGCTGAACATCGGTCTGAAGGAGCAAACCTCCGGAACGGAATTTAAAGCAGCTAACAGTAAAAGCTCATTCCTGCTGATAAAAACGCTTGGTACTTACCATGCCTATATCATGACCATTATTGGTGATCCGTTGTATCTTAAAGGTGATTTAACTAAACTGGATAACAATAAATACAATAAACGTGACAGCGATTTTACCGGGGTAGTACTTTACTCAACCCCTAAAGGTAAATTTGTAAGCGCGTGGACATATAACAGCGGAAAGATCAGCGGCCAGATCTCGCCCGATAGCGCTTCAGCGGGTGCTGTAACTACCGGCAAAGAACACACAAACGCTATAAAAACCAATTTAACTGAAACAACAACATGCTACACCTGGACACAGACAAGCTCGTACAACGGGCAAACCACCGGCACGGTAGTTCTTGAGCATTATTGTGTAACAACCTATTCCGGAAGTTTGGATTCGGGAAGCGGCGGCGGTGGAGGAGGGTCAATTCCCGTTGCCGGTACAGGCGGTGGTGGTGGTGGCGGATCAACAACTACCCCGCCACCGCCAGCACCTTGTGTGCCAACAAATGCGCTTGATAATGTTGATAAAATTAAGGTTAATAGCTTGACGGTAAATAAATTGCAGCCACTTCCGGGAGATCCAGAGACTGGATTTCCTCCGCCTACCGGCAAAGTGCCATGTACGACCGTGACGGATGCATCGGTACCAATTACTACAACTATAACTAACGATTTGAAAGGCTGTAACGGAGATGTGGTAAGTAAACTTATAAGCAAGGATCTGACCGGTGATATAAGCGATATCATTCAGAAGGTGTTTAAAAGTTCAGATAAGATAAATCTACATTTCGTTGAAAGTTCAAAGACTAATGGAGGTCCGGCATTATCAACTATAACTTCGGTTGGCTCAGACCGAATGAATATTGAGGTTAGAGTTAACACCAGTGTCTTACCAGGCGACGCTTCACAGGATTATAAAGCGTCAATATTTATTCATGAAATTATTCATTCCTATTACCTTTATAAAGGTTTTAATTTGAATGATCAATTAAAGCAACATACAGATATTGCACATAATTATATCGCGGATATCGCGTCTATGTTAACTCAGGCATTTGGCACGGATAGTGCAAACGCCAACGCTTTGGCTTTTGGAGGACTGAAAGATTTCGCAGTGAAATATCCTACAGATTATAATAAATTACTTCAGGACAAAGGTCTTACAGAACAACAAAGAAATAGCTACACCGAATGGCAAAGAGCCGGGTTAAGTGGAAAAAAATGCAACTAATAACAGCATTTATGAAAATAATAATCTCAATTCTATTTTTACTGATCTCGTTATCTTCAAATGCACAAACCAACCCCAATGATAGTTCAATAAGGAATTTTAACGATATTAGGTACACCTTCATAAATAATTACAAAGTCGATGCGGATTCGGCACGGCAAAATTGTTGGAAAGGATGCGTTTTTATACGTTTTAATATTGATCAACACAAGCTTACTAACGTTGCCTACACGGCAGCTACTCCAGTATTTATAAAAGAAGGGATTGCGAAGGTTGTCGCATTCATAAATAAACGGGGGCTGAATATTGAGCAGGTGAATAAGGCAACCGGTGGGGTGTATATTTTGCCTTTTATGGTTGCCAATAACGCAGGCTGCGGGTTTATGACCGGATGGGGAGAAAAAGATTACCAAAATAAACTGGATGAAAAAACTAAACTGTTGTATGAGAGAAGGCAGGAGAGTTACGACCAGTTAAGTAACTCTATTGAAAACCTTACCAATTTTAGCGATGGAGGCCGACTGGATTTTATTAATTGTATTCTGCTTGCACCCGTAGTAATGCCTCTTGCTGTTAATTGAAGATACGGTGAGCAAAAGCAACCCCCACCCACAACCCACCGTACTACAGGTAAACCCTAACCCCGGTGCCACCCAACAACTCATCAACACCCAAGCAAACCCAAAAGCTTTGGTGCATCCTCATTTTATTCACCGCATGGCAGCTCACCATCACCCTGCTTAGCGATGGCTTTGTATTATCATTCGATGAATCCATCTGGCATTACATCGGCCGCAACTGGTTCAGGAACGGGTTGGTACCCTATACTGGCGGGGCTGATAATAAATCGCCTTTTATATTTGCTGTTTTCGGGTTTTCGGATTGGTTGTTTGGGGTTAATTACTGGTTTCCAAGGGTGCTGGCAACGCTGTGCCAAACGCTGGGAATTTACTTTCTGTATAGCATCGTACAAAAAATAGCAGGGGATAGGGCCGCGCTCACTGCCGCCTTTATTTATGGCATGACCTTGTTATGGCACGCCACCGGCAGCAGATTTGTGGCCTTTACCGAAACTTATGAGGTGATGTTGCTATTGGCAGCCATTAACCGCTACCTGCAAGCCGGCAAGAATACCGATTTGATATGGAGCGGCATCCTGGCCGGCCTGGCTGCAGACTTCCGGCTGTCGGCTGTTTTTGTGATTTTGGCCTTGGTGATATACATGCTTAGCCGGAAACGTTTTTTGGATTTGGCCTGGTTTACAGCCGGGGTAATTATGGGTGTTATGGTTTTGTTGCTGCTTTGTGTGGCATCCGGCATCAGCATTCAAAACCTTAGCTTAAACATGTTTACTGATAATTTTAGCCGGGGCAGCGCTATTGATCATACCATGGCTTATAAATGGCAAAGCTTCCTCAGCAAATTTATTTACTCGCCTATGGCCATGTTATATCCCCTGGCCATTGCGGGGCTTTTTGTAAAAAAGCAGCAACCGGGGCTTATTATTTTATGGCTTGTATTAACATTTACGGCTATCAATTTTATAGGTATCTATGATGTGGTGCATTTAAAGGAAATGCTGCCGCCGCTGGCCATATTAAACGGCTGCGCTATAGCTTACCTCAGCAAAAAGTACAGGTTCAGGCTTCGGTATGCGTTATTACTTATCGGGGCTTTGCTTTTTCCGCGGATGGAAGAAGCCGTGCGTAACGCTAAAATTGTGTTGGGCGAGGCTCCTTTTAAGTTTTCGTACGGCACAGTACCATACATTAACCCACCCGAGGGCGACCGAAAGTTATTGGGCCGTTGGGTGCGGGACAACACCCGGCCCACCGATCTGGTTTTGGTGCACAGTTTCGGTACGCAGGTGCAGGCATATTCCGAACGTGTTTCGCCCAGCACTTACTTCAATATCACCCAAACACCATTTGCCAAAGCCCGCTTTAAGCACGATCTGGAACAAAACAAACCTGCCATGATCCTGGTACCGATGTTTGCAGAGTATGATAATTTGGTGGATGCCGATTTACGCTTATTTGTACAACAGCTTGTGGAAAAAGGTTACCATTTTGAAAGATGCCTGTATAATTACAAGGTGTACCGGGTTGGCAAAAAATGAGTTTTATTTTGTCGGGCCTGTTATCATCTGTCGTGGATTAAGTATAACCTAATCCGGTAGAGCGATTAAATAGTTGAGCAATGTTGTAATAAATGTAAATTTGAGTATATGACAACGCTCACCATCGAAATACCCGAAAAGTCGGAAAAAACACTGGCCGAACTGGTTGAACAGTTAGGTGGAAAGATTATTTCTGTAAAGGGGGATAAAACAGCAGGGCGTGCAGCCAGAAAAAAACAGGTGCTGGATGATCTGGAAGAATCGGTAGCGTTTGTAAAGCTGCATCAGCAAGGTAAGGTTGA
Source organism: Mucilaginibacter celer (assembly GCF_003576455.2). NCBI lineage: Bacteria > Pseudomonadati > Bacteroidota > Sphingobacteriia > Sphingobacteriales > Sphingobacteriaceae > Mucilaginibacter > Mucilaginibacter celer. Next base: position 6,703,764 of record NZ_CP032869.1, read on the forward strand.
GGCACAATCAATGCAGGAATTACTCGATGAGCTTTAAGGTTGTACCCACCCCGGCTTTCGCCCGCGAATTAAAGAAGCTCGCAAAAAATCTCAGTCTTTAAAGATCGACCTCAAAGGTTTAATAACCGATTTGGCCCAAGACCCGAAAGCCGGCATAGCCCTGGGTAACAATTGCTATAAAATTCGCCTTGCAATTACATCGAAAAATAAAGGGAAATCGGGCGGTGCAAGGATTATTACCCATGTTCAGGTTATCAACGAAGTGGTTTATTTATTGTCTGCTTATGATAAATCCGATCTGGATAATATCAGCGACAGTGAACTGTTAAGCAGGATAAAGGATTTGTAAAAAACTCCCTGCCACTGGTTACGCTATCGCTTAACCGGCAGTAATAGCAGTAGTTAGAAAAGCAGTAATTCTGCAAATTCTAAAATTCTGTAAATTCTGATTCAGACAACCTCACGTTAGGGATTGCAGCGGAAAACCCACAGCCCGCGCAGGCCTAAGCGCGTAATGGCCCGGGCGAGGATTTGCAGCGTAAAGCCCGCCCGTTGGCTAACAGGAACGCCCAAATACTTCCTGTTTATTTTGTATATTAGTTTGTATTTTCATTTACACTCAATTATACACCTTCTGTTTACTGTTAACGCCTGCTAATAAGCCCTAAAATGAAAAAGGTAGCGCTGTTATTTGGATGTGCTGTTGTACTTTTTGCAACGTACCTGTTTGCGTTTGAAGTTAAAAAGCCAAAACCGGGTACGGTCCGTGGGGCATCAGCCGCTGTTACCTGTAGCTGGCAGGCAGATGTTACTGATGCCGATACCACGGCAAGGGGCAAGTTTATAGCCTTGCTGCCAGGCTGGGGTAATTACAACTATCCAATTGCAACTGCCAGCGACAGCACCCGTTTGTATTTTAACCAGGGACTAACCTTATATTACAGCTACCACATGAAAGAGGCTTTTGCCTCGTTCAAGGAAGCTGCCCGTTTTGACCCTGCTGCGCCGATGGTTTACTGGGGGCAGGCATTAAGTCTTGGTCCGTACTATAACGCCGGTGGAGCATACATTGCACCGGCAGCTTTGCCTGCGGTTTTAAAACAGATGAATGTTGCCGCAGCCGGCGCAACCGGAAAGGAAAAAGAATTGCTGCGTGTAATGAGCCTCAGGTACCCGCAGGGCGGTATTGCACTGGCCGATAATGGAGCTTATGCACAGGGTATGCGGAAACTGATTGATGCTTATCCCTCCGATGTTGATATCAGGATGCTGTATATCGACGCTGTAATGCTGATCCACCCCTGGGATTTTTGGGAGAGCGACGGCAGGGCCAAAGCCTGGACGCCCGAATTGGTTGAACTTTGTAAAGCTGTGCTTATTACTAACCCTAACCATCCTGCCGCCTTGCATTATTATATCCACCTTACCGAGGCTTCGCGCAACCCCGAAGTGGCTGCGGACAATGCGCAGGCCTTAAAAACACTTTTTCCGGGTGTGGCGCACATGGTACACATGGCCAGTCACGTGTACCAACGTACGGGGCTGTACTTTCAGGGTGTTGATGCCAACGTAAAAGCCGAAAAAAGCGCTGCGCTGTATGCCGGGCTGGCAAAAAACATAGCATCGGCAAAAAGCAACCCGCATGTGCTTGCGGTTGAAACTTATTGCGCTTTTAGCGGCGCCATGTATCAAAAGGCAATGGATGCGGCCTTGCGCTGCCGCAAAAGCGTTACCCCATCGGCTGTTGATAATTATTCGCAATACCTGTATATGATGCCGGTGTTTACCATGGTACGCCTTGGCAAATGGCATGAGTTGCTGAAAGACAGTACCGCTATTAACCCCGGCTGGAGATACGCCTGCATCCTGAATAACTTTGCCCGCGGACTGGCTTTTTTGTACACCGGGGAGCCAGATTCGGCTGCAGTACAATTGCAGTTGCTGCGCGATAAACTTGGCGGGCCGGCTTTAAAAGCGAGGCGCATCCCCTTTAACACGGCGTTTGAAGGCGCTTCAATTGCCGAAAATATGCTGGATGGGGCCATTTTACTGGGCCGTAACAAATACGATGATGGAATGGCCTGCCTTAAAAAGGCCATGGCCATTGAAGATGCCATGATTTATACCGAGCCTGCCGACTGGCCCATCCCCGTGCGCCAGTTTTTAGGCGCCTACTTGCTAAAAAGCGACTACAACCCCCAGGCCGAACAGGTTTACCGCGAAGATTTGGAACGTAACCCGGGCAACGGATGGTCGATGCTGGGTATGTACCAAAGCCTGAAGGCCCAAAACCGTAAGGAAAAGCTGGCTTATTATAAGGCAGGTTTCCTGCGTTCGTTTTCGCATGCGGATGTGGCGCCGGTGAGTTCGGTGTTTATGAATTAAGAGGTAATTTGTAGAATAAAAATACGTATTTTTGTACCTGAATAAGTACTTATTTTATGGATGTGTTGAATTATACCGATTTTCGAAAAAACCTGGCTAAGAGCCTGGATAAGGTAAATGATAATGCTGAGATCATGATTGTTTCGAGGAGTAAGGGAAAAAATGTGGTGGTGATGGATTTGGATGAGTATAATGCTATTGTTGAGACCCTGCATATTGTTAAAAGCGAGGGCAACCGTAAACGCCTGCAGGCAGCAATTGATGAAATGGATAGCGGAGTTTTCCATCAGCATAAGTTAATTGAAGATTAATGGAGTTGGTTTGGCAAACCGAGGGATGGGACGATTACCTGTACTGGCAGCAAACCGACAGAAAAGTTTTGGAACGGATAAATATATTGATTAAAGATGCCATGCGTTCGCCTTTTAAAGGCATCGGAAAGCCGGAGCCACTTAAAGGAAATTTTGCAGGATGCTGGAGCCGCAGGATAACAGACGAACACCGGCTGATATACAAAATAAAAGATAGCAGATTGCATGTTTTGCAATGCCGCTATCATTATGTTTAATAAATAAAGCCCGTTACTTCGCACTAAACAAAGTCCAGGGATACGCTTTCATATCGCGCAGGTATTTGGCCTGGTAATTATATTCGGGATGTTTTTTAAAGAATGGTGCCGCTAAAAAGTCGGTGCCGCCGGGGTGGCCCATGTGTGCCCATAGCTGCATTTTGCCGGCCAGGGCGGCTGTTGTTACCTTGCCTTGTACCGCGCCCATCGGGAAGTAAGGACCTTCGCTCCACTCGGGGCAGCCTTTTGGGTCTTCGTCAATATGGCCGTCAATAACGCAGCGGTTAAGCGCGTTTTTGTTATTGAGCGCATCAAAGGTATCGCCTTCGATGGTTTTGCCGGTTTCGGCATCAAGCTTGCCCTGGTAGTTTACGCAAACCAGTTTTTCCATGCGTAGCTTACGGGCATTGGGCGATGTGGTTTTATCATTTACATCAAAGGTTGTTTCCTTTTTAATCAGTTCAGGATCGCTCGGGAAATTAGAGCCGATCATGGCTGTATCTTTTGATCGCCATACCTTAACCGTTTTAAGGCCAAGCTCAAGTTTGGCCACCTCGTTGGTTTTGGTATCGCCTATCAGCCAGTCGTTGGCATAGCCGCCGTTGTTATCGTTGCTCATCAGTTTTATCACGTCGTCAATACTGTTGGCATACTGGGCGGCGCGGCGGGCGCGTACAAACTCGGGCGTGCGGGTGGTATCAAAACCTTTAAAGCCGGTAATGGTGGTTTCGGTAATGAGGATGCCGTTGCCGGTAACCACAAAATCATCGCCGCTGTGGATGTAGCCGGGCGCCATGTCCATTAAAATATGGTTGCCTTTTTCGGGTACGATATCGGCTATCACATTCCAGCGCTCGCCGATGATATAGTCGGTCCAGTTGTTGTGGCCTATTACTATTTTGCCGTCTTTGGTGTATTTGCCGGTGGCTATAAAGGCGCTGCAGTTGCCCGGGGCTTTGTTATCGCCGCTGCCGGGCTTAATTTTGTTCATCAGTTGGGGTACATAGTACTGGGCCAGTTCGATGTTGGCGTTCAGGGCAACGATATCAAGGGTATCATATTTAAGGCCCTGCGCGTGCAGCCCATCGGCAATGCCGCGAATCTCGTCCTGGTATTCCTTATCTATCTTCTTCCACATAAATTTACCTGCCGCGGCGCGGTAAAAGGCCCAGTCTTTTTTGCTGCTGTAGGGCAGGTAGTAAGCCATTACCTTTAGCAGGGTATCAATCTCCTTGCTCAGCAGGTAGCCGTTCTGGTAGCCGATATCGGCCGGCGAACCCGCGAGGTGTACATAGATCCATCCGTTTTTATCATCGCGCGAGGCATTGCCCAGGCGGTTGTGCGGTTTATCGGCCTGTTTGCAGCCAAATATCAGGGCTGTTATCAATAACAATAAGGTGGTTTTGGTAAAAACGTTCATGTTGCGGATCCTGCTGATTAAAAGGATGGCTTAATATACTAAAAATGAGAGAAAATATAAATAGGTGGGATGGTAGATTTAAGGGATGGAGTTGTTGCAAAGCAGCGGCCCGTTAAGTTGATATTCCTGTAGATAACGAATCACCAGGATTGGTTTAAATTAATATCTTAGCCCTGGTTATTTATAAAAAGCCTTGTCATGAATACATTTTTTACTAAGCTCAAATTAGTATTTATTCCCTCAGTAGTTATAGCCGTTCTGGCTATCTGTATATACACTTTTTTTAACTGGCTGATATTTGTAAAGCTGGAACTTTTCGCCATTAAAGATCTTTACATACAATTTGTTGGCCCGGGAATATTGGCATTCATAGTTGTTTGGCTTTGGATTAATCCGAAATTTAAATTGCTTAACATACAAAGCACCGGCCGTCGGGACCCGGCATCCTTTACTTTTGCTATGGCTGTTTTAACCCTGCTGGCCCCATGTGTAATAGCTCAGATTTATATGGAAAAGGCCACGGGCAAACTAACCGTGCTTAGGCATGTAAGCGATTTAAACAAGCTGCCCCTCACTAAGTTTTACGAAATAAAGCACTTTCATGCCGATAAGCGTTTTGTGCGTTTTAAAACTGCGTTTGATGTTAGCGGAAAATATAACGACAAATTTAATATGAACATTTACGCGGTGAGCCCGGTGCTCGATACCGTTGAGACCGCACCCGGGTTTGATTCGTCATTGTCGGATTATAAAATTGACGGCAAGAAACCGCTTATCATCTTAAACGGGAAGTGGATTGCGGCGGAAGAGGTGAGCCGGATCAATCCTGCCTCAATTGCAACTGTAAGCGTTTTGAAAGGCGACGCAGCCGCAGCACTTTATGGCGATGGCGCCAGGAACGGGGTGATACTGATTAATCAGAAAAAACAATATACTGCTGATAGTGACTCCGGATCCGTTGCCGGGCCGCCTCCTTTAGCCTCTGATGCTGTTATGCATCCGGTTGCCTGGATAGGTACAAGATATAGCGAAACCATCAGTAACAACTTATCGCCGGCCGAGAAGGAAGCACGCTACAAAGCTTTTGCAAGTGAAAGCCAGCGCGATTTTGATACTGAAGATTTGGGCGCATTTGTTTACCTGGAACGTTTAGGAGCAAGCGATTTAAAAAGCGGTTACGTAGCTGCCGTACAAACAAAAGACAGTTTAAGTAAAACCGAACCGGTAATTCTATCACCGGTAAACGAGCCTTTTAAAACCCGTACAGGTCATGAATTCCCCTGGATATTTGGTTCATTCGGGATAGGCTGCTGCATCCTTTTAATAATTGTTGCTTACTGGCCGTTAAAGGAAACATCGGGTGTAAAGGCTAAAACCAAAGCTAAGGATAATGAGGGCCTGAAATGGTTAAAACAGGTTTTAGTACCGCACAAAGGCTTTTTTGCTACAGCAATTATTATTGATCTGAACCTGCTGGTGTTTATTATTATGGTTTTTAGCGGATTGGGTTTTATAAGCTTCGGGGCCGACGATTTGCTAAAATGGGGAGGTAATTTAAGGCCCGCCACCTTAAACGGGCAATACTGGAGGTTTTTAACCAATATATTTTTGCATGGCGGCTTAATGCATATTTTGTTTAATATGTATGGATTGTTGTTTGTAGGCATTTTCCTGGAACCTTTGCTCGGCACCCGCCGGTACACTATAATTTATTTGCTAACAGGTATTTTAGCAAGCATAGCCAGTATTGCCTGGCACCCGGCAACAGTAAGTGTGGGTGCTTCGGGTGCTATATTTGGTATGTATGGTGTATTTTTAGCGTTGCTTACTACTAATTTATTCCCGCCAGATTTTAAGAAGCCTTTCCTGATCAATACAGCTATTTTTGTGGGATATAATCTTTTGATGGGCCTGGCCGGCGGGATTGATAATGCTGCCCATATTGGGGGCCTTGTTAGTGGCTTGTTGTGTGGATATGCTTTGTATCCTTCTTTAAAAAAGGAAGTTGATAAGCGCGAGGCCGAAACGGAGACGGCAGAAATGCTGGGAAATATATTAGGGGATGACGGGAAACAGGATTAGCCGTCTGTAAGTAAAGCTTACTTGAAATCAGGGCCCCCGTTATCGGGGGCTTTTTCTTTTGAAATATGGCTGTACTTCCGCAAAAAAATTATGACCGACCTGCAATTTTACGCCGTCGGTTAAGCTTGGGCTGCGGATTGCTTTCAAAATAGCCTTCAAACCCTCCCAAATCAAACCAACTAAAGCTTAATGAAATACCTTGCAAACAGATGTGAAAACTCAGCTGCAAAAATTATGAAAAAATAACTTACTAACTATTTGATAATTAATACAAAGTTTCTATCTTTGCCGTCCCTTTCGGGGGAGAAATATGCCTTGAACGAAGCCCTACTGCTTCGATGGGCAATAAAACAATTAAAAAAATGTCAGGAATTATTGGTAAAAAAGTAGGAATGACCAGCATTTTCGACGAGACAGGGAAAAACATTCCTTGTACAGTGATCGAAGCTGGCCCTTGCGTGGTAACACAAGTTAGGTCTGTGGAAACAGACGGATACGCTGCTGTTCAGTTAGCGTATGGCGACAAAAAGGAAAAAAACACTTCTGCCCCTTTAAAAGGACACTTCCAAAAAGCCGGTACAGCTCCAAAGCGTAAACTGGTTGAATTCAAAACTTTCGAGGATCAAAAAGCATTGGGCGACACCGTTACTGTCGATATCTTTGCTGCCGGCGATTTTGTTGATGTGGTAGGTACCTCAAAAGGTAAAGGTTTTCAGGGTGTTGTAAAACGTCACGGTTTTGGCGGTGTGGGTATGCAAACTCACGGTCAGCACAACCGTTTACGTGCTCCTGGTTCATTGGGTGCGTCGTCATGGCCTTCACGTGTATTTAAAGGTATGCGTATGGCTGGTCAAACCGGAAATGTTCGCGTTAAAGTACAAAACCTTGAAGTAGTTAAGGTTTTCGCCGAGCAGAATCTGTTAGTAGTTAAAGGTTCCATCCCCGGAGCTAAGGGTTCATTTGTAATAGTGGATAAATAAGATGGAAGTTAACGTATTAAACGTATCAGGTAAAGAAACAGGTGCCAAGGTGCAACTTCCTGAGTCGATCTTCGGTATTGAGCCAAATGATCACGCTATCTATCTTGACGTTAAGCAATATCTTGCTAACCAGCGTCAGGGTACACACAAATCAAAACAGCGTAATGAGATTGCAGGTTCAACCCGCAAGCTATATAAGCAAAAAGGTACAGGCGGTGCCCGTGCCGGTGGTATCAAATCACCATTATTTAACGGTGGTGGCCGTGTATTCGGTCCGCAACCACGTGATTACAGCTTCAAATTAAACAAAAAGCTTAAATCATTGGCCCGTAACTCTGCTTTATCATACAAAGCAAAGGATAACAACATTTTAGTGTTGGAGGACTTTAATTTTGATAGCATCAAAACTAAAAACTACATTAAGTTGGAGGCCGATTTGAATGTTACTAACGATAAAACATTATTGGTAGTAGCAAGCGCTGAAAATAACAATGTTTATTTATCAAGCAGAAACCTGAAAAGGAGCAAAGTAATTTCTGTTGAGCAGTTAAACACTTATGATGTGTTGAACGCCGGCAAATTATTGCTTACTACAGGTGCTGTTAAAACTTTGGAGGAAGCATTAGCTAAGTAATTATGGAAATTTTAAAACAACCCCTACTTACTGAAAAAGTTACTCAGTTAACTGAAAAGCTTAACCGTTATGCTTTCAAAGTTGATCACAGGGCTAACAAAATTCAGATCAAAACTGCCATTGAGGCAATGTATGGTGTAAATATCACTGCGGTGAACACCATGAAATACGTCGGTAAACTAAAAACCCGCAATACTAAGGCTGGTGCCGTACAAGGCCGCTCAGCTACTTACAAAAAAGCGATCGTTACGTTGAAGGACGGAGAAGTAATTGATTTTTACAGCAATATATAATTATAGACATGGCAGTAAAGAGATTTAAACCGGTTACCCCGGGTACCCGCTTCAGAGTTGACGTATCTAACTCGGATATTACTACTAATGTTCCTGAAAAATCATTAGTTGTAGCAGCCAACAAAAAATCGGGCGGTCGTAACAACGACGGTAAAATGACTATGCGCTACTTAGGTGGTGGTCATAAACAAGCATACAGGTTAATTGATTTTAAACGTAACAAATTTGACATCCCTGCAAAAGTTGCAACTATCGAGTACGATCCTAACCGTTCGGCACGTATAGCCCTGTTACACTTCGCAGATGGTGAAAAACGATACATGATCGCTCCGGAAGGCTTAACAGTTGGTACAATTGTAACAGCTGGCGAAACAGCCGCTCCAGAGGTTGGTAACACTTTACCATTAAAGAACATTCCTCTTGGTTCGATCATCCACAACATTGAGTTAAACCCAGGCCAGGGTGGTGTAATTGCCCGTAGTGCCGGTACTTATGCTCAATTATCAGCACGTGATGGCAAATACGCTATCATCAAGTTGCCTTCAGGCGAAACACGTATGATCTTGTCAACTTGCTTGGCAACTATCGGTACAGTTTCAAATGGCGAAAGGGCCAACTCTGTGTTAGGTAAAGCAGGCCGTAACCGTTGGTTGGGCCGCAGGCCAAGGGTACGTGGTGTAGCCATGAACCCGGTAGATCACCCTATGGGTGGTGGTGAAGGCCGTGCTTCGGGTGGTCACCCACGTTCACGTAAAGGTTTGTTAGCTAAAGGCTACAAAACCCGTGACAAGAAGAAATCATCGGATCGTTACATCATTGAAAGAAGGAAGAAATAATGGCTCGTTCAATTAAAAAAGGACCTTACATTGATCATAACTTAGATAAGAAAGTTATGGTACTGAATGACGCAAATAAAAAATCAGTTGTAAAAACATGGTCACGTCGTTCCATGATCTCTCCTGATTTCGTTGGTCATACATTCGCTGTACACAACGGTAACAAGTTTATCCCTGTGTATGTAACAGAAAATATGGTTGGACACAAGCTGGGAGAGTTTGCCCCAACCCGTACATTCCGCGGTCACGCAGAAAAGAAAAAATAACAGGTAATGGAAGCAACAACAAAAATTAAAAGGTCTGTACAAATCAGGCAACAAAAAGAAGCTGCAAAAGCTGTAGTAGGTGGCGCTTCTGTTGCTAAGTTACAGGACTGTCCAACTTCACCACGCAAAATGCGTTTGGTGGTTGATCTAATCCGCGGTGAAAACGTATTTAAGGCTTTAAGCATCTTAAAATTCACTAATAAAGAAGCAGCTATCCGCGTTGAAAAATTGCTTTTATCAGCAATTAACAACTGGCAAGCTAAAAACGAAGGTAAAAACGCTGATGATCTTTTTGTAAAAGAAGTATCTGTAGGCGGTGGCCGTCAGCTAAAAAGGTTACGCCCGGCACCACAAGGCAGGGGATACCGTATCCGCAAACGCTCAAACCACGTAACACTTATTGTGGATACTAAAAACGAAATCAATTAATTTAACATGGGACAGAAAGCACATCCAATAGGTAACAGGTTAGGCATCATCAGAGGCTGGGATTCTAACTGGTTCGGTGGCAACAACTACTCCGATAAATTAGTTGAAGACGAAAAAATCCGCAAATACCTTTCAGCTCGTATCGCTAAAGGTGGTGTATCAAAAGTAGTTATCGAGCGTACTTTAAAACGTATCACTGTAACTATCCACACTGCCCGTCCGGGTATTGTGATCGGTAAAGGCGGTCAGGAAGTTGATAAGATCAAAGAAGAGTTGAAAAAACTTACTAAAAAAGAAGTTCAGATCAACATTTTCGAGATCAAACGCCCTGAGCTTGACGCGCAATTAGTAGCTGAAGGCATTGCTAAACAATTAGAAGCACGTATCTCTTTCCGTCGTGCCATGAAAACCACAATCGCTGCAACCATGCGTATGGGTGCCGAAGGTATCAAGGTAATGACATCAGGCCGCTTAGGTGGCGCTGAGATGGCACGTAGCGAGCAATATAAAGAAGGCAGGATTCCTCTGCACACTTTCCGTGCCGACATCGACTACGCTTTAGCAGAAGCATTAACTACCTATGGTAAAATAGGTGTTAAAGTATGGATCTGCAAAGGCGAGGTTTATGGCAAACGCGATCTTTCACCTAACATTGGCAGCACCAGCAGCGCAAGCGGCAAAGGCGGCAGGCCAGAAGGTGGCGCACCAGGCTTTGGTGGCCGTAACGAAAGAGGCGGCGAGCGCGGCGGTGAGCGTCGTGGCGACAGGAAACCAGGTGGCGACCGCCGTGGTGGTGGTAACAACCGTCCAGGTGGAAACCGTCCGGGTGGACAAGGTGGAAACCGCCCAGGTGGCCCAGGTAAGAGATAATAATTAAAGTAGAAGACAATATCGAATACGATATAAAAGCTTAAAAAAATGCTACAGCCAAAAAGAACGAAGTTCAGAAAGATGCAAAAAGGCAGGATGAAAGGTTTAGCCACTCGTGGTGCTGAACTTTCATTCGGATCTTTTGGTGTTAAATCACTCGAAGCGGCATGGATCACCAGCCGTCAGATCGAGGCTGCACGTATCGCTGTAACACGTTTTATGAAACGTGAAGGACAGGTTTGGATCAGGATATTCCCTGACAAACCTGTAACTAAAAAACCTGCAGAGGTACGTATGGGTAAAGGTAAAGGTGCTCCTGAATACTGGGTTGCGGTAGTACGCCCCGGAAGGATCATTTTCGAAGCCGAAGGTGTGCCTTTGGAAGTTGCTAAAGAGGCTTTACGCCTTGCAGCACAGAAATTACCAGTGCAAACTAAATTTATTGTACGTAGGGATTACGTAGAAGCATAAATTGAGGAGTTAGTTGAAAAGTTGTAAAGTTTTAATGTTGTGAAGTTGATGCCGAATTTCACCCATCATTAAAAAAACGATACAACGTTTAAACTTGCCAGCAGACAACAAATAACAAAGAAAAATGAAAAACTCAGAAATTTTGGGCCTATCAACTGAAGAGATTGTTGCAAAGATCAGCGAGGAAAGGGCTACCCTAACCAAATTGAAATTCGCACATGCAGTTTCAGCTATTGAGAACCCGTCACGTATAACCAAAGTACGCAAAGGAATTGCTCAGTTAAATACTGAATTAACAAAACGTAAAGCGGCGGCCGCTTCTGATAAGAATTAATTTTTTAAACATTAGTAAAAATGGAAAGAAATTTAAGAAAAACACGTATCGGCCTGGTAGTAAGCAATAAAATGCAAAAATCTATCGTGGTAGCCGTTGAGCGTAAGGTTAAGCACCCGATCTATGGTAAATTCGTAAAGAAAACTACCAAATTTAAAGCTCATGACGAAGCTAACACCTGTGGTGTTGGCGATACCGTATTGATTATGGAAACCCGCCCGTTAAGCAAAACTAAAAACTGGCGATTAGTTGAAATTTTAGAAAGGGCGAAATAAGATGGTACAACAGGAATCAAGATTAACAGTAGCCGACAATAGCGGCGCTAAAGAGGTTTTAGTGATCCGTGTATTAGGTGGTACCGGCAAAAGGTATGCATCAATCGGCGATAAAATTGTAGTTACTGTAAAAAGCGCTTTGCCATCAGGTAACGTGAAAAAAGGTAGCGTATCAAAAGCCGTAGTTGTGCGTACTAAAAAAGAGATCCGCAGAAAAGACGGTTCATATATCCGTTTCGACGATAACGCAGCTGTGTTGTTAAACAACCAGGACGAGCCAAGAGGTACACGTATCTTTGGCCCTGTTGCAAGGGAACTGCGCGAGAAACAATTTATGAAAATTGTATCATTAGCACCGGAGGTATTGTAACATGGAAAAGAAAGTAAAATTAAAGATCCGTAAAGGCGACCTGGTTAAAGTTATTGCCGGCGATTCAAAAGGATCACAAGGTAAAGTAGTTGAGGTTTTGGTTGACAAAAACAGGGCTATTGTTGAAGGTGCCAACATGGTATCAAAACACACTAAGCCAAATGCAGCCAATCCTAACGGCGGAATTGTTAAACAAGAAGCTGCTATACATATTTCGAACCTGGCGTTGGTTGATCCTAAAACTGGTGAAACAACCCGTGTTGGCCGTAAATTAAACGATGCCGGCAAATTAGTAAGGGTAGCAAAAAAATCAGGGGAGGAAATTAAGTAATGACTTACGTACCAAGATTAAAATCGAAATACAAAGAGGAAATCCGCACTGCACTGAAAGATAAATTTCAGTACAAAAGCGTAATGCAGGTTCCTAAGTTGCAGAAAATTGCTATCAACCAGGGTGTAGGCGGTGCTACTACCGACAAGAAATTGATCGAGAACACCATCACCGAGTTAACCACCATCACCGGTCAGCAGGCAGTATCTTCAAAATCAAAAAAAGATATCTCAAACTTCAAATTGCGTAAAAATATGCCGGTAGGCGTACGTGTTACTTTACGTGACAACACAATGTACGAGTTTTTGGATCGTTTAATCGCTGTTGCCCTGCCACGTATCCGTGACTTTAAAGGCATCAACGACAAAGGTTTTGACGGCCGCGGCAACTATACATTAGGTATTACAGAGCAAATTATCTTCCCTGAGATAAATATTGATAAAATCAATAAAATTCAAGGTATGGATATTACCTTTGTAACCTCCGCAACAAACGATGTTGAAGCATTGGAGTTGTTGAAACAATTTGGTTTACCATTTAAAAATCAAAATAGCAATGGCTAAAGAAGGTGTAAAAGCACGTGAAGTAAAGCGCGCAAAATTAGTAGCTAAATACGCTGAGAAAAGAGCTGCTTTAAAAGAAGCAGGCGATTACGCTGCTTTAGATAAATTACCAAAAGCATCATCACCGGTAAAACTGCACAACCGTTGCAAATTAACCGGCCGCCCTCGTGGTTATATGCGTCAGTTCGGCATCTCACGTGTTACATTCCGTGAAATGGCTCTTGAAGGCAAGATCCCGGGAGTAAAAAAAGCAAGCTGGTAATATTAAGCTGAAAGCTTAAAGCATAAAGCGTAAGGCAAATAAAGCTTTATGCTTTGTGCTTTTAGCATTGAGCTCAAAAATCAATTTAACCGATGGAAGGTCGGCCGGGATGTTACCGGGAGGAAACCACCATCATAACACAATAAAATGAATACAGATCCAATCGCAGATTATCTTACAAGAGTAAGGAATGCTATTAAAGCCAACCATAGGGTTGTTGAAATTCCTGCATCAAATCTGAAAAAGGAAATCACTAAGGTGCTTTTCGACAAAGGTTACATCGCTAATTACAAGTTTGAGGCTAACGGTCCTCAAGGCAGCATCAAAGTTGCTTTGAAATACCACCCGATAACTAAAGTTTCTGCTATCCGCAGCATCTCACGCGTAAGTAAACCAGGTTTGAGGAAATACGCAGGTATGGAAAACATGCCACGTGTATTAAATGGTTTAGGAATCGCCATCCTTTCAACTTCTAAAGGCGTTATGTCTGATAAAGAAGCCCGTCAGCAAAATGTAGGCGGTGAGGTTTTATGCTACGTTTATTAATAGGAGAAATTTAAAGCAATGTCAAGAGTAGGAAAAGCACCGATAGCACTGCCACAGGGAGTAACCGTAACGGTATCAGCAGATAATGTTGTTACTGTAAAAGGCCCTAAAGGACAGTTAGAGCAAGCGGTTGATAGCGATATCACTATTGCACAGGAAGATGGCCAGCTGCTGGTTCAGCGCCCGTCTGATCAAAAACGTCATAAAGCGTTACACGGTTTATACCGCGCGCTTTTAAACAACATGGTAGTTGGCGTAACCGAAGGTTATAAAGTAACCCAGGAATTAGTGGGTGTAGGTTACCGCGCTACCAATACAGGTAATACATTAGATTTAGTGTTGGGTTTCTCTCACCACTACGTATTTGAATTACCGCAGGAAATTAAAGTTACAACCACTGCTGATAAAGGTAAAAACCCAACCATCATTTTGGAGTCTATCGACAAACAATTGATTGGCCAGGTTGCAGCCAAAATCCGTTCATTACGCGCTCCAGAGCCTTACAAAGGTAAAGGTATCAAGTTCCAGGGCGAGATATTGAGAAGAAAAGCAGGTAAATCAGCATCTAAAAAATAATCGTCATGGGAGCTAAATTATCAAGAAGAGACAGGATTAAAAAAGGCATCAGAAAACGCCTTTCGGGTTCAGCAGAGCGTCCTCGCCTGTCAGTATTTAGGAGCAATAAAGGAATTTATGCGCAGATCATTGACGATGTTGCCGGTAAAACATTAGTTTCAGCATCATCTTTATCAAAAGATTTTGCAGCTGATGGTTCAAAATCAGATCAATCAGTAGCTGTAGGTAAACTGGTAGCTCAAAAAGCTATTGCTGCAGGTATTAAAGATGTGGTTTTTGACAGGAACGGTTACTTGTACCACGGCCGTGTTAAATCATTGGCAGAAGGTGCACGTGAAGGTGGTTTAAACTTTTAATCGAACAGAGAAATGTCAACAATCAACATAAAAAGAGTAAAAACAAGCGAGATCGAATTGAAAGACCGCTTGGTAAGCATACAGCGTGTTGCCAAAGTAACCAAAGGCGGCCGTACTTTCAGCTTCTCTGCCATTGTGGTAGTAGGTGATGAAAACGGTGTTGTAGGTTATGGCTTAGGTAAAGCTAAAGAGGTAACTGAAGCTATTGCAAAAGGCATTGATGATGCTAAAAAGAACCTGGTAAAAGTTCCGGTAATTAACGGAACTGTGCCTCACGAGCAAATTGGTAAATTTAGCGGTGGTTTTGTTTTCATTAAACCAGCAGCTAACGGTACCGGTGTAATTGCAGGTGGTGCGATGCGTGCCGTATTAGAGTCGGCCGGTATCCACAACGTATTGGCAAAATCAAAAGGTTCATCAAATCCGCACAACGTGGTAAAAGCAACCGTATCGGCATTAGCCCAGTTACGTGATGCCAATACAGTAGCACAACAGCGCGGTATTAGTTTAGGTAAAGTTTTTAACGGATAATCAGTCATGGCTAAGATCAAAATAACACAGATTAAGAGCGTGATCGACAGAACGGAACGCCAGAAAAAAACAATCGAAGCTTTAGGCTTGCGTAAAATTAACCACAGTGTGGAAGTTGAGGCTACACCTGCTATAGTTGGGATGGTTAGGAAAGTGAACCACCTGGTAGCGGTTGAAAATATTTAATATCATGAATTTAAGTAATTTAAAACCTGCAGAAGGTTCAACCAAAAATAGAAAACGTATTGGCCGTGGTACCGGTTCGGGCCGTGGCGGTACGTCAACCCGTGGCCATAAAGGCGCCGGTTCTCGTTCGGGCACCAGCACTAAAGTAGGCTTTGAAGGCGGTCAGATGCCTTTGCAACGCCGTGTGCCTAAAGTTGGCTTTAAAAACCCTAACCGTGTTGAGTACACAGGTGTAAACCTTGACGTACTTCAGGACCTGGTTACCAAATATTCACTTACTGTAGTGGATCTGGAAACTTTGAAAGAGCACGGTTTGGCTTCACGTAACGACCAGGTTAAAATTCTGGGCCGTGGCGAATTGACTGCCAAAGTTGAGGTTAAAGCACATGCATTTACTGCTACAGCTCAAAAAGCTATTGAAGCAGCAGGTGGTACCATAGTTAAGTTATAATTTCGATGAAGAAATTTTTCACCACATTATCCAATATCTGGAAAATCGAAGATTTAAAGGTGCGTATTATTAATACGCTCCTATTTCTTCTAATATATCGTGTAGGCTCATTCGTGATTTTACCTGGAGTTGCATACTCATCGGTATCAAATCAAAAAGCAGAAGGATTAATAGGATTGCTGAATATGTTTGCGGGAGGTTCGTTTTCACGTTCCTCTATTTTCGCGTTAGGTGTAATGCCTTACATTTCGGCTTCAATTGTGGTGCAACTGCTGGGCATTGCCGTTCCGTATTTTACCAAATTGCAAAAAGAAGGTGAAAGCGGCCGCAACAAGCTTAACCAATGGACCCGCTATCTTACAATCGGTATCACGTTTTTACAGGCTATCGGTTACATTAAATCGCAGGTTCCTGTTGATGCCAGAACCATTACTGATCCGTTCATGTTTATCTTCCTTAACACTTTCGTGTTAACCGCAGGTACATTATTTGTAATGTGGCTGGGCGAGAAGATCACTGATAAAGGTATCGGTAACGGTATTTCGCTCATCATCATGGTGGGTATTATTGCCCAGTTACCTGGTGCATTTGGTACCGAGTTTGTTGCACGTAACAGCGGCGCCGGTGGTTTGATTGGCTTTATTGTTGAGATTGTAGCCCTTATTGGTGTGGTAATGTTTACCATCCTGATAGTGCAGGGAACACGTAAAATATCGGTACAGTACGCAAAACGTATTGTAGGTAATAAACAGTATGGCGGCGTGCGCCAGTATATACCTTTAAAGGTAAATGCTGCCGGTGTAATGCCTATCATTTTTGCCCAGGCATTGATGTTTATACCACAAACGGTATCGCAGTTTTTCCCTAACGTATCATCAAACGGGATCCTTATTGCTTTGGCTAACTATAACTCATGGCAGCATAACCTGTTGTTCGGTATCCTGATCATCCTGTTCACTTACTTCTATACAGCTATTACGGTTAACCCTAACCAGATGGCTGATGATATGAAAAAGAACGGTGGTTTTATACCGGGCATTAAACCAGGCAAAAGCACAGCCGATTTTATTGACGCCGTTATCTCAAGGATCACTTTACCAGGTTCGGTATTTTTGGCAATTATCGCCATTATACCGGCGCTTGCCAGTTTAGTTGGTATCTCTCCGATATTTGCAAGGTTTTTTGGCGGTACATCGCTTATCATCCTTGTAGGTGTAGTGTTGGATACCTTACAGCAAATTGAAAGCCACCTGTTGATGCGCCACTACGATGGTTTGATGAAAACCGGACGTATTAAAGGACGTACAGCTATGCCTGCAGCTGCCGGAACAACCCCGACAGCGATCTAAAACATGTCGAAAATTATTTATAAGTCTGCCGAGGAGATTGAGCTCATCAGGGCAAGTGCCCTACTGGTATCAAAAACACACGCTGAAATAGCGAAGGTTATTGGCCCGGGAGTAGCAACAATCGAACTCGACAGACTTGCTGAAACTTTTATCCGTGATAATGGAGGCATTCCTGCCTTTTTAAATTATCACGGATTTCCATATTCTCTCTGTATCTCACTTAATGATCAGGTAGTGCACGGTTTCCCCGGCAAATATATTTTGAAGGAGGGAGATCTTGTATCGGTTGATTGTGGTGTTGTACTGAACAAATACGTAGGCGATTCGGCCTATACCTTTGCTATAGGCGAAGTAAGTGCTGAAGTTAAGAAACTAATGCGTGTTACGCAGGAGTGTTTGCAACTGGGCGTTGAAAAGGCTGTAGTGGGTATGCGCATTGGTGATATCGGTTACGCTGTACAAGAGCATGCTGAGAAAAATGGTTTCGGCGTGGTAAAAGAACTGGTAGGACATGGCGTGGGCAGGCAGCTACACGAAAAGCCTGAAGTACCTAACTACGGTAAACGCGGCTCGGGCACCAAACTTGAAGAAGGTATGGTAATAGCAATTGAACCGATGATTAACGCAGGCCGTGCAGGTGTTAAGTTTTGGGATGATGGCTGGACAGTATCAACTGTTGATAAGAAGGCCAGTGCCCATTATGAGCATACCGTTGCGGTAGGTAAAGGCAAACCCGACATTTTATCGACGTTTGAATACGTAGAAAATGTTTTAAAAGAAAAAAATAATAATTAAATAATTTTTTATTAATTTTGCATCCCGGTTTTAGGGCGGATAATTAAGTAATAATCAACAAAATATGGCTAAACAATCTTCGATTGAGCAGGACGGTACAATTAGGGAGGCATTGTCAAACGCAATGTTTCGTGTTGAACTTGAAAATGGTCATGAGATTATAGCGCACATATCCGGTAAAATGCGTATGCACTACATCAAAATTCTTCCTGGCGACAGGGTGAAACTGGAGATGAGCCCATACGATTTAACAAAGGGTAGAATAACCTATAGATATAAATAAAAAGATGAAAGTTAGAGCATCCATCAAAAAACGCAGCGCTGATTGCAAAATCATCCGCCGCAACGGGAAACTTTACGTTATTAACAAAAAGAACCCGAAGTTTAAACAACGCCAGGGCTAAGAAAAATTAATTTTGAATTAGTGAATTAGTGAGTTGTTGATTTTATCAATAACAAAGCTCACACAATCACTAAGTCACTAAATCACTAAATAAAGAATATGGCAAGGATTTCAGGTATTGATTTACCAAAGAATAAAAGAGGAGAGATCGGACTTACTTATATTTACGGCATCGGCCGCTCAACAGCTCAACGTATTTTGGCTGAAGCAGGTATCGACGTAAATATCAAAGTACAAGACTGGACCGATGATCAGTTAGCTGCTATACGTGGTATCATCAACGAGCAAATTAAAGTTGAAGGTGCTTTACGTTCAGAAGTACAGCTTAACATTAAACGTTTGATGGATATTGGTTGCTACCGGGGTACACGTCACCGTAAAGGTTTACCATTACGTGGTCAGCGTACTAAAAACAACTCACGTACCCGTAAAGGTAAACGTAAAACAGTTGCTAACAAGAAAAAAGCTACTAAATAGTGATTGGTGGTTAGAGGTTAGAGATTGGGCTAATGCTGCTTGATAACCTTTAAAGCATCAGGATTACCTCATTAAGTAATTTTTACGGGTCCGGGTTATAGTAGTAATCCAGTAATTCGTAAGTAACAATTAAAAAAATGGCTAAAGCTAAAAAAGTTACCAAAAAACGCATTGTTGTAATTGAGCCGGTTGGCGAAGCACACATCAATGCTACTTTTAACAACATCATCATCACCCTTACCAACAAAACAGGCCAGGCTATTTCATGGTCGTCTGCTGGTAAAATGGGCTTCAAAGGTTCAAAAAAGAACACTCCATATGCTGCCTCACAAGCTGCTGCCGATTGCGGTAAAGTTGCTTATGACTTAGGTTTACGTAAAGTTGAAGTGTTTGTAAAAGGCCCTGGTGCCGGTCGTGAGTCAGCTATCCGTACTTTGCAAACTGCAGGTATCGAAGTAACTACGATTAAAGATATTACACCGCTTCCGCACAACGGTTGCCGTCCTTCAAAAAGAAGAAGAGTTTAATTAACAGATTTTTTAAAGCTAAGATTCTGTGGCTACAGGCTGCATGATACTTTAAGAACAACACAAAATGGCCAGATATACAGGACCAAAATCCAAAATTGCCCGTCGTTTCCGTGAGCCGATCTTCGGTCCGGATAAAGCGTTAGATCGTAAAAACTACCCACCGGGCCAACACGGCGCTTCAAAACGTCGTGGTAAACAATCTGAGTATTCAACTCAGTTGCAAGAGAAACAAAAAGTTAAATACACTTACGGTGTATTGGAGCGTCAGTTCGAAAACCTGTTTCACCGTGCATCAGCTAAAGAAGGTATCACAGGTGAAAACCTTTTGAAATTTTTGGAAGCTCGTTTAGATAATGCTGTTTTCCGTTTAGGTATTGCTCCTACACGTTCTGCAGCTCGTCAGTTAGTTAACCACAAACACATCACCGTTAACGGTAGTGTTGTAAACATCGCTTCATATGCATTGAAAGCTGGTGATGTGGTTGCTGTACGTGAAAAATCTAAATCATTAGAAGCTATCACTACATCGGTAGCCGGCAGAAGAATCAACAAATACAGCTGGTTGGAGTGGGACGCAAATGCCTTAACCGGTAAGTTCCTTAACTACCCTAACCGCGACGAAATTCCTGAAAACATTAAGGAAAACCTGATCGTCGAGTTGTACTCTAAATAAGATATGAGGATATCAGATGTGAGATTTGGAAGTTTTTTCAAATCTCATTTCTGGTTTTCTTATATATGGAAAAAACAAAAAGGTTTGGATATTGGTTTGATGAAAATGAGCTAAGTCTCACATCTCAAATTCCACATCTCAAATCAATTATCAAGTAAACAATAAATAAAGGATATAAATGGCAATTTTAGCATTTCAAAAACCAGACAAGGTTATCATGCAGAAAGCAAATGATTTTGATGGTACGTTTGAATTTCGTCCGTTAGAACCAGGTTTCGGTGTAACCATTGGTAATGCTCTGCGTCGTATCTTACTTTCATCTCTTGAAGGTTTTGCTATCACTTCTGTTCGTTTTTCAGGAGTTACGCACGAATTTTCAACCATCAAGGGTGTTGTTGAAGACGTAACCGAGATCATCCTTAATCTTAAACAAGTTCGTTTTAAGAAAACAGGCGAATCTGGCGACAGCGAGAAAATATTTGTTATTGTAAATGGCCAGGATGCATTTAGAGCTGGAGATATCACCAAATTCTCAAACAACTTTACTGTATTAAATCCTGATCTGGTACTCTGCAACATGGACCCATCAGTAACGCTTGAAGTTGAGCTTACTGTAGGTAAGGGCCGTGGTTACGTACCAAGCGAGGAGAATAAAAATCCTGACGCTAACGTTGGTGTTATCGCTATCGATTCGATCTATACACCGATCAAAAACGTAAAATATACTATCGAAAACTATCGTGTTGAGCAAAAAACCGACTATGAAAAATTAGTATTGGATATTGCTACCGATGGTTCGATCCACCCGGAAGATGCTCTGAAAGAAGCAGCTAAAATCCTGATCCAACACTTCATGCTGTTCAGCGATGAAAACATGATGCTTGAAGCACAGGCTAAGGAAGAAACCAAAGAGGTTGATGAAGAGATCCTGCACATGCGCAAGATCCTTAAAACCGAATTGGTTGATCTTGACCTGTCGGTACGTGCCCTTAACTGCTTAAAAGCTGCTGATATCCGCAGTCTGGCAGATTTAGTATCGTATGACGTTGCTGATATGTTGAAATTCAGGAACTTCGGTAAAAAATCGTTAACAGAGATCCAGGACCTGGTTAAATCAAAAGGTTTATCTTTTGGTATGAATCTGTCTAAATTTAAGTTAGACGAGGAATAATAAGAGATAAGAGGTTTGAGATAAGAGATTAGTTCTTAGCTCAAACCTCTAATTTTTTGTGCGAATATTAATTAAGCGAAAGCATAATTCCGAGGGCTTGAGCCTCTCGCCCAACGGTATGCACGTGAAATATATAAAACAATGAGACACGGAAACAAAAACAATCACTTAGGCCGTACTACAGCCCACCGCAAAGCGATGCTGGCTAATATGGCAACTTCGCTTATTTTACACAAGCGTATCACTACAACATTAGCAAAAGCAAAAGTTTTACGCGGTTATGTTGAGCCACTTTTAACAAAATCAAAAAACGATACTACGCACTCACGTCGTACAGTATTTAGCTACCTGCAGGATAAAGATGCTACTTCGATCTTGTTCCGCGAGGTTGCTGAAAAAATTGCTAACCGCCCAGGTGGTTACACCCGTATCATCAAGTTAGAAAACCGTTTAGGCGATAACGCTGAAATGGCAATCATCGAGCTTGTTGACTACAACACTGTTTACGGTGCCGATGCTGCTGCTCCTGCTAAGAAATCAACCCGTCGTCGTGGTGGTTCTGGTGCAAAAGCTAAAACTGCTGCTCCGGTTGCAGAAGAAGCTGTAGTAGTTGAAGACGTTAAAGAAGAACCAGCTGCTGAAGCACCTGCAACTTCTGAAAACGAAGAAAACGCTGAAAAAGGCGAATAATTAATTATTCAGCTTAACAGATACTGAAAAGCGGCCCGCTCATTTGAGCGGGCCGCTTTTGTTTATATATAGTGCTTTGCCGCGAAGGTTATTAACAACCGCAACAATTCTCTCCAGCACGTCATTGCAATGACGCGTTGAGGAGGATCCCTAAGGCTATTTGGACAATTGATACGTAAGCAACCCATCCACATCCTCTTTCACCGCAAACCCGCACTTATCCAAAATCCTTCGCGATGACAGGTTATCAGCATAAGTACGCACAATAATAGTCTTTACAAAATTGTGTGTAAACGCCCAGTTAGAGAGCAGTTGCAAAGCCTCTGTAGCAAAACCTTTGTTTTGCTGATTGGCATCTATCATATAGCCAATTTCAGCCTCGCCCTGGTCATTTGGATACCCTGCAAAGCCCATTCCGCCAACCACAGTATTGGTGCTTTTGAGGATGATCTCCCAGTCCGTGTACCAAAGATATTTGTCGGGATAGGCGAGGGTGTTGGGCAGCCAGAAATTATCAAAGGCGTCATCGATCTCTTTGATATAAAAAGGATCGATGTTCATGGCCGATGGCGTTAAGCCTATGGATAGTTCGAAAGTTTGCCTGTTTTGTTTAAGCAGTAATAGCTGTTGATGAGTTAACGGCAGCATTTTAAGCCGTTCCGATTGGATAAAAAACATTGTAGTGTTTGGAATTAAATAACAATAAAAATTCAGTTCGCTTTTTTTGAAAGTGAATGTACAGCCATAAGTTAAGGCTGTTTGTTATGCAATTCCAGGCAATGGGATATGCCTGTTTGGTTTGTTGAGTAACAGAGGCGGTTTTTTTGTTGATATAAAAATATAGATTTTTGGTAAAACCCATAGCCCGTTATGGAAACGAAAAGTGCATTAGATAGGAGCGGATACCGGCCTTGTGACTAAGGCCTGTGCGGTATGAGCGTATAGCCCGGCCGCAGGCAACGCCCATGTTCAGTTGGCAGTTTTGAGTGGGCAGTTTGCAGTTGGATTCGCTTTTTGTCTGAACTCGAATTAAACGAATTAAAGAATTTTTCGAACTTGCTTTGTATTCTGTTAATTCCTTCATTCTATAAATTACGGTTCAGACAATTTTCTTATTCATCAATATAAAACTTAATATCCCCAAACCTGCTCCGGCCTTCGCGCACAAAGTTTCTGTCAATATTATACAGTACCTCGCCAAACAAGCTGCGCCCTTTCCTGATCAGGTTATCATCAATATTGCAAACCACGTCGCCAAACATGCCCTGGCCTTGCTTTACTATTTTGCCATCTATTGCATATAAAATATCGCCGAAATGTCCCTGACCTTTACGTACATAATTACCGTCGATGGTATAAAGCACCTTGCCGAAACGATCATTTCCTTCCCTGATGTATTTCATGATAATGTTTATAGTTGGATGTCAAGTTAAGCGATATCCTGACAACTAACAAGCCTAAAAGAATCCTTTCACCCTTAACCTTTCGCCTTTCACCCTATAATGGTTCTGCCAACCTGTCATTGCAATGTAAGCCAATCTGCCGCCTTGTTCGTGAACTGACAATAAAAGTCAATTTTTACTGCCATTGGCACATTGGCACAGGCATTGATAAACAGCAATGGTAATTAAACAATAAATCAAAAAAGAAAAAACAATCATATATGTCTAAAATAATTGGAATCGACTTAGGAACAACCAACTCCTGCGTTGCTGTAATGGAAGGCAACGAGCCTGTAGTTATAGCTAACAGCGAGGGTAAACGTACTACGCCGTCTGTAGTGGCTTTTATTGATAATGGCGAACGTAAAGTTGGTGATCCTGCAAAACGCCAGGCTATCACTAACCCTACAAAAACCATTTCGTCGATAAAACGCTTTATGGGTAACCAGTTTAGTGAAGTTACAAGCGAAGCGGCCCGCGTACCTTACAATGTAGTTAAAGGTGACAACAACACTCCACGTGTTGAAATTGGGGACCGTAAATATACGCCTCAGGAGATCTCGGCCATGATCCTTCAAAAAATGAAGAAAACTGCCGAAGACTTTTTGGGTACTGAAGTAACTGAAGCGGTTATTACAGTTCCTGCTTACTTTAACGATGCTCAGCGCCAGGCTACTAAAGAAGCCGGTGAAATTGCTGGCTTAAAAGTTCGTCGTATCATTAACGAGCCTACTGCTGCTGCTTTGGCTTACGGTTTTGATAAAGCGCACAAGGATATGAAAATTGCTGTGTTTGACTGCGGTGGTGGTACGCATGACGTATCTATCCTGGAGTTGGGCGATGGCGTTTTTGAAGTAAAAGCAACCGACGGTGATACGCACTTAGGTGGCGACGACTTTGACCAGGTAATCATCGACTGGTTGGCTGAAGAATTTAAAAGCGACGAAGGTTTAGACCTGCGTAAAGACCCAATGGCTTTACAACGCTTAAAAGAATCGGCCGAGAAAGCTAAAATTGAGTTATCAAGCTCAGCACAAACTGAAATTAACCTGCCATACATCACTGCTGTTGATGGTATGCCTAAGCACCTGGTTAAAACTTTAAGCCGTGCTAAATTTGAGCAACTGGCTGATAGCCTGATTAAACGTACTATCGATCCCTGTAAATCGGCTTTGAAAAATGCTGGTTTAAACACTTCTGATATCGACGAAGTAATTTTGGTAGGTGGTTCAACCCGGATCCCTGCTATCCAGGAAGCTGTTGAAAAATTCTTCGGTAAAGCTCCTTCAAAAGGTGTTAACCCTGATGAGGTTGTAGCTATCGGTGCTGCTATTCAGGGTGGTGTATTAACCGGTGAGGTTAAGGATGTATTGTTGTTAGACGTTACCCCGCTTTCATTAGGTATTGAAACTATGGGTGGTGTAATGACTAAATTGATCGAATCAAACACTACCATCCCTACTAAAAAATCTGAAACTTTCTCAACTGCCAGCGACAGCCAGCCATCTGTTGAGATCCACATATTACAAGGTGAGCGCCCAATGGCTGCGGGTAACCGTACTATCGGCCGTTTCCACCTGGATGGTATTCCACCAGCACCTCGCGGTGTGCCTCAAATTGAAGTAACTTTCGATATTGATGCTAACGGTATCCTACATGTGTCTGCAAAAGATAAAGCTACAGGTAAAGAGCAAAAAATCCGTATCGAAGCTTCTTCGGGCTTAACTGATGCCGAGATCAAAAAGATGAAAGATGAAGCTGAAGCTAATGCTGATGCTGACAAAAAGGCAAAAGAAGAAGTTGAAAAACTGAACGGTGCCGATGCCCTGATCTTCTCGACAGAAAAACAACTGAAAGAGTATGGCGATAAGATCCCTGCTGATAAAAAAGCGCCTATTGAAGCTGGTTTAGCTAAATTGAAAGAAGCTTACTCAGCTAAAAACTTTGACGCTATTGAAGCTGCACAAACAGAGCTCAACACAGCGTGGACTGCTGCATCTGAAGATATGTACAAAGCTGCTGAGGGCGGTGCACAAGGCGCGCCAGCTGATGGCCAGCCAGGTGCAGGTCCGCAGGATAATTCGGATACAGTTACCGATGTTGATTTTGAAGAAGTGAAATAATTTTATTTCGATAATATAAAAGCCCGGTTTGGTTAGTTCCAGACCGGGCTTTTTTGTGTTGAGGGAATATGAGGGTAGCATGGCGTAGAACGCGGCACCTACGGAGCCGAAAAATGTTGTGGTGAATATGCTATAAACACATGACTCCCATGGAGTCGCTAAGCGGATT
The DNA here is from genome assembly GCF_003576455.2 of Mucilaginibacter celer. Lineage (NCBI taxonomy): Bacteria > Pseudomonadati > Bacteroidota > Sphingobacteriia > Sphingobacteriales > Sphingobacteriaceae > Mucilaginibacter > Mucilaginibacter celer. Next base: position 6,729,601 of record NZ_CP032869.1, read on the forward strand.
GAAATATATCTTGATGCATTGTTGTGACTGATTGCTGCTTCAACCCCCGTAGAGGTACCGTGTTTATAGCAAACGTGAGGGATGTTTCTCGGCTCCGTAGGTGCTGCGTTCTACGCCATGCTGGCTTATAAATAATACATTATTGTTCAATAAAATCAAACAAATAATTCTCTTCAAATGGAATTTCGGAGCCGAAAATAGTTTTCGCAACGGATCTATAAACACTTGACTCCTAACGGAGTCGTTAAGCAAATTGAAATAAAAGCATTGCTGGTTTGGGCTTTAACCCCATGGGGGTACCGTGTTTATAGCAAATATGAGAGAGGTTTCTCGGCTCCGTAGGTGCCTCGTTCTACGCCATGCCGGTTTATCAACAACAAATTATTGCTCAATAAAATCAAACAAATATTCATCTTCAAACGGAATTTCGAATTTCTTTAACAATCCCATATATTCCTGTTTGAATGTTTTTTTCTGATGATGGATTTCCTGGTTTTGAACATAATTAACAACCAAATTGATATGCGAGTGTGAGTAGGAGAAAACACCATATCCTTCCTGCCATTTAAATCGTCTTCGCATCCACTGTTTACTATTAATAAATTCATTGCTTTGCACCTTGATCTCCTTAACAAAATCGGAAATTAATATGGTTGGTTTAAAGCCTACAAAAAGGTGTATATGATCGGGCATGCAATTTATCGCAATTAATTTTACACCGCGGGCTTGGACCAGCGACGTAATATATTTATGTAATTCCTACTTGTTATTTTTTGAGATGAGGCTCTCCCTGCCTTTAACGGCAAAAACAAATTGAAGATAAATCTGTGAAAAGGTATTGGCCATGGTTAGAATGTTCAAGCCAATATAATAAGGATTATTATCATTATGGTAATTTCTACGGGAAAATCGCTTTAGCAAACCGACGGTACGTGGCTCCTATGGAGCCCTAAAATTCGTTCATTTGTTGTTCTATAAACACGTTACCCCTCCGGGGTATTTTTAACTTAGTTAACTATCGGATTAATGACACTTCTCAGATGGTTTCTGCCCCATTCCCGACCAACCGCCCAATCCACCCGATAAACTCCTATAATCTTTCGATAAACCCGTAAAATATTGATAATTAATGCTTTTTTGGCGTTTGCCGAATGCTTTGAGCTATTGGTCTATAAGTTTAAGGCGCTGGTATAACGCTTTTTAGCAGGTGAAAATAATGTTGTTCATTTGATCATTGAAATAACAAACACACAATATCAACAACATTTTAAATATTCAAAATCATGAAAACCTCAATAAAATTATCAGCATTATTTTTGTTATTAAGCGCAGGTGTTTTTGCTGCTACAGCCGCCAAAGCTGCCGATGTTACACCAAAAGCCAAAGAAGTTGTAAGCTTCAGCGTGTTGGGTAACGACCGCGGCATTAAAATGGATTTTGCCAAATCAGCTACCGGCAAATCATTTGTGCGCGTTTATAATAAAGAAAACGAGCTTTTATTAAAGGACTACGTATCAACCAAAACCGATGCCGCTAAAGGCTATGTGTTGAGCGAACTTGCCGACGGTGATTATAAAATTGAGATTAAATCAAACAACCAGGTGGTTACCAAAACCCTGCACATTTACCACGATGGCGACCAGCAATCATTTTTTATTGTACAGGAATAAACTGAGATAAGCATATAAATAAAAACTCCCGTCCGGTTAGCCGGCGGGAGTTTTTGTTTTAAGGGGAAAAGCTAAATATTTAGTCCCAAAGTTTTTCGGGATATACGCCGTTGGCTACCAAATCAGAAATGCTTTTCTGAACAATCGGCTTATCTTCTTTATAAGTAACGCCAAACCATTTTGAGCCGGTCGGGATCACCTTAAATGCGGCTGTACCATCTTTAATTAATTTATCGGCAGCAAGCGGGATAAAGAACTCTGCTTTTGGATTGTTTTCGTTAGCAGCCACAAAATCCACAAACATTTGCTCACTTTGTTTAAATATGGCCGGAGTAAAGCCCCAGAAATTCATGGATACGCGGGTATCATTAGGAAGCGGATGCTCGCCAGTGGCGTCTTTGTAAGCTACGCTGCCGTCTTCTTTAAAGTAAACCTCGGTACGCTCGTTAATTTCAACCATGTTGCCCTCGGCATTAACCTCGCACACACCGCGCGATACTGAGCCGTAATCAGATAAAGTACGGTCAATTTGATAACCTACCAGCGAGTACAGATCATCTTTAACCTCGGTGGTTAAAAATTTGGCCATTTTCTCGAACGAATCATAACCATAATAATCGTCGGCATTAATTACGCAGAACGGTTCGTTAACCTGGTTGCGGGCTGCTAAAACAGCATGGGCTGTACCCCATGGTTTGGCGCGTTCAATTTCTTTATCGATACCAAATGGCTTAAGGTCGAAGCTCTGAAATACGTAATCTGTTTCGATACGGCCGGCCAGCTTAGGTTCGAAGATAGCTTTAAAATTTTCGGCAAACTCCTCGCGGATAATGAAGCTCACTTTGCCAAAGCCGGCTTTTATAGCATCATATATCGAATAATCAATAATGGTTTCGCCGTTGGGGCCAAAGCCGTCAACCTGCTTCATGCTGCCATAGCGGCTGGCCATTCCGGCTGCCAATATTAATAAGGTGGGTTTCATAAGATAGATCTGGGATATTGCTTAATGTGATTTACTGCTTACTGTTTGTTTATAAGGGGGAATAAAATTTTGCCTTAATTGTTTTACAATTTACGTATTTTATTATTTGATATACCTGAAATCCTGGCCCGCTTTAATATTAAGCAGTGCCTCATAAATCATCCTGATCACGTTATCAACATCCTCTTTATGGATCATCTCAACCGTTGTGTGCATATAACGCAGCGGAAGCGAGATGAGGGCCGAAGGTACGCCATCATTCGAATAGGCAAAGGCATCGGTATCGGTACCTGTAGAGCGCGATGAGGCCTGGCGCTGGAAAGGAATCCCCGCCTTTTGAGCGCTTTCGATAAGCAGCTTATTCAGGTTGTTTTGCACCGCCGGAGCATACGACACTACCGGGCCTTTACCGCAGGCCAAATCGCCCTGGGTAATTTTATTGATCATCGGCGTTTGGGTATCATGCGTAACATCGGTAACAATGGCTACGTTTGGTTTTATTTTGTGGGCTATCATTTCGGCGCCGCGTAAACCAATCTCTTCCTGTACGGCATTAACAATATATAAACCAAACGGAAGCGTTACGTTGTTTTCCTTCAGCAAACGGGCAACCTCGGCAATCATGAAGCCGCCGGCACGGTTATCCAAAGCACGGCCAACATAATACCTGTCGTTCAGGATCATGAATTCATCCTCGTAAGTGATTACGCAGCCTACGTGGATGCCCAATTTTTCAACTTCTTCCTTAGAGGTGCAGCCGCAATCTAAAAAGATATTTTTAAGGGTAGGGGCCTCTTCCTTATCGCCGGCGAGGCGTGTGTGAATGGCAGGCCAGCCAAAAACTGCTTTTACCACACCGTTATCGGTATGGATATTTACCCGTTTTGAGGGCGCTATCTGGTGGTCTGAACCGCCGTTGCGGATCACGTAGATCAAACCATCATTGGTGATATAGTTTACAAACCAGGAAATTTCGTCGGCATGCGCTTCAATAACTACCTTGTAATCGGCCTTGGGGTTTATTATACCAACCGCGGTACCGTAGTTATCAACGTAATGTGTATCGATGTATGGCTTTAAATATTCCAGCCAAAGCTCCTGCCCCTTCCATTCAAAACCAGTGGGCGAGGGGTTATTGATATATTTTTCGAAAAAGGCGAGTGAAGTTTCGTTTACAACGGGATTATGCTGTGGGGCGTCAGTTTTCTTTTTAGCCATGTTAATATTTAACCTGTTATGTTATACAGCAAATATAATAAAGCTGATGATATTGAGGTAAAATTACAGGGGATATAAAAGTGATAAAGGATAGGCGGCAACCCTTAAATATTATTTGTCTGAATCACAGGCAAACGGTCGTGAGGACACGACCACCGGGAGAGAAAAGAAAACCTTACCACATTTTTGGCGCAAGTCTTGTGTGATGGGTCAGCGCGTTGCGTGACTTGTGTCGTGTAGGCAATATTTTATTAAATCATCATTAAACGTTTTTAAAAATATTCAGTCACAATAATTGCATTTGCATGTTAGGATCTAAAAAAATGACTTGCTTTTCATGATGCATTCATGCTTATGTTTTACCTTTCGCAACTATTAAAACTACTAAAGTGAAATTGTTTAAGTTTATCATGGTACTGTTTGCTGCCGGTTTTTTAGCCTCGTGCAGCGTGCCCCAATATGTAAACGTTCCGGTTGATTATGCTCCTAAAATGCAGTTCCATACCGGCCGCACTACCATTGTGCTCATCAACCATTACCTGCCCGACTCAACCCGAACCCGCAATAAAAAGGTGCTGGCTACTTTTAAAGCCGGTGCTTACACCGCAATAAGCAATGTTGCGCTGCAATTGCATGCTTTGCCGGGGGTAAAGGTTGTACAATTGGTCGATTCGGTAAATTTTGCGGCCAATACCGATTCGGTTAAAGCAATTGCCAAAAAATATAAAGCGCGCTATGTGCTTTCGTTTGAGGATTTTAAGGGCGAAACTGTTTGGGAAAGAGAATATTATAACGGGCAGCCTATGGTTTACCGTACCACGGTTATCAATACCACATTTTTGTTAACCGAAGCAAATGGCATTTATTTTAAAAAGCTGCAGGGTAAAGCCCCGGTTGAGGATGATAGCGCTTACGGCAGTGCTTCGAGCTTGCTGGCGCATGGCGGCCCGCTGTTTGATGCTATTAAAAACTCGGCTTTGGATGCCCTTAAAGATTATCTCCCCTATACCGATTATCACGACAGGCCGTTGTACACCAATGGCGATCAGCTTCAAACCTCGGTAGATTTGATTAAAGCCGGAAAGTTTGATAAAGCTTTCCAGATTCTGAACCCGCTAATTGACGGTGCCGATACCAAACTGGCCAGCAGGGCAGCCTATAACCTGGCTGTGGTTTACGAAGCACAGGGAGATATTGAGGCTGCGCTTGAGGTAGCCAAGATCTCCCAGCAAAAGCAACCTAATAATTATGCTAAGGCTATTATTGTTGATTTGATGAAGGAATAAGCCGCTTTTCGAGGATCTCGTAATTAAACCCGTTTTTTGAAAAGAGCTGCCCCGTGTGGGTAAAACCGTATTTTAAATAAAAGCCGATGGCGGTATCACGGGCATTGCACCAGAGCCGGGTTCCGCCGCCTGTAATGGCGAAATCGGTAATATGTTGAAGCATTGCCTTACCTATCCCCATGTTTTGCAAACCCGAATCAACTGCAAACTTGCGAAACTGCCAGTCATCCTCTTTTTTAAATAAGGATACCACGGCTATAATGTCATTATCCTTAAAGGCGGCGAAGTGGTAGCCATAATTATCCTCGTCCATCTCCATTTCATACAATTTCCTTTCGGGATATAATACCCGCTGCCGTAAGCGCCAGGTAAGTTCGGGACGGATTTGTTCGATGGTAATCATTTTTGAGGTAAAAGGATAAAGGCGAAAGGTAAAAGGTTTTTTTTGAAAGTGCTAAATTTTTAGCAGTGGGATATACCTATAAAGATTGAATATCAAAAAAAAAACGTCATTGCGAGGCACGAAGCAATCGCGAACTATACAGGGCGGACCTGCTAATCGGGGATTGCTTCGTGCCTCGCAATGACGTTTCTTGGTACAGGTGCCTTTAACCTTTCGCCTTTCACCTCCTCCTACAAAGGAATATTCCCATGCTTCTTCCTCGGGTTATTCACCACTTTATTTTCCAGCATTTTAAATGCCTGGATCAGTTTAACCCTCGTTTCGGCGGGTTCAATTACCTCATCAATAAAGCCACGTTCGGCAGCGCGGTAGGGGTTGGCAAAGGTATCGGAGTATAGCTGTTCCATTTCCAACCATTTGGCCTCGTGGTTGTCTGCTTTGCCTATCTCCCGTTTAAAAATAATCTCGGCAGCACCTTTGGCACCCATTACGGCAATCTCGGCCGATGGCCAGGCAAAGTTCATATCGGCACCGATGTGTTTGGAATTCATTACATCATAAGCGCCACCATAGGCCTTGCGTGTGATTACGGTAACACGAGGAACGGTAGCCTCGCAAAAGGCGTATAACAACTTAGCTCCGTTGGTGATGATGGCATTCCATTCCTGATCTGTGCCGGGTAAAAAGCCAGGTACATCTTCAAACACCAGCAGCGGGATATTGAAGCAATCGCAAAAACGGACAAAGCGGGCACCTTTGGTTGAGGAATGAATGTCCAGTACACCTGCTAAAAATGCAGGCTGATTAGCAACAATGCCAATGCTTCTGCCTGCCAGCCGTGCGAAGCCAACCACCAGGTTTTCGGCAAAATCTTTATGTACTTCTAAAAATGAGTCTTTATCTATCACATGATCAATAACCTCGCGGATGTCGTAAGGGGTAGATGGGGCCGGAGGCAACAGCGAATTTAATTCGGGCCTGGTTTCATTACCGGTTTCGTAATGAAGGGATGGCGCTTTGTCTTCGCAATTTTGCGGCATATAACTCAGCAACTGTTTAATGTGCTGAATCGCGGCAATCTCGTTAGCGCAGGCAAAATGCGTAACCCCCGATTTGGTAGCATGGGTATGCGCGCCGCCCAGTTCTTCAGAAGTTACTTCTTCATGTGTTACTGTTTTAACCACATTAGGCCCGGTTACAAACATGTACGAGGTATGCTCAACCATCAAAATAAAATCGGTAATGGCAGGTGAGTAAACCGCGCCTCCCGCGCATGGGCCCATAATGGCCGATATTTGCGGGATAACGCCCGAGGCCATGGTATTTCGGTAAAAAATATCGGCATAGCCACCTAATGATACCACACCCTCCTGTATCCGTGCCCCGCCCGAATCATTGAGCCCAACGAATGGTGCGCCGTTTTTAAGCGCCAGATCCATCACTTTGCAGATTTTTTCGGCATGGGTTTCGGACAGCGAGCCGCCGAATACGGTAAAATCCTGCGAGAAAACATACACCAAACGGCCGTTTACGGTGCCATAGCCGGTAACAACACCATCGCCCGGATATTTTTCTTTCTCCATCCCGAAGTCGACAGAGCGGTGGGTCACCAGCATGCCAATCTCCTGGAACGAGCCTTCATCCAGTAAAAAGTGCAACCGCTCGCGGGCGGTTAATTTTCCTTTTTTATGCTGACTTTCAATGCGGTGTGCGCCGCCGCCCTGCATGGCTTCTTCACGTTTGGCGCGTAATAGTTCAAGCTTTTTGTCCACAATTCGGGTTATTGGTAATTAGCTAAAAATAGTAATTAAATTGTAACATTAGCTTTTAACGCTACGTTACAACTATTACAAAGCATTTTTTTATATATTTGTGTTGGATGAAAATCAGGAATAACAAAATATGGGTGGTGGCTCTTTTTATGGCTGTCTTCGTTGTGAAGATGGGCATTTCGCTTGCACCGGTATTTTTATTCCTGGATAATAAAACGGTGAGCGCGGTAATCCTTCAGTTGGAGCAGGAAAGCAAAACTGAAAAAGACAGCCCAGAGAAAGACCTGATGAAGGAGAAAAAAACCTTCGATGAGTACGACTTTCACACCATCAATTTCATCACTTACATTACCGAATCCAAGGTTCTCCATAACCAGGAAAACGCACTATATAAACAGGTTTATCACCCTGTAGTACCCACGCCCCCTCCAAACGTATAAAATGATTTAACCGGATACTTCCCTATCCGGATTGCAACGCTTTTTAATCATTTTAACAATCTTACAATTTCATTCTTATGCAAATCAAGCAAGGTGAGTCTGCTATGGGCAATCTCAACCTGAAAAAATATTTTTTGTCCAAAAATTTAAAAAGGGACATTCCGTCAAGTATCGTAGTATTCCTGGTGGCGTTGCCGCTATGTTTAGGTATAGCGCTGGCCTCGGGCGCGCCGCTTTTTTCCGGTATTTTAACCGGTATTATCGGTGGCATTGTTGTGGGTACGCTTAGCGGTTCACAATTAAGTGTTGCCGGTCCGGCGGCGGGTTTAACGGTCATCGTATTAAACGGGATCCACTCGCTTGGTGCTTACGATACCTTTTTATTAGCTATTGTTATAGCAGGTGTCATCCAGATCATCCTTGGGTTGATCAAGGCCGGTACCATCGCCAATTATTTCCCTTCATCGGTTATTGAGGGGATGCTGGCGGCGATAGGTATTATCCTCATCATGAAACAGTTCCCTCACGCTGTTGGTTATGATGCGGATTTTGAAGGCGATGAAGGCTTTAGCCAGGCCGACGAGCATAATACTTTTTCGGGTATAACGCGGGCCTTCGCCCGAATAAATTACGGCGCGGTGATCATTGCCCTCGTATCATTGGCATTCATGATCTACTGGCCTAAATTTAAAAAGCTGGCTATAGTACCTGCCCCTTTGCTGGTGGTAGTGGCCGGTATTGGTTTAAGCCTTGCGTTTTCGGGAACGGGGCTTGCCTTGCTTGATAAACAGTTTGTACGTATTCCGCTGGTAAACAGCAGCGCCGAGTTTTTCGCGCTGTTCAAATCGCCGGATTTTAGCCAGATAGGCAATAAACAGGTTTGGATAACGGCCGCTACTATTGCCATTGTGGCCAGTTTAGAAACCCTGCTGAGTTTGGAAGCGGTAGATAAGATTGACCCTATTAAACGTATTTCGCCAACCAACCGCGAGTTGCTTGCCCAGGGCGTGGGCAATATAGTAAGCGGTATGCTTGGCGGCCTGCCCATGACGGCGGTTATCGTACGTTCATCGGCTAACGTAAACTCCGGCGCGCGTACAAAAATGAGCGCTATTATACATGGTATACTGTTATTGGTTGCATTACTGGCAATTCCGGCCTTGATTAACCATATCCCGCTGTCGTGCCTGGCAGCGATCCTGCTGATGACTGGGTATAAACTGGCTCGTATAAGCCTGTTCAAGCACATGTGGCACCAGGGCTTGAGCCAGTTTATCCCTTTCGTGGTAACCATTGTAGCCGTAGTAATGACCGATTTGCTCATCGGTGTAGGTATAGGTATGCTGGTAGGGATCTTTTATATTCTGCGTACAAACCTGCGTAACCCGTACTTCTACCGGATTGAAAAGAACGGCAGCAAAGAAGTGATCAAACTGAAGCTGGCCGAGGAAGTATCCTTCCTGAACAAGGCTGCCATACAGGTAACGCTTACCAGCCTACCGCAGGGCAGCGAAGTGCTGATTGACGGATCCAACTCGAGATATATCGATCCGGATGTGCTGGAGATCATTCATAATTACAAGCACAATGCCTACACCAAAGGCATTATAGTGCAATTACAGGATGTAAAGGAAAAGTACGATGTACCTCCTTTAAAAGAACTGGTTTATAACCCCAACTAAAAAACAAAAAACAATGTCGACACAAGAAAACAAAAACGGCAAAGCCGCGATAAATATCAGCGAAATCAGGTTAGCGCAATCAAACAGCTACAATAAATTAATAGCAAACAATGCTGCCTGGGTTGAGCGTAAACTGGCCGAAGACGGCGAATTTTTCAAAAACCTGGCCAAAGGCCAAAGCCCGGAAGTGCTGTGGATAGGCTGCTCAGACAGCCGCGTACCTGCAAACGAGGTAACCGGCACCAAACCCGGCGAAGTGTTTGTACACCGCAACATTGCCAACGTATGCGTACACTCAGACATGAACATGCTGAGCGTGCTTGACTATGCCGTAAACGTGCTTAAAGTAAAACACGTAATTGTTGCAGGCCATTACGGTTGCGGTGGCGTAGCCGCCGCCATGAGCCACAAACAATTTGGCCTGATTGATAACTGGCTGCGCCATATTAAAGACGTATACCGTTTACACGCCAACGAGCTTGACCGCATTACCGACGAAACAACCCGCGTTAACCGCCTGGTTGAGCTGAACGTTACCGAGCAGGTTTACAACCTGTGCAAAACCACCATTATCCAAAACGCGTGGAAAGAGCGCCACGACCTGGAAGTGCATGGTTGGGTAATTGACCTGGCCAGCGGTTTGGTGAAAGATTTGAAAGTAACCAGCAGCAGCCCCGATAATTTAGGTTATGTATATGATTTAAATGTTGAAGCGGTAGCTGCACACTAAAATATAATTTGATCAGTGCTTCCTACGCTGTAAGGGGCGGAGGGAGGTTTGATTGTTAAGTTGATCCCGGCTAACAGGAAGTGGCCGGGATTTTTTTTGCCCCTCACCGGAGTTGCAAACTCCGGGCATAGTTAGTTTGAAGTCGGAGACTTCAAACGGTTGGGAATTAGAAAATCAATTAATTCTCCGGTATGCTATCTTTTTATACCTCTTTTGTTCATTTCGATACTGAAGCTATTTATCATTTCGGCAGGTGCTGGTAGAAGAGTAAAGCGGTTTTTGGAGTCAAAGGAATATCTAAAGAATGCCGGAATTCCTTTTTCAATTTTATTTGCAGTGTCATAATGGTAGATTATTATGCAATAAAATGTATCGTTCAGGTCAATGTAATCTTTATAAACAGGTAACCCTCCTGTTTTTATTTCCAACATATTCGGGCTAAGATCTGCGTTTGTATTATTAAGTTGAGTGTTGAAGTAAAGAAAAGACGGATTAAAAACACTTATTCGAATACTGTCTGCATGTGCCCAAAGGTTACCGGTGTTTCGTATTCGAAATGAAACTAAGGGAGTGGTGGCTCTGCTTCGATTTATAATTACAGAATCAATCGTGAAAATAGCTTTATTTCTCTCATAAATATCGGCGGATTGTCGTTCTTGTAAATTAAATTGAGCTTCAGCTGTTTCCGCTTGCTTTGATATCGCCTTTAGTTGTTGTTTATTAATAAGAGCCTGTTGAGCGAAACTTACTATTTGAAATGAATCATTGCGATGTATTCTTATAGAGTCAAAATATTTATGAGTTTGTTCTTGCTTTTCATCTGCAGCTTGTTTCTTGTCTCGCTCTAACTCATTTTTCTTGGATCTTTCTATCTCTTGCTTAGATAATTCATATTGTTGTTGAGCCAATATTAATTGCTCCTTTGCACTGTTATTTGACTTTTCACTTTCCTCTATACCTTTATTTGAATAATGTACAGTTATTATGAGAGCTATAAGAGTAACGAATGTTGCAATTATATTGGTATAAGTTTGAGCGGTGGATTGATTGTTATTAATCCATTTGAATGGATTGTAGGAGATTTGATTTCTACGCCGTCTCATGACATTCTCCTTTCTTACTGCAAATAGATTTGATTGTCTTTAACATGTGAAAAGTTTAGCTTATAAATATCAATAAAATCAACATTGTAAACAATAAATAAACTTTATTCAAGATGCTGGCTGCATGGAGTCTGAAACTTCATAATGCGTTTTTAGAGTTTTTACTCCTCCTCTGTTTAAAATAACATCTGTAGCCTCAAACAAGCACGGCTCCATACGGTTAAGTTTTTTGTAAATTTAACTAAGCCCCCGGGGTAATAAAATAGCTATGCTTAAAGCAGTAAAAGACCAACGTACCCTAAAAGAAAACCTGATGCTGGCCTCATCAACCGCCTTTGTAGCCGGTGTTACCAATGTGGCAGGGATGCTGGCCTTTTTGGTTTTTACATCCAACGTTACCGGGCATGTGGCAAACCTGGCCAAGCACATTGTGGAGCAGAACTATCACCAGATGATCATTTTTGTGGTGTGGTTGCTGATGTTTTTTGCCGGGGCATTTGTATCGAGTTTTATTATCCGCTCGTTTAGTGATAAAAGCAGGTGGCGGGCAAATTCAACCCCTATGGTAATTGAGGCTATTATACTGCTGGCAGTTGCCGTTTACGGGCATAATTTTTACAAGGAAACTGATACCGAGCGCGAGATAGTAATTTGCGCCATTTTATTTTCGATGGGTTTGCAAAATAGTTTGGTGTCCAATATCTCCGGCGGACTGATCAAATCAAGCCATTTAACAGGTTTGTTTACTGATTTGGGTAGCGAGGTGGCCGAGCGTTTTCATCCTACTACTAAAGATGTTAAACCCGTGGAGAATAAAATCCTGATCAGGTGCACCGTGTTGGGTTTTTATTTATTTGGAGGACTGGTTGGCGGTTACTTTTTTAACCTGTACGAGTTTACCATATTTTACTTCATCCCGTTAATTTTGCTCACCATTATGTATTATGATGTTTCGCCCCTTGCTTTGCATAAACTAAGCCGTATGTTTGCAGCGGGCAAACGCCAAACCGCATCTTAAAACATCAATCATTAAACTATGAGTTCTGAAATTCACGACACCAGCCACATCACCTACGAAGGCCTGCTGGAAGGAAACAAAAAGTTCATCGCCGGTGCCTTAGCCGAAGATCCGGAATACTTTGATAAACTTGCCAACGGTCAAAAACCGCCTGTGCTTTGGATTGGTTGCGCCGATAGCCGCGTACCCGCCAACCAGATTACCAATACCGCCCCGGGCGAGATTTTTGTACACCGTAACATAGCCAACATGGTGATCCACTCGGATATGAACATGTTATCTGTACTGGATTACGCGGTGAACGTATTGAAAGTAAAACACGTAATAGTAACAGGTCACTACGGTTGCGGTGGTGTAAACGCCGCCATGGGTAACAACCAGTTCGGCCTGATTGATAACTGGCTGCGCCACATTAAAGACGTTTACCGTTTACACGCAGACGAGCTCGACGCCATTGAAAACGAAACCGACCGCAGCAACCGCCTGGTGGAACTAAACGTGATTGAGAACGTGAACAACCTCTGCAAAACATCCATCGTGCAAAACGCCTGGAAAAACGGCCAGCCGCTTTCTGTACATGGTTGGGTTTACAGCCTGAGTACAGGTGTTATTAATGATATGAAAGTAAGCACCTCCAGCAATGAAAATATGGATGCGGTGTTTAAGTTTAAATAGAAGAGAGTTCATGGTTGATGGTTCATAGATCATAGCATCAACCGCGTTAAAATAAAAATGGTTCATGGTACATTGCATTTTGCTATGAACTATGAACCATTATCTATGATCTAAATTAAACCTCCTTCGCCAAAAACGGATACCTGTAATCCTTCGGCGGATCAAAAGTTTCTTTAATGGTACGTGGAGATACCCAACGCAACAGGTTGATCATCGATCCGGCTTTGTCATTAGTGCCCGATCCTCTGGCGCCGCCAAATGGCTGCTGACCAACTACCGCGCCTGTAGGTTTATCGTTGATGTAGAAGTTACCTGCCGCGTTGCGTAAACGGGTGGTAGCTTTCTCAATAGCATACCTATCCTGCGAGATAATTGAGCCTGTAAGCGCATAGATAGAAGTTTTATCTACTACCTCAAGGATCTCGTCAAATTTGTCATCCTCATAAACGTAAACAGTAAGTACCGGGCCAAAAAGCTCTTCGCACATGGTTACGTAGTATGGATCTTCAACTTTTAATACGGTAGGCTCAATGAACCAGCCTTGCGATTTATCGTAGTTACCACCGGCAACAACTTCAACACCTTCATCTGCTTTGGCAGCATCGATGTATTTGGCGAGTTTATCAAACGATACTTCGGTGATTACGGCGTTTACAAAATTTTCAAAATCCTCTACCGGGCCAATTTTAAACGAAGTGATATCGCGCTGCATGTTTTCTTTAACGGCAGGCCATAGCGAAGCCGGGATGTAGGCGCGTGAAGCCGCCGAACATTTTTGTCCCTGGTATTCAAACGCGCCGCGAACAAGGGCGGTGCTCACTACGTCGGCATTGGCGCTTGGGTGGGCAAGCACAAAGTCTTTTCCGCCGGTTTCGCCTACAATGCGTGGGTAGGTTTTGTATTTGTGGATATTGGTACCAATAGTTTGCCAGATGTTCTGGAATACTTTGGTTGAGCCTGTAAAGTGGATGCCTGCAAAATCGGGGTGGTTGAAGATCACCTCGCCAGCAACAGGGCCATCAACATAAATTAAGTTGATAACGCCATCTGGTACACCGGCTTCTTTAAATATCTTCATGATTACGTTGGCGGCATAGATCTGCGGATAGGCAGGTTTCCAAACCACTACATTACCCATCATGGCAGCAGATGCAGGCAGGTTACCCGCAATAGCCGTAAAGTTGAACGGAGTTAACGCGAACACGAAACCTTCCAGTGGGCGTTGCTCCACACGGTTCCAAACCCCTTTGCCAGATACTGGTGGCTGTTGTTTGTAGATTTCGGTCATGTATTCTACGTTGAAACGCAGGAAGTCAATAAACTCGCAAGCAGAATCTATCTCAGCCTGGTAGGCATTTTTTGATTGACCAAGCATGGTAGCCGCGTTAATTTCGGCACGGTATGGACCGGCAACTAAATCTGCAGCTTTCAGGAAAATGGCTGCACGTTGCTCCCAGGCCAGGTTTTCCCAATCCGCTTTGGCTGCAAGAGCAGCATCAATAGCGGCGGTAACATGGCTCGCGTCGCCCTCGCTGAAGGTAGCCAGCAAGTGTTTATGATCATGCGGCGGACGGATTTCCAGTTTAGTGTTAGTGCGCACTTCCTTGCCGCCAATGTACATAGGTATATCAATCTGCTGCGCGCGACCAGCCTCCAAAGCTGCCTTCAACGCAACACGCTCCAAACTCCGCGGACCGTAATTCAATACGGGCTCATTAACCGGAGCCGGAACATTAAAAAATCCTTTTAGCATAGTGGGTAATTTATGTGGAGGCAAAGATAGGGATTTTGTGGGGGATGGGGGAAGGGGAAATATACTTGAAAAGCATCACTCGTGTTATTGGATAATTATTATAATTTGTAGATTACCAAAGAATAATATTATTGAATTAAAATGACCGATTGGAATAAAATATCTCCAGAAAGATTTGAACAGCTTTGTTCTGAAATTATAGAAATTGAAGGTTTCTATAACATACGAAGGATGGGCGGTTCAGGAGATCGGGGTAGAGACATAATTGCAAATAAGGTATCAATATTGTTATATGGATCCAAAGAAATTCAGACTTGGGTAATTCAATGTAAAAGGTACATTTCCAGTAATATCACGATAGAAAATATTGGATCGGAGTTAAATAAAGTAAGGATGCATAATCCCGATTATTATGCGATCTTTTTAACGAATACGCTTAAGCCAAATGTACATGATTGGCTTAAAGGCGTCGAAAATCAATATCCATTCAAGATATTGATTTTTGATATTGATTGGTTGGAAAATCAATTGCGACGACAACCGAGTTTATATAGACGATACTTCGAAAATGAAGAACGAAATAAGTTTGTTTATTCTATTCGCAGTACATCAGAATTACAAGTTTATACCGCAGGAAAAATGCCGTCTGAGGCAGTTCGTGGAACGATCACTAAATGGCGAGTAGAATTAGAACGTGACACAGCATCATTAAATAAGAAAATCGGCTTTTTTCATCCTGAATATGCGGGATGCGATCATTCAGGCATTTATTTATCTGAAACGGTACAGGAAGATTTCAGAATGATTTCTCAATCCAATTTATTAATAGCATATCTTGAAAATGCTGAACAATTTGGAACATTAACTGAAATAATGATTGCCTATTCCATGAATAAACAAATAGCAATATTTATAGACTCATGCATACAAACAGAAATAACAGTTGAGCAATTTGAGGATGAGAATGAATGGGAGGTAAATGCTGATTATTACAACCAAATCTATCAAAAGGTATTTAAAACGAATCATTCTTGTCCTTGTGATCTCATGAATGAAATAGAGCCAATCCATTTAAACAATTATTGGTTTATGATTGAGTTTTTGCGTTTAAGGCAACCTGATACTTTTATACAGATGACTACACAAGAGGAGGCGGTAAGGGATATGGTTAAATATCTAAAAGGGTTTACGTTGTAATGTAGTGTAATCATGCACCTCACCCCAATCGATCAATTCTACCTCACCAAAGATGAACCCAACCGTGGCTGCCTGTTAGCCCTGCGCGATATCCTCCTGGCGCAAGATCCCGATGTAACTGCCGAGTGGAAATACAGCATGCCTTTCTTTTGCTACAAAGGCAAAATGTTTTGCTACCTGTGGATCCATAAAAAAACGCAGGTGCCATTTTTAGGTATGGTTGAAGGTAAGCACCTTCACCATCCCAAATTAACTTACGAAGACCGCTCACGCATCAAAATCATGCTCATTCATCCGGAAGCGGATTTGCCGGTTGATACTATTCGTTTTATTTTGAATGAGGCGCTTGATCTGTATCGCTCGGGATTAATTAAAGTGCCGAAGAGAAAATAGGAGAGAATTTAATGAGGCTTAAACTACTGGTTGTACGCACCGCTGATATGCTTAAGCTGGTTGAGTTTTACCAGCTGCTTGGTTTTAGTTTTGACTACCATAAGCATGGTAATTCGCCTTATCATTATTCGGTTACTATCGACGGAGTGGTAATGGAGATTTATCCGCTTGCGAAAAATCAAACTATGGCCGATAGTAATTTGCGATTAGGTTTTGAGTTGGATGATTTTGATAGTGCTATGGCGCTATTAAAACAAGCGAATACAACTTTCGTTTCCGAACCGGCACAAACTGATTTTGGTTTTATGGCGGTGGTGGTTGATCCGGATGGCCGGAGGGTAGAATTATATAGAAAATAAATCTCAAATTGCCTTTTGCTGCCGCAAGCGTCCTCGCTTGTGGCCCGCGTTCAGGTCTGCAGTTAGATGAGCCGCTTACATAACTTAGCATGATGCCCACAAGCGAGGACGCCATAGCCGTTAACCTAAGGAAAAGAACACTTCATTCAGTATATGTAGACTGGCTTTTTTTCCTTTTTTAGGTTCAATAAGAAGATTCTTCACAACGCTGGCTGAAAATAAATCACACCAAATGGTAAAATGCAGTTTTCCGCTAACAACCATTCTTAACAAGTGAGAGCATTGCCTTGCCTGCTTAAAAAACTTCCATACGGAGCAGGCATTATCCGGTGAATTTTGCCTAATAAAGTTCGCCAAACATCGGAATATCTTCCAGTTAAGGAGTATCCAAATGAATTTAGCCATCAACTGGCATTGCAGTCGTTCTTTTTTTACAGCTTTAACTTTGTGCATGTCGAGCAACGATTTCCATGTCTTAAATACCAATTCAATTTGCCAACGTAAACGGTACAGTTGAATAACTTCTGTAGCATTGAGTAACTCAATTGTTGTATTGGTAATAAATATGCTAAACCGGCAGCGGTACTTATAGTCATCAGTAAGTTCATAACCAACGCTTTTGGCCCGTATTTGAGCCTTCCGGATCCTTTCAGACCATACTTTTTCGGGTACAGGCATAGCGATCAGGCGGCAATCAAAGGCTTCCTCTCCCTTTCCTATAGTGACCATGGTTTCAAAACGATTACGCTTGCTAAGTTGCATTTCCTGATAAAGTGTATGCCAATTGATCGCTTTTCCCGTACTGCGCGAGATCGGTTTCCAGCCCGGATGCAGCCTGTTAAGGAAAAAGGCTTTTTCTGTAGATATCTTCAGCAAATATCCGTGGGTAACATAGCCAAGGTCACGGATATGCAAATCTCCCGCCTTAATATCCTGTAAGCTTCTTTTTGAATAAGCTTTATCATTTTCAGATACTTTGGTCAATTCAAGGGTTTCCCAGTTACCTTGCTTAAGATCAAAGGCATACTGCATATTCATCAAGGCCTTGCTTCTGGCTCCGCCAAACCCAGGATAATCATCTTTATATTGTTGAGGTAAGGCAAATTTGCATGAATCTGTAATCATTACCCGGGTAAAAGGCTTCCAGTCCTTTCCGCTTTTTATATCCAGCTTTTGGGTGATCTGTTCTGCCAATACTGATTTTAAAAAACTGAAGCTATGTTCATTAAACCGTTTGTGTAAGGCTACTTTACTCAGCGATTTTTGATGTTGGTGAGCCAGATCGTTACAGCAATCCTGAAGGCTTAGCCTGCTATGATCGAACTCGCTGAACATCAGCGTATCGATAAACTCTTTTGGCTTAAGTTTAGAGGTCCTTTGCAAAAATCCAGTTCTGCGGGCTATGGTATCAAGTTGTAAAGGATCAAGGAAGCCGGTTATATTGTTTTTTAATGCAGATGAGCAACTTGTGATAAATGCCTCCTGATTGAAAATAAATGGAACTTTTCCCCTACAAAAAATTCAATTTGTTTTTAAAAAATGCCTATATTTAAATAGAAAAAGGCGGTATACGTCTGGAAAACAACCGCCTTTTTTATTAAAAATAAAACTATACAAATATGGGAAAATCTAAGTGGTTTTGCCCATCGGCGAAGCCCCGCCTATACAACATCTTAAAAAAACTTCTCAAAATTTCCTTAAGTTAACGGCTATGGCGAGGACGCTTGCGGTAGCGATATAAATGGTTAAGGGTTTTGCGAAAGCAAAACCCTTAACTTAAACTATTTAAGTACCCCCTTCAGGGGGCGGAGGGGGCTAAACCACCATATTAACAATGCGGCCTTTCACCACAATCATCTTTTTAGGCGCTTTGCCGTCCAGGTATTTTTGTACATCGGCATTGGCCAATACAAACTCTTCGGTACCTTTTACATCCAGGCTGAGCGGGATGTTCAGGTTCATTTTCATTTTACCGTTGATAGAGATGGGGTAAGCAAACTCATCTTCCACCAGATATTCCGCGTTAAATTTAGGGAACGGCGCATAGGATAAAGTACCTTCGGCATTACCCAATAATGCCCATAGCTCCTCGCAAATATGCGGCGCGTAAGGCGACAGGATAATTACCAGGTCCTGCAATACCGCGCGGTTGTTGCATTTCAGGTCGGTTAGTTCATTTACCGCAATCATGAAGCTGGAAACCGAAGTGTTGAACGAGAAACGCTCAATGTCTTCTTCCACTTTCTTGATGATCTTGTGTAATGATTTTAACTCGGCTTTTGATGGCGCGGCATCGCTTACTCCAAATTCCCAGGCATCGTTATGGAACAACCTCCAGAATTTACGCAAAAACTTGAACACGCCTTCAATACCATTGGTATTCCAGGGCTTGCTCTGCTCCAGCGGACCTAAGAACATCTCGTACATGCGCAAGGTATCGGCACCGTAGCGGGTTGCGATATCATCAGGGTTTACCACATTATAATAACGTTTCGACATTTTTTCAACCTCAACGCCGCAGATGTATTTGCCATTTTCTAAAATGAATTCGGCATCAGCAAATTCTGGTCGCCATTGTTTAAACTTAGCTATGTTCAGTACTTCGTTTTCAACAATGTTAACGTCAACGTGTATCGGCGTGGTTTTATATTCTTTTATTAAACCGTGAGATACATAGGTGTTAGTGCCTTTGCCTTCCTCGTCAATTAAACGATAAACAAAATTACTGCGACCCTGGATCATCCCTTGGTTAATCAGTTTTTTGAAAGGCTCTTCCTCAACAACCAAGTCCAGATCTTTCAAAAACTTGTTCCAGAAACGGCTATACAACAGGTGACCGGTAGCATGTTCACTACCGCCGATGTATAAGTCAACATCTTTCCAGTATTCAATAGCCTCGCGCGATGCAAATTCTTTATCATTCTGGGCATCCATATAACGGTACCAGTACCAGCTTGAGCCAGCCCAGCCCGGCATGGTGCTTAGCTCGTAAGCTAAACCGCCTTCATATTTCCAATCTTCGGCACGGCCCAATGGTGGTTCGCCGGTTTCGGTTGGGAGGTATTTGTCAATTTCGGGCAATAGCAAGGGCAGGTGGCTTTCGTCAATTAAATATGGTAAGCCATCTTTAAAGTAAACCGGCACCGGCTCGCCCCAGTAACGCTGACGGCCAAAAATGGCATCGCGCATCCTGAAGTTAACTTTCGCTTTGCCTGCGTTAATTTTTTCTAATTCAGCAACTACAGCAGCGGTAGCTTCTTTATAAGTTAAGCCATTAATGAAATCGGAATTGATGTATTTACCTTCTTTGGTTGGATCGGCCTCGGTTTCGATATTCTGAATATCGATGATAGGCACTATCGGCAAATTGAAATGCTTCGCGAACAGGTAATCGCGCTGATCGCCGGACGGTACGGCCATTACCGCCCCTGTTCCGTATCCAGCCAAAACATAATCAGCTATCCAGATCGGGATCTGCTGGCCGTTAAGCGGGTTCAATACATAACTACCGGTAAACGCGCCCGAAACAGTTTTGGCATCGGCCATCCTGTCCAGTTCCGATTTCTTTTTGGTTTGGGTGATGTAGGCTTCGATCTCTGCTTTTTGCTCAGGAGTAGTTAACGAAGCAACCAGTTCATGCTCAGGAGCAATTACCAAAAATGTAACACCGAAGATGGTATCAACACGTGTAGTAAATACTTCGATAAAGTTGGTATCCAAAGCAGCGTTATGTCCCGATTTATCTATCGGGAATTTAACCGATGCACCGGTGCTTTTACCAATCCAGTTCCTTTGCATTTCTTTCAAGGGTTCGGGCCAGTCAATAGTATCAAGGCCTTGCAATAACCTTTCGGCATAGGCGGTGATGCGCATGCTCCATTGGGTCATTTTCTTTTGCTCAACCGGGAAGCCGCCGCGCTCGCTGAAGCCGTCTTTTACCTCGTCATTAGCCAATACAGTACCTAAGGCAGGGCACCAGTTTACGGTGCTTTCGCGCAGGTAGGTAAGGCGGTATTTCAACAATTCAGCTTGCTGATCCTGGTTGCTGAACGCTTTCCATTCATCAGCGGTAAAACTTAAAATTTCTTCGTCGCTTACAGCATTGATACCTGCCGATCCGTTTGCCTCGAAATGAGCAACCAGTTTATCTATCGATTCGGCCTTATCGGCATCTTTGTTATACCAGCTGTTAAACAGCTGCATAAAAATCCACTGCGTCCATTTATAATAATCAGGCGAGCTGGTGCGCACCTCGCGGCTCCAATCAAACGAGAAACCGATCTGGTCTAACTGGCGACGGTAGGTGGCAATATTATCTTCGGTAGTGATGGCCGGGTGCTGCCCGGTTTGTATGGCGTACTGCTCGGCCGGTAAGCCAAAGCTGTCGTAGCCCATAGGGTGCAGCACATTAAAGCCTTTTAAGCGCTTGTAACGTGCAAAAATATCAGAAGCGATATAGCCCAGCGGGTGCCCTACGTGCAAACCTGCTCCCGATGGGTAAGGGAACATATCCAGCACATAATACTTGGGTTTTGCTGATTTATCTTCGGCTTTAAAGGTTTGGTTTTGGGCCCAAAACTGCTGCCATTTTTGCTCTATCTCTTTAAATTGGTAGTCCATTTTATGTTTTACGCGTATGAAATTGCGAAAATAGTCATTTCCCTATTAGTTTAGTAGTTATTAGTGGATTAGTTATGGTATATAACGTTTTTTTTAACCGTTTAAAAGTGTGAACCTTAGCCGAAGGGCTAACCTTTATTTCACCGTTTCCGTACAACCCCGCTAAAGGAGAATAATTGGTTCTCAACCATTAAATATTTTGAAATTTTCTTTAATTATCTGATAATAAGTTAACTTTGTACGGAAGTAAAATCCTAAACATGAAACACAATTACAAAATTATTGCACTGCTGTTTGCAGCAATCACGGCAGTTTACACATCGTGCCACAAACTTGACGTATCTCAAAACAATAAAAGCACCGTTAGTAAAAAAGAGGCCAGCGTACAGATAGCTCAAAGTCTTGCCGGCATTTTTAACCCTGAAAACGGCGGATTCGATTTTAAAAACGGTTTGAGTATCCCTTCAGATTTTACCATGAACAAAAAAGGTAAAATCAAAATCCAGTCAGTTAATTCAACCCCGCAATGTGGTGCCAAACTGGATACTACCATCAGCTTTAACCTTGACATAAGCGATACTTCAAAAATTGATATCTGGGCTAAACTAAATTATGAATTGCTTTGTACAGGCGGCATCCCATCGGGCCTTACCACCCGCGATAGCGCTGTGGTTTCGGCAGTAACCGGCGACTCGAAATTTGTTATTAAAATGGGCGAGAACCTTACACTCAAAAGCCTTAATCCTGGTGTTGTTGACGCGCAGTATTCATTTGATGGCCCGGTAAACTACTACGCCAAAGTTGAGTATAACAAACCAACAACTGCAATGCCAAATATTGAGGGCACGTTTAATTACACTTTTAAATCAATCATCATCGACCCGAAAAAAGATCCCGATTTTATCACAGGCGGTTCGGCAACTTTTGCAAGTAAAGGAAGCATTGGTAAAAATGTATGGAACTATAAAGGTACCATCAAATTTTTAGGTGGCCATAAAGCTCAAATTACCATTGAAGGCTCGGTTTACACGGCCGACCTGATAACCGGCGAGGTAAACTAATATTAAAGCTAAAATATTATTAAAAAGCCCCGTACCAAAATTTGGTACGGGGCTTTTTTATGCGGCGTAGTATAGTTATTTAAGTGATTTTGCAGTGAGATGAAAAAAAATAAAGCTTTTTATTTGCCGGATTACGAAGAAACTGATTGTAATAATGTTGTTTCAATTATTATTAAATAAAATATGGTACGATTTTATTTTCGAAAATACCCATCCGGTAAGGCAATATTTTCTACGATAATTTCCTCAATACGGGTAAAATACGCCTTGATTGCACGCCTGGCATACTTATGTTAAAATTAAAAAATTAACCAGGGGTTTAAGGTTGCTTTAAAGGTTATCGTAATTATAGTGATTATCACTGTACTGCAGTTTAGGGGTTTCAATATGGTATGCTTGTTGACTTTTAATCAGAAAGCAATCTAAACTTTAAATACACCAATTTATGAAACTAACCTTACGCAGCGTATTACCTTTACTGGCAGGTATAGCTATGATGTATTCGGCCTGTACCAAAACTCAAAATACAGTAAAACCCTCATCAGACGATAAAAAAGCAAGCGATAACGTAGCAAGCTCGGCCATAGCCAGCAACCTGGCGCAATCATTAGCCGGCGCATTTGGCGGTGCCAGCATTAAAGATGGTGTTACTCCATCAACCAATGCCACCTCAAAAATTAAAGTGCAAAGCAGCGACTACCGTTGCGGCTTTTATATAGATACAAGCCTAAACCTTACCTTTAACCAGGGCGATACCCTGAAAGCAACCAAAACAGGTGGCGTTAAATACTACTTTGTATGTAACGATAACAAAACCATCGGTTACGATTCGGTAGATTCGTTAAATACCGTGGGCAGCGGTCCGGGTTACTCGTATGTGTACAACGTTGTGCAGAAGTACAAAGTGCGCGGCCTTAATTTCAATAATTCCAACTTCTCGCTGGATGGGCCGATGAAAGCTTATATCGATAACGAATATCCTAAGTACAAAACCTTTAGCAGGGTGCACAATACCTATGTGTTCAGCAACCTGTATGTGCACGGCGATGATAACTTTGATATTACCAGCGGTACCGCAACTTTCCGCTCGCAAGGGAAAACCAACGGTGGCGGCTGGGATTACAGCGGTACCATTACTTTTTTGGGTAACCACAAGGCCAAGCTTTTCTTCCTGAATAAAACATTCCTGATCAATATGCTTACCGGCGAATCTACGCCTGTATAAATAAAAGCTTTCAATTAAATAGGTGACGCCCTGTGCCGGATTTTCTGGTGCGGGGCTATTTTTTTGTGGCAGATGGATTAACTTATTATATTGTGGGCAAATGCGCTTCTGCAACTCCCCCTTCTGGGGGCTGAGGGGGCGACCAATTTATATGAAACGCCTACTCTCAAACCTAACTATCCAGGTACTTATAGCCATAGCCCTTGGGGTATTGGCAGGTCTGTACCTAAAAGGCTTCGCGCCCACTGCCGATCTCATCAGCAAAACATTCATCAGCCTGATCACCATGCTGATAGCGCCGATCATATTTTTAACCATTGTGCTGGGCGTTGCCGGCATGAGCGATATGAAAAAAGTGGGCCGTGTAGGCGGCAAGGCTTTGCTGTATTTTGAAATTGTAACCACCTTCGCGCTCATCATCGGCGTCACGGTGGCCAATATTATTAAACCCGGCGCGGGCTTTGAAAACCACGCCGTCAAAATGGACACCGGTAAACTGGCTGTGTACGAAAAAGCCGCTGCCGAAATGCATTGGGGCGATTTTTTGGCCCACATAGTCCCCTCAAACATGTTTAAAGCTTTTGCCGAGGGCGATATTTTACAGATCCTGTTTTTTGCTATCCTGTTTGGTTTTGGATTGAGTAAGATGGGGGAGGCCGGGCAATCGGTAATTCAACTGTTTGATAAGCTATCAAAAGTATTCTTCAACATTATGAAGATAGTAATGAAGGTAGCGCCGATAGGGGCCTTTGCAGGGATGGCTTTTACCGTAAGTAAATACGGTATTCAAACGCTTAAGCCATTGGCCTTGCTGATGGGTTCGGTTTACCTTACCATGGCGCTTTTTATTTTTGTGGTGCTGAATATAATTTGCAGGCTGTTTAAATTCAGTTTGTGGGAATACCTTAAATATATCCGCCAGGAGATTTTGATTGTACTGGGCACCTCCTCGTCTGAATCGGCGTTGCCGGCCATGATGGAGAAGCTGGAAAAGTTTGGCTGCTCAAAATCGGTTGTAGGCTTGGTGATCCCTACCGGGTATTCGTTTAACCTGGATGGTACTACCATCTATCTTTCCATGTGCGTGATATTTTTGGCGCAGGTGTTTAATATCCCGCTTTCGCTGGGGCAGGAGCTAACCATTATCGGCATTTTGATGATCACGTCCAAAGGTGCGGCGGGTGTTACAGGCAGCGGCTTTATTGTGCTTACCAGTACACTTACGGCAATTAAAATTATCCCGGTGGAGGGTTTGGCGATATTGATTGGGGTGGATAGGTTTATGTCGGAAGCAAGGGCGATTACCAATGTGATTGGGAACGGTGTGGCTACTATTGTGATTGCGAAGAGTGAGGGGGAGTTTAGGAAACCCCAATGATTTCGGAATTCGGATGTTCGATTTCGGATTTTGTTTCTGGGATTACACCGATTGATTTTTGATTTCACCGATTTTTGACCGTTGATTAGAATGATTACGTTGATTTCGCTGATTTTTTGAACTGCTGAGCAAATTCAAAAAATTTTGTCTGAACCCGAATTTATGGAATTAAGCAATGGACAGAATGCTAAGCAAATTCTAAAAATTCCAATAATTCCCCCAAATTCGAGTTCAGACAAAAATCCCCCCAAATTACAGTTCAGACAGTCCTCCCCTTCCCCCACAGTCACTTTTATGTTAACATATAAATTTAGATTACAATAGGGTTTGACATTCGGGCAAAAACTTTAGCTTTGCCGTACTAAAACGAAAAAACCAATGAGTGTACTCGTAAATAAAGATTCAAAAGTTATTGTACAAGGTTTCACCGGTAAAGAGGGCTCATACCATGCCGAGCAAATGATTGCTTATGGTACCCAGTTAGTTGGTGGTGTTACACCAGGTAAAGGCGGTCAGAGCCATTTAGACAGGCCGGTTTTTAACACGGTTAAAGATGCCGTTGTTGCTACCGGTGCCGATGTATCGATCATATTTGTACCTCCTGCTTTTGGTGCAGATGCCATTATGGAAGCTGCCGAAGCCGGCATTAAGGTTATTGTTTGTATTACCGAAGGTATCCCTACAAAGGATATGATTGCGGTTAAAGAATATTTATCGGATAAGGATGCACGCCTGATTGGTCCTAACTGCCCGGGTATCATCACTGCCGATGAAAGCAAAATTGGTATTATGCCGGGCTTTATCTTTAAAAAAGGTAATGTAGGTGTGGTTTCAAAATCGGGCACTTTAACTTACGAAGCGGTTGACCAGGTGGTTAAAGCCGGTTTAGGCATCACCACAGCTATCGGCATTGGTGGCGACCCAATTATCGGTACCCCAACCAAAGAGGCTGTTGAATTATTAATGAACGATCCGGATACTCATGGTATTATCATGATTGGCGAAATTGGCGGTAACATGGAAGCTGATGCTGCCCGTTGGATCAAAGAAAACGGCACAAAACCGGTTGTAGGCTTTATCGCCGGTCAAACAGCGCCTCCGGGTCGCCGTATGGGTCACGCAGGTGCTATTGTTGGCGGTGCCGACGATACTGCTGCTGCAAAAATGAAAATTATGGCCGAGTGCGGTATCCGTGTGGTAGAATCGCCTGCTGAGATTGGCGCTGCTATGGCTGAAGAATTGGCTAAGTTAGCTTAAGGCTGAAAGCCTAAAGCGGAAAGCTTTTATAATATTGAAAATCCCGGTCAGGTAGCTGATCGGGATTTTTTTGTTATAAGCGATTCTTAAACACCCGTCATTGCGAGGAACGAAGCAATCGCGAACAATACAGGGCGGATTTGTATAGCCCCCCGGCTTCCGTGCGATTGCTTCGTTTCTCGCAATGACGTTGTGGAAAGATCAAGCGAAGATTTATCCCTTCAACTCCTCACTAAACGTCAGCCTGTTCCCAAAAGGGTCATGCACCGTCATCATGATGGTTTTATCATTCCACTCAGGTACTTCCAAACCGGGCCGGTTATATTTATAATTTTTGGCGATGAGGTGGGCATGGTAATCGCGTAACTCAGTAAAATCGTCAATGGCTATGTGGCTTCCGGGACTGGCATCGCCGTGGTGCTCGGATAAATACAGGATTACATCTTTCAGCGAAATCTGAATATAAACCGGCACGCTCTCGGGTTTGTGTTCCCAATCGGTTTTAAAGCCGAGCCAGTTGATATAAAATTCGACGGCCTTATCGTAATCAAAAATGCGGAGGATGGGTTTTACTATCGACATAGGTAGCTGATTGTTAAACAAATTTAACGCAAAATACCTTTGGGTGTTTTATGCTGATGGCTGGTTTTTAAACACCTCAGTTGCAAAATGTTAATAGATGTTAAATATGCTTTTCGGGGAGGTATAAACAAGGTTTTCTTACTGCAGATATTTTATTTTCGTCGGCACATTTGGCCCGCTCGTCTATTACATTAAATGCGGGTTTAAAATGGGATTACCTTAGCATGATATGTTTGTACGCATAAAGCCGGCATTGATTATCGAAATATGTATCCATCTGTTGTTTTGGGCTTTGATCATATTTATCCCCATTATTTCAAGACCGGATATGCGCGGTTTTCCGCAGGCATTTTTCTCAACCGGGCACATTGTAAGGTTTAACCTTGTTTTGGCAGCCGAGTTTTATCTGAATGCATTTGTTTTGATTCCCAGGGTGTTGAAAAAGAACATTGGCCTTTATTTTTTGCTGCTGCTGGGTTCGTTCGTGGTATTTAATCTCATCCTGTTTTACACCCGCCCGTTTTTTCCGGAGCCGCGATTTCCGGGCATGCCCCCACACCGGCCCCCGGGACATTTTTTGGTGATATTTCCGCTGTTATCCATAACTGCCGGCAGTTTTGCCTACCATTACCTGGCCGATCAATTTAAGATCATCAACAAAAAAAAGGACATTGATAACGCCTCGCTTATTTCTGAGCTGGCTTTTTTACGCTCGCAGATCAGTCCGCATTTTATTTTTAATGTGATTAACAGCGCGGTGGCACTTTCGCGCTTAAACCCGAAGGCTGTAGAACCTACGCTGATCCAGCTTTCCAAGCTGCTGCGTTATATGCTTTATGTAACGGATGAGGAAAAGGTGACCTTATATCAAAAAGAAGATTACCTGCGCAGCTATATCGAACTACAGCAACTCCGCTTCCGCGATCAGGTAAAGATCAGCTTCAGCTCGGAGATCAAAGCCCCCGAAAAATCGATCGAGCCTATGCTGCTGATTCCCTTTGTTGAAAATGCTTTTAAGCATGGCACAGGCGATATTGAAGCCCCAGGCATAGCCGTAACTTTATTTGCCGATGATAAAAACCTGCGCTTCAGTGTGCAAAACGTTTACAACCCGGTTGAGACGGATAAAGACCCTGCATCGGGCATTGGTTTGGCTAATGTGAAACGGCGACTGGAGTTGTTATATCCCGGTAAACACAATTTATATATCAACAAAAACGAGCAGGCCTATATAGTGATGCTGCAACTGGAACTGAAATGATGAGATGTTTGATACTTGATGATGAGCCCCTGGCGCTCGACCTGCTGGAAGATAACCTGAAACATGTGAATACCATACAAATAGTTGCCCGTTGCCGTAATGCAGGCGAAGCAATACTGGCGATGCAAAACGAGCAGATAGACCTGATATTCAGTGATATTTATATGCCGGGGATTAACGGTTTGCAATTTATCCGCAGCCTTACGCAAAAGCCCATGGTGATATTTGTTACCGCTTATGAAAAATTTGCGGTTGAAGGTTTTGAGCTTGATGTGGTTGATTACCTGGTAAAGCCGGTGCCTTTAGACAGGTTTTTAAAAGCCTGCCATAAAGCTTTGGATTTATACGAGTTACGCCGCAGCTATGTACCGCAGCAAACCACCAAAAACTACTTCTTTTTGCATGCCGACTATAATTTGGTGAAAATCAACTTCGACCAGGTTGAGTACATCGAAGGCTTAAAGGACTATATCAAAGTGCACCTCATTAATCAGCAAAAGCCGGTACTGTCACGCATCAGCCTTAAAGCTATTGAATTGCAATTACCCGCCGATCAGTTTTTTAGGGTACATAAATCATACTTGGTTAACCTTGATCATGTATCACAAATGCGCAGGGCACGGATTAAGCTGGTTAATACGGAGATTCCCTTGAGCGATGGATATAGGGATGTGATTAACAGGATGATTGGGAAGGTGTGAGGATAGACCCAAATAAGTAACGCCGCCGCTCGGCTCCTGCCGAGTGGCAACTATTACACGGCCTCCGGCCGCCGAAGCTGTACCGTGCATGGAGTAGCAGGCCAGAGGCCTGGGAATAATAGCCACTCGGCCCGAGCCAAGCGGCTGCCGATGAATAAACCATCAATCCCACCCACTACACAATCCCACCATTTATCTACACAAACCCTAAGCTCGTCGATTTTATTTCAGGAGCGTTAAAATAGGCTGCAATTTCGGTGCTGAAGAAATAGTGCCCCGAATGAAGAAACTTTCCTTACTGTTAATTACTACCCTTGTTTTTTGTGCCGGAGCCGTGCAGGCACAGCAAACACAAAAAAAATTAAAGAAAATTGTTGTTAATCACTTTTTCTCCTGCCCGCTGGATGAACTGTTGGATACCCTGGCCCTCAACTACCAGGTACGCATTGTTTTTGAACGGGCTCCTTTGCACGAGATGGATGTGGTTGAGCACTTTTTTGAAGAGCCGCTTAAAGACGTTATTGCCAAAGTGTGCGACGAGAACAGTCTGCATTACTGGATAGAATCTACCGGGACAATTTATATACTGCAAAACACCGATGATCTGGCCCGCCTGCAAAAAATGAACAAGCTGGCATTGCAGGCGGCCAATACCGGGATAAAGGCCAAAGAGATTGAAGCGCCTAAAGCCAAACCCAAACATTTTTTGGTGAATGTGAATGGTAGGGTGATCGATCAGCAAACGGGCGAATCCTTGCCCTCGGCCTCGGTAAAGATCAGGGGGACGGATTTGAGTACCATGACCAACTCTGATGGTTATTTTACTTTGTTCCGCGTTCCATCAGATACATCGGTGGTTGAGGTATCCTACACGGGTTTTCAAACCGATTATTTCAGGCTGAGCAGCGAGAAACTGAACTCGCCTTTAATTTGCGGTTTGTTCCCCTCGCTTAACAGTTTGAACGAGGTTACCATCACCGGCAAAAAAAGCGGTGTAATGAATACCGATAGCAGGCAGGTTGGCGTACTACAGCTTTCGCCTGCCAACCTGGATAAGCTGCCAACCATGGGCGATAAGGATATCTTAAGGGCTTTTCAGTTAATGCCGGGCGTAGCGGGTACCAACGAATCGTCATCAGGAGCTTATGTGCGCGGGGGTACGCCCGATCAGAATTTGGTGGTGCTGGATGGCTTTACCATTTACCAGGTTGATCACCTGTATGGCTTTTTCAGTGCTTTTAATGCCAGCGCCGTTAAAGATGTGCAGATGTATAAGGGCGGTTTTACCTCCAAATATGGCGGCAGGCTCTCGAGCGTTACCGAGATCAACGGTAAAGAAGGCAACAAAAACGAAACCAATATCGGTACCGATTTGAGCTTGCTGAGTGCGAGCGGTTACCTCGAAACGCCACTATCCGATAAATCGACCTTGTTGCTGGCCGTAAGGCGTTCATACCAGGGACCGTTTTATAATAAGATCTTTAACCAGTTTAATCAAACTTCAACCACGCAGAGTGGCGCACCGGGCGGCGGCTTTGGCGGCCGGGGTGGTGGTTTTGGTGGTGGCGGTTTTGCTAACCAGATTACCCCAAGCTCGTATTTTTATGATTTTGATGCTAAATACACCTACAATATCAGCCAAAAGGATAAAGTATCATGGAGTTTATACACCGGTACCGATAAAACGGATAACAGTCGTGATTTAGGTTTGCCTTCCTTCCTGTCATCAGGCAGCAGCGGTATCAGCATTGTTGATTATACCAAATACGGCAACCTTGGCAGCAGCATCAAATGGTTCAGGCAGTGGAATAAAAAGCTGTACTCAAACAATTATATCACTTACTCATCCTACTTTAATGATAGGAACCGCAGCTCGTCGGGCTTTTCGCAAATCGACACCAATGGTATAGCCCATACCCTGAGTAACGGTACCCTCGAAACCAATAACCTGAAGGATGTGGGCTACAAATCTGAATGGGAGTGGACTGCCAGCAATAAGTACAAACTGCTTTTCGGTGGCTTTGCCAACTACAAAAAAATAGATTATGAGTATACCCAAAACGATACCGGCAAACTCATCAATCAACATAACAACGCTATGCTGGCAGGTGTTTATACCGAACTGGCCATCGACCCGAATAACAAATTTCATATTCAGCCCGGATTGCGCGCGTCATACTTTGGCCCTACATCAAAACCCTACTTCGAGCCGCGACTTTCAGCCAGTTACAACCTTACAGATAAGATCACATTTAAAGGTGCAACCGGGCAGTTTTACCAATTCGAGAACCAGGTGATACGGCAGGATGTGTTGGGAGGCAACCGCAACTTCTGGGTATTATCAAACAACAGCAATATCCCGGTAAGCCAGGCCCGGCATTTTATATTAGGTGCCAGTTATGAAAATGATGGTTTTTTGTTTAGCGTGGAAGGTTATTATAAAACACTTGATGGACTTACTCAATATACCGTGCAGCAAACACGCCCGGCAGGTGCAGGCGGCGGCGGCTTCATGAGCTTTAATCAAAACCAGACGCAAACCGTTGAAGAGAAATTTTACGAGGGTACGGGCCGAACAAAAGGGATAGAGTTGTTGGTGCAAAAAAAATTAGGTCGTTATACGGGCTGGGTCAGCTATACGCTTGCCAACGCGCAAAACAAATTTTCGGCCTACGGTGATAACTATTACGATGCCGACCAGGATGTACGCCACGAGTTTAAATCCATCAACATGTACCATTACCAGCGGTGGAACTTCGCGGCCACCTTCCTGTTCAGTACAGGGCACCCGTACACCGCGCCTTTATCAACCTATACGGTTAAAACTGTGGATGGCAACGCCATTACCTACATCAACCTCAGCGATAAAAATGCCGAGCGTTTACCGGCCTATCACAGGCTTGATCTTTCGGCCTCGTACGATCTGTTAAAAATAGACGGGAAAAAAGTAGGCTCGATAGGTTTCTCGCTGTTTAATGTTTATAACCACGTTAACTCCTGGTATCGCGAGTACCAGCTGCAAAATAACCAGGTGATCACCACCAATGTTAACTACCTCGGCTTTACGCCTAACCTAACTTTAAGTTTAAGATGGAAATAAAAACACATACACATACACGATATATATTAGGCGCGCTTGCGGCAGGTTTTATGCTGATGACCGCAGCCTGCAAAAAAAACAGTGCAGATATAAACGCGGTGAATAAACCGGTGGTTGAAGCGTACCTGGTTGCCGGGCAGCCGCTATCGCTGAAAGTTTATCAACAAAAGGATTTGACGGATACGGCAACTTACGGTGTAGCCTTAACAGGGCTTAGTATTAATGTTAGTAATGGAAGCCAAACGGTTAAACTCACCGAAGGTGCAGGCGGTACCTATACCTACAGTGATGCTGCCTTTATAACTGCCGGTAAAACTTACACTATGCAGTTTAATTATAATAACGCCACAGTAAGCGCATCAACCCTGATGCCGGGCAAGCCGGCGGGCTTTAAATTAACCGACAGCGTATTTCACGAACCTAATATCATCGACCCGGCTTATAACGATAAGGTGCTGCAAACCGTTACCTGGAGCAATCCTGATTCGCTGCAGCATATCCTGCTTTTTAAAAACCTGGATAGTAATCCTTTCGAAATTATTGCTGTACGCAGTAACAGAAAACCCAGTTTTGAGATCAATACCGAAAGGACAGCGATCTATAACATCACCCAAAACACGTTTAAATATTACGGGCATTACCAGGTGATATTGCTGAGGGTTAATGACGAGTATATTAACATACTCAGCAGTAATACCCGCGGCAGCTCACAAAATTTGGTAAACACACCCACCAATGTAGTTAACGGTTTGGGCATTTTTACGGCCATGCAGGCTGATACCTTGAATTTGAGGGTAACTACGCAGTAATTGCCTGAATCAGAATTTGCAGAATTTGAAAATTAACAGAATGACTGTCCCTTTGATTTCGAGAGCGGATTTCAGATTTCGGATTTTGTCTGAATCAGAATTTGAGAATTAGCAGGATACCTGTCCCTTTGATTTCGAGAGCGGATTTTTGATTTCGGATTTTGTCTGAATCAGAATTTACAGAATTTGAGAATTAGCAGAATACCTGTCCCTTTGATTTCGAGAGTGGATTTTAGATTTCGGATTTTGTCTAAATCAGAATTTGCAGAATTTTAGATTTAGCGAAATGTATCTTTTCCCAAACACCTTTCTTACGATTACATTCTGTACATTCTAAAATTCTGTAAATTCTGATTCAGACAACTCTCATTGTATCAATTATAAAACGTCCAGGCTACGCCAAATTTTAACACGGCGTCCTGCTGTGGGTAGCGATTAACGGTGTAATAACCTTTACTCCAGGCACCCTGGTTAACATAATCGTACGATACAAACAGGTTGGTGCGCTGCAGCGTGGCCTTAAAGAAAAGGCCAAATATAGGGTATGATGAAAATGTAACATTAGCACCGTTATAAAACTGGCCTAATCCGGGCGCGAACGATGGTGCCACATATTCGGTATTATATCTTCCGTTTACACCAAAGCTTGAGTGCAGTACATTAAACAGCAAACGGTTA
Source organism: Mucilaginibacter celer (assembly GCF_003576455.2). Taxonomy (NCBI): domain Bacteria; kingdom Pseudomonadati; phylum Bacteroidota; class Sphingobacteriia; order Sphingobacteriales; family Sphingobacteriaceae; genus Mucilaginibacter; species Mucilaginibacter celer. Next base: position 6,762,954 of record NZ_CP032869.1, read on the forward strand.
AGGTACAAGCTGCTGTAGGCATAAACTTCGGGCGTGCGCAGGGTGTTTTGATAATCTGTTTTTTGATATACCACATAGTTATCAAAATGCAGACTGTGGTAAGTGAAGTTTTTACCCAAACTTATTTTAAGCAGGTTGATGGAGTTATTTAGCTGCGCCGGACGCGCATCGGTACCGCCGGGCTGGGCCGCAAAGTACAGGTAGTTATTAACCAAAAAGTACTCGGCCTTTAAATCAATCTGCAAGGCATCGTTAATATAATTGAATGATGCGCTGGTGGTTTTCTGGTTGCTGAAATTGTTATGAAAAACGTAGTGGTTCGAGATCCAGTTGTTGTAAACCAATGGCGGCGAGCTGTTTTGTGAGTAAGCCTCCAAAACAATTTTGCCTGTTTTATTTCCGCCGGCAAGGGTTAGTTTGGCATCATAAAAATAGTTGCCAAAATCGCGCCCCTGGGCAATCTGCCTGAAATCGGCATCAAGGGCAATCCTGTCGCTAAAGCGGTAGCCCAGTTTAGCTTTCAGGGTAATATCCTGAAATGTATTGTGCTGTACCCTATCCTGGTGCACATACTTCACACCATACTCGTTCATGGTGGTATCGCTTACATACTGGTTGTAGGTATAAAAATCATGCACCAGGCCCAAATCTAACTTCAGTTCGTTTTTAACAAACTTTACAGATTTGCTGCGGAGATAAAAACTGTACGAAAATTCGTTCTGGATATGCGTTACCGTTGTTGAATCGCGCGAGCGGTTGCTGCTGTAAAAGTAATCGGGAAAAACATTATAGGTATCCACACCGCTTTGCTTGTATAGGTATCTGCTGTTTTGAATATGCAGGGTGTGGGCCACGCGCTGGGTGGGCAAAATTTTCGAATCAGTTTTTCCTTTACTTAGGCTGTCAATCCGGCCCAGGTAGTAAAACTGTTTAATGTAAAGGCCCTGTTCATTCCAGTTTTCGTAGCTGTAGGGCAGGCGCACCTGCGCCCTGTCTTTCGAGAATGAATTACTTACAACTTTTGATGTAAAAACGGTATCGTTAAGAATGCCGCCGGTTTCCGGCGCTTTCAGGTTGTTGAACAGCAGGTTGGCCAGCAGGTTGTAGCGCTTGTTTTTTGATTCGTACCAGGTAAAGATGGAGGCATTCAAATCGCTCACATTTTGGCCCAGTACGTTATTAAAACTGTAAAACCCCTTCGAGCCGTTAAAGTTAAGATTGAAGCCGATGTTCCAGTTGGGTTTGATATTTTGCGTATGCAAAACGTTAAACAACTGTACCGACGAGCCGCCGAATGCGTTATACAAGGTAAGCTTGGTATAAGGCACCCTGGTATTAAAGTAACTGATATCCTGAGGTTTCAGGGCATAAATATCCAGCGAATGTAAACCGAGATCAAACCCAATGGTTTTATTAGGTTCGAACAATAAAGGCCGCTGTGCCAAGCCAACATTACCCAGGTGAATGCGGGGGCTGCGGGGATCAATAAGCGGGCTGTAGATTTCAAAATGGGTGATACCGGTATCCAGCGGAAACATTTGCGTGCTGTCGTTAAGCAGGCGTTCGTTGGTTATGCGTACAAATTTGGAGCTGAATACCACCGAATCTTTTTTGTTTTCCTCTTTACGGCGAAGGCTATCCAGCAGCTGGTCGTCGGTTAGTTGCTTTTCCTGGCGGCGGGCGGTATCGCGCGTGGGCAGGTTGCGCGGGTTTTGGCGGTTATTATACTGCGCAAAAACCGATTGTACCGAAAGGCACATCAGCAATAAAAAAAAGTATCTGAGCTTTTGAAGCATTAATTACCGGCTATCAGTTCTTTAAGTATCTGGGTCATTTTTGGTTCGGCTTCCTGCGCTATGGCAATAATCTCTTCAAGCGTTATCGGCTTCAATACTTCAGGAAAGCCCTCGTCGGTTAATACCGAAATGGCAAATACCGGGATGCCCATGTGGTTGGCCACAATCACTTCGGGCACGGTGCTCATGCCTACCGCATCGCCGCCAATAATGCGCAGGTATTTGTATTCGGCACGGGTTTCTAAATTAGGGCCGGTTACCGCAACGTAAACGCCTTTGTGGCAGGTAATATTATTTTTTTGTGCGATAGATAAACCTTTTTCAATCATATCATGACGGTAAGGCTCGCTCATATCCGGAAACCGCGGACCAAGCTCTTCATAATTGCGCCCCACCAGCGGGTTTTGCGGCTGTAGGTTAATATGATCTTCGATGATCATCAGATCGCCTTTTTTAAACTCCGGGTTTAATGATCCGCTGGCGTTTGATACGTACAGGGTTTTAATGCCCAGGTATTTCATCACCCTAACCGGGAAGGTGATCTGCTGCATATTGTAGCCCTCGTAATAATGCAAACGGCCCTGCATGGCCACCACCTTTTTACCGGCCAGTGTACCAAAAATAAGTTTACCCGAATGGAACTCTAAGGTAGAGATAGGAAAATCAGGTATGTTTGAATACATCAGCTGTTTTTCTACCTCAATTTCCTTTACCAGGCCACCCAGGCCGGTACCAAGAATTATACCCACTTCGGGTTCAAAATCGCCGATACGGTTTTTGATGTACCGGGCGGTGCCTTCAATATTGTCTAACATAGTTTTGTATTAGTCCGTCAAATTGTTGTTGCCCCTTGTTTAAAAAACTGATGCCTATTGGCAGCACCCAAACGGGTAGTTTTTTCACTTCGGCAAGCAGGTCCTGTTCCCCTAAACGCTGTGCATCCTTTTCTGTTGTGATGATCACTTTTTTTTGTGCAGGGCAGGCCGCAAATTCATCGGCAAGTTTACTGATATTTTTTAAGCTAAAGCGGTGATGATCCGGATAATTGTGATGGATGATGTGCCTTGTTTGCTTTTTCAGGTGCGCCAATAAAGGTGCCGGATTGGCAATGCCGGTTAGCAGGAATACCGTTGTTGCATCATCAATTGTTTCATTGATGATTTGACCCGCCATGTTTTGCAGCGGCAGGTAAGTTATCGATGTAAAAAATAACGATTGATGCGGGTACGGCCTGATGCGTTTAATAACCCGCCCCTGCTCCAGATCGGTAAGTGCTGAGGGACATTTGCTGATGATGATTGCATCGGCCCTTTTACGCCCGGCAAAAGGTTCGCGCAGGTTACCGGCCGGCAGCAGCCAATGCGGTTCGTTAACCCGGCTGTAATCAAAAAGTAAAATGCTTAGTCCGGGTTTAAGCGCGCGGTGCTGGTAGGCATCATCTAAAATAATAACTTCATGATTATCCTTTAGTTGTTCAACGCCATTAACCCGCTTTTCACAAACAGCCACATCAACATTCGGAAATTTGTGTTTGAACTGAGCCGGCTCGTCGCCGATATCTGACGCTTTGCTTTGTGTCGATGCCATTAAAAAACCTTTGGTTGATCGGCCGTAGCCTCGGCTTAGGGTGGCTATTTTGTGGGATGATTTTAATAACCGGATGAGATACTCGGTCATGGGGCTTTTGCCCGCACCGCCTACATCAAGGTTGCCTACTACGATGATTGGCATATCGAAGCCGGTGCTTTTAAATATTCCCTTATCGTAAAACCGGTTGCGGATAAGCACAACAAGACCGTACAGCAGGGAAAAAGGGAGTAAAAGCCGGCGGAGGTATTTCATATTATTAGCCTGTAAAGATAGGTGTTATAAGCTAATGATAGTTGGGCCAGCGGGGATGCCTTTTTTCAGATGATCTTTTATTTGTGGTACAAGTTTAACCAATACGGCGTGGGTATTAATTGGAGCAATTAACACAAATACAGCGATAGTGTATTTGTTAAAATTTTGTTGATGCTGTAGATTTTTATCAAAAGTTAACAGCGCATCGAAGTTTTCTTTTAGAAGGAGTTTTAACAGTTCGCCATTCTTTACACCGTTCCAACCTTTGTCGGTAACGGTATAAATCTCATGTTCAGGAAAATCAGTTTTTAACTTTTTAGGCAGATTTTCATCAAGCAACAGCTTCATAAAGTTTGGTAATATCTTTTGAAGACATAAGTTTGCTGGCGATATCCAATAAGCCGATAGCTTGTTCTTTTTTTACCGATGGAAAATCATCAAGAAATTCATCAAGTGATACCCCCGCTTCGAGGTGATCAAAAAGAGTATCGACCGGCACACGCGTGCCTACAAAAACCGGCTTTCCTCCTAAGATATCCGGATCTATATTTATTACTTTTTGGATGTCCATGATGTTTTTTTTAGTTCGCTATTTATTAATCTCCCTACGGGCTTGTTTTATGGCAGCAATTTGATCAGCTGAAAAAACAGGTGCTGCGAGTAGAAATGCCTTTAGTTCTGCTAAATCATCGGCTTTTGTACTTGCGGCGTTGTGAACGTCTTTTTTTTCATCTGCCATACTCAAATTTACAAAATATTTAACGCAACATCATCACATAACCACCCCAAACTGCTTTAAATGATGCGTAAAATGCTTACCATGCCAAATGATCCACTCATAATAATTTAAGGGGCCGAAACCACCGTGAATAACTTTAACATCATTGGTAGTAAAATACCTGTCGAACGCGTCCAGCTCTTTCATGAGCTGGTTAATGGCTGTTTCCAGGTCGGGATAGGTTAAGGCATCGGGTAGTTGTTCTAAAACTATGTTATGCGGAATTTCAGAATCGGTATAAATGCCCCTTTGCTTGCGGCCTTCTGTATTTTCGTGCGGGCCATCCCAGCTTGGTATTTTGGTGCCGTTGGTGTACTGCACCTGGTCGATAAGATGTTCGATCATTTGCTGGGGTTTCATTTTTCCCCAAAGCGGCTGGGCTAATGGATCGAGCATCAGCAGCATGCGGTATAGTACCCGGCGGTTGGTGATATCAACAAACTGGTTCATGTATAACAGATATGGTGCGAATATAAACTCATTGGTTTAAGCTCGTCGCGAATGAATTGTCTTTTATGATAAAATGATTATTTTCATTTTTTTAAGATCATCCGCCATGATAAAACAAACACTCACTTTCCTGTTGCTATTGCTGTCGGCCGCAGCTTTTTCACAAACCGATAACAAGCTCGCAGTCAAATTACAGGATGTTGTTAAGGGCTTCCATGGGCAGGTCGGCATCTACGTACAAAACCTCAAAACCGGCAAAACCGTGGAGATCAATGCGGATACCCTTTTTCCGACCGCCAGCATGATTAAAGTAAGCATCCAATGCGGCGTAATGGATAAAATTGAAAAAGGTGAACTGCAATACAACCAAAAACTGGTTTACCGCGATTCATTACTGTATGCAGGCGAAGACCTGTTGGGCTCATTTAAAGATAAAGATACCGTGCAGCTAAGTAAAGTGGCCATGCTGATGATTACCATGAGCGATAATACCGCCAGCCTGTGGTTGCAAAAACTGGTTGGCGGCCAGTACATTAACAACTGGCTCGATCAAAACGGTTTTAAGGTAATGCGGGTAAACTCGCGGGTTGCAGGTAGGGAAGCTGTCCGTAAAATTTATGGCTGGGGCGTGAGCACCCCGCGCGAGATGTGCCGTTTGTTTACCATGATCCGTGAGGGTAAGGCCGTGAGCGCCGCCGCCAGCGAACGCATGTACCGCAACATGGGTCGTATTTATTGGGACGAGCATGCGTTATCACAAATTCCGCCGTATGTGCATACGATATCCAAGCAGGGTGCTGTTGATGAATCGCGCTCCGAAACGGTTTTGGTGAACGCGCCGCATGGCGATTATGTGTTTTCAGTAATTACCAATCATAATACTGATACCAGTTGGACGCCCAATAACGAAGCCGGGCTGCTCATTAAAAAAGTATCGGCATTGTTATGGCATTATTTTGAGCCGGGCGATAAATGGCAACCGGCAGACGGGGTGGATAAATTTATGCTGAATGAATAACAGGATTAACCTTCTTTAACTTCATTCATCATCAAACGATAAAATTTTAAGTAATATTTATGCGGGATAGGTGTTAATTGTAAGGCATTTGCTATTATTGGGCAATCGATTACGATGTGTTAATTGTACACATTAAACCACACCTATTTTATGCGTAAATTATTTACTTTTTTACTTTTACTGATCACCGCCCTCAAAGCCCAAAGCCAAACTACGGGCGATTTACCGGGCACCGTTACCGACATTCATGGCCAACCCATAGCCGGGGCAACGGTTTACCTGCTTAATACCAATTACAGCACCAGCGCCGATAAAAACGGTAATTTTACATTGCGCCATATCAGCACCGGTAAATACACCCTGCATATCAGCGCGGTGGGTTATGCTGCCAAAAATATCCCGGTAAATATGATAGGCACGGCACGCCCCATAACTTTCCAGCTTAATGATGCCGGTAACCAGTTAGATGAGGTTACGGTATCTGCCCAAAAAGTTGAAGAGCAGGCACAGCGGGTACCATTCAGCATCTCCACCCTATCGGCCAGGCAAATTCAGAATTACCGCCTTTGGGATTTGAAGGATCTTACTGCCATTGTACCTAACTTAAACTCCGGTGCTCCGGGCGATGGCCGTACAGTTACCGGTATGCGTGGTATAGTTACTACCTCGTACGATCCTGCCGTGGCAACTTATATTGATGGGGTTAACCAGTACGGTTTGGATACCTACATCCCGGCGCTTTTAGATGTGGATAGGATAGAGGTTTTACGTGGTCCGCAGGGAACATTGTATGGCCGTAATGCTACCGGCGGCGTTATTAATGTGATCACCAAACAGCCATCAAACGCAGTAAGCGGTTTTGCAGGTATCGATATCGGCAATTTTAACCAGCAGCGTTATACCTTAGGAATCAAAGCGCCTCTGGTAAAAGATAAATTGTATTTAGGTGTTGCCGGGATTTATTCGGGTTTTAATGGTTTTTATACCAACACGTTTAACAATACCCATTTTGATAAGCAGCACTTCTTTTTAGGTAACTATTACCTTAAGTTTTTAGCTACTTCAAAACTGGCTTTCACCCTCAACGTAAAAAATTACAATAACCGCAATAACGGCGCTTTCACGCTGGCAGGTTCACCCGATGAAGCATTGGAACACCCTTTCCAGGTTAACCAGAACGCTACTACCCGGATGATCGATAATACCTTCCAATCGTCATTAACGGCTAATTACAGCGGCAGCGATTTTAACTTTACTTCGCAAACCTCTTACCAGGTTAATAACCGTTACTATAGCACACCTATTGATGGCGACTTTTCGCCTATCGATGCGGTATCTATCGTAAACAACTACGGCGACAAATGGAATAAAGTAAAAACCACCATCCAGGAGTTTAGGTTTACCTCGCCTGCCTCATCAACTTCAAAACTGAAATGGGCTGCCGGTACTTATGGCTTTTACCACTACGCCCCTAACCGCCAGGGTACCTACTTCGGTGCAGACGCAGCTGCTGTTGGCTCGCCTATGACCAACTTTACCAGCATCAACACCAATACCGACAGGAACTACGGCATAGCCGTTTACGGCCAGGCTACCTATGCTGTTACCGAACAGTTTGATATCACCGCCGGTTTACGTTACGATTACGAGCATAAAAAAGAAAGCATCCTGGGCGAATTTCAGCCCGATGGGGCCGATGCTATCGTTACCCGCTCGGATACATCGTCAACAGCGCATTACAAAGCCTTTACACCAAAGCTGAGTTTAGCCTATCATCTATCGGCACACAATAACCTTTTTGCTTCTTACAGCCGGGGCTTTCGTGCCGGGGGCATTACGGAGTTAGGTTCTGATCCAGTATCAACGCCGCCATTATATTCGTTTAAACCGGAGTACAGCAACAATTATGAGATCGGTTCGAAGAATGATTTCCTGGATAATCGCCTGCGCGTGAACTTAACCGCGTTTTATACCCGTGTAACTGATGCTCAGGTGCCAACCTTGATATTGCCTGATGCCATCACAATCACCAAAAACGCGGGTAAACTAAGTAGCAAAGGTGTTGAGGCCGAAATTAATGCCACGCCGGTAAAAGGCCTTGAAATTGATTGTAATTTTGGCTACACCCACGCCCGCTACACAACCTTAGTTGTAGGCAGCAACGGCGAAGAGGTGAATTTAAAAGGCAACAAACAAATTTATACGCCTAACATTACCAGTATGCTGGCCCTGCAATACGGCTATAATCTGGGCGGCCCGCTAAAAACCAAGCTGATTGCCCGCGGCGAATGGCGTTACCTTGGCGATCAGTATTTTGATCTGGCTAACCAGATTGAACAAAGGCATTACAGCAAGTTCAACGCCCGTGTAGGCGTTAGTACCAAAAGGTTCGGTTTATTTTTCTGGGAAAGCAATATCGCCAACAAAAAATATATTGATTATGCCTATGATTTTGGCGCAACGCATTTAGGTAACCCGCGTACTTATGGGGTGTCGCTGAATACTTCTTTCTAATCAGAAATATTATCACACTTTTCAAAGGCTGTATAAATCTTCGGTTTATACAGCCTTTGTGGTTAAAACGGTGTTGGCGATCACCTCGATTTTTTTTACAATCAGCCCTTTACCGCTTTCATTCGTATTTATTACCTTTGCCAACTGTTTTCATAAAAAACAAATAAAATGAGCAAAGCAATTATCAAAACCGAAAAAGGCGACATGACCGTTGAGTTTTACGATCAGGATGCCCCAAATACCGTTGCTAATTTTAAAAAATTAGCAAAATCAAACTTTTATGATAATGTGATCTTTCACCGCGTTATCCCTAATTTCATGATCCAGGGTGGCGATCCAACCGGTACCGGTGCCGGTGGTCCGGGTTACAAAATTGATTGCGAGCTTACAGGCAACAACCAATACCATGATCGTGGTGTGCTTTCTATGGCACATGCTGGCCGTAACACAGGTGGTTCACAATTCTTTATTTGCCATAACCGTGCAAACACTGCCCACCTTGATCGTAACCACACCGTATTTGGTAAAGTGATTGAAAATGTTGACGTTGTTGACGCTATCCGTCAGGGCGATAAGATATTGGGTATCGAAGTTATAGAAGATTAAGTGAATGGTTGATTATGTGAGTGGTTGAATGGTTTTAACCACTTAACCATTCACCCAATCAACCCAATCAACATAAAACATGAATTTACAGGGAATAGTATCCGTATCGGGCAAGCCGGGTTTATGGAGAGCATTGGCGCAAAACAAAACCGGTTACGTACTGGAAAGTTTAGACGCACAAAAAACAAAACTGATCGCCAACCTGTCAACAGCTAAATTAGCTGCTTTGGCCGAGATCACCATTTTTGGTGTTGATGACGACATCAGGTTAACAGATGTATTGGAGCGCATGAAATCGGCAGCTAACATCCCCGATGTTAAAGCTGATGGGAAAGCATTACGCACCTTCTTTTACGAAGTAGCGCCCGATCATGATGAAGAGAAAGTTTACTCATCAGATATTAAAAAAGTAATAACCTGGTTTAACATCCTGAAACCGCTGCCACTTTTTGATGAAGCCGATCCAACACAGGCACCAGCACCTGTAGCAGAGGAACCGGTTGCAGAAGCAGTAGCAGTTGAGCCGGAAGCAGAGCCAGCCGCACCAAAGCCAAAAGCTAAAAAAGCAACAAAAAAAGCCGAATAATATTCGGCTTTTTTTGTTTAGCATATTCTCTATCGTCATGCCGAACTTTTTTCGGCAACCCACAGGACAGGTAAACGCATTGTTAGCACAATTGCTTAGCAAGTGGGATGTTGAAACGAGTTCAACATGACCGTAGTGTTATTATACCTCTGACAGGTAAATAGCTCTCAAAATCGCTTTACTCCGTATCCGTATAAGCATCTCCCCCAATAAAAATCATGGTATTTGTAGCGTGCGCAGGAGAACCGGTTGCTCCCAACGCGAATGATTTCCTAATCACTTTGCTACCATAATTCAACTCGATAGTATTACCGTATATTTTATAGGTGCCGCCGTTGGCTGTCTTTTTCCAGGCCGTTGCTCCGGGTGTCATCACCCCGCCGTTTGAGCCTTCGGTGAAGTGGGTAGCATCGATGAAATTGATCTTGTTGATGACCAGGGCGTTGGTGCCATTTCCGTAATCGCCGCCGCTTACTTTTTCATAACCTTTTTTCAGTTTAATAGCCCCGGTATATGGATAAGCCGGGAACCAGTTACCCGCCCCCAATTTATAATCGTGCGTTTTGCCGGAGTTGTTAGTAAGATAAAACGTATCACCTGTTTTTTTCCACGTACCCCAGGCTTTTGGTCGACTGCTTTTAGCAGCGCCTACATTCAATGTTTCAACGGGTTCATCGCCAACATCAAAATATTCGCCATTTTTAAACAGTACAACAGGTTCAAAAGAGATGGCTGCCGGATAACCGCTCACCGCCCTGAAATACCAGCCTTCAACAGCACGAGCAGCTGTTATTGATTTGTGATGAGCGCTGCCATTTTTGGTTTTAGCGGCGCTTAAATGTAATGCGAAGCCCAAAACGGCAAGGCAAATTGCCAGGTGTTTAACTTTCATATCATTTAATGTTTTGGTTAACTGTATTAATTAACTCAAACATTAATGATTTGGTTTGATGTATTTGATTAAGCTTCTGTTAATGCTTAGGCATCCACCGCATCATAAACAATAACCTTTTCCCAAAGGTGACTGCAGTTTTTAATAAACTCAAGGTGAATAGGGTGACTTTGATAAGTAGCCTGCCCGGCCAGATCGCTAAAAAACATCAACTCAGATACAGCCCACGAGTTATCAACCACCTCGCGTTTTTCAGTACTGGCTACAATGCCCACACGCAGTTTACGCACAGTTTCAATTTTGGCAAGGCTTTTAACACCGGCTACCAGTTTATCCCGGTCTTCAACCGAGCCGGGGTTTTTAAGCCAGAAAAATACGTGGTGAACTATCGGCCATTCTTCTTTTTGGGCATTCAATGATATTGCCGAGGCAGAAACGGTGCCTGCCGCTAAAGCTGCAGAAGTTGCTATAAATTTTCTTCGGGTTGATTTCATAACAGGAAATAATTGGCTATTAAGGTAACAAGAAAATTTGATTTACCTTCAATACTATCATATCAGAAGATATCCAAAATATAAACCAGGAAAATCAGCGGCAAAACATTCAAAAACACCATCAAACCTATGTTTTGGTCTTCGGGCTTCCGCTTTGAGTAATAACCCTTCAGGTATCCAGCAAAAATGATGTAATAAACAAAGGGAAGGGCAAATATCGCAGCCAAAAGCTTCCCCGCCGGACCAATTAATTGCCCCCAGCCCAATATTACGGGCCATGCTATCATTCCTATTACCTCCAGAATGGCGATAATAAAAAGCACGTTTAAGGTTTTGGTTTTCGCTTTGCTCATTTAAGGTAATTGCTTACCATAAATATAGGTAAATGAAGCTATTTAATAAAATATAAGGTTATAAACACTCCGGTTGCTTACATTCCTCTTCGCTAAACTCAGGCTCAAAAGTACAATGGGTGATTTCCAAATGCTCCATGCGGTGGCGCAAATCGTGTTTAATATCATCAAACTTAGCCATAGCCTCGGGCTTGATAAGCAGATGTGCGGTAAGGGCGTTTTCGGTAGTGCTTAAAGCCCAAACGTGGATATGGTGTGCGTTAATCACGCCATCGCATTTCGTCAGCTCGGCACGGATTTTTTCGATGTCCATTTCGGCGGGTACGCCGTCCATTTCTAAACGTAAGCTGGCTGTTAACAAGCTCCAGGTGCCGCGAAGGATCACAAAACCGATAATCAGGCTAACTAAACTATCAATCCAGTACAGATTAGTAAAATAGATGATAACTCCCGATAAAACCACACCCAGCGAAACTATGGCATCAACAGCCATGTGCAGATACGCGCCCTTCACATTCAGGTCGGTATCTTTATCTTTTACAAATAACCAGGCGGTAAAACCATTAATGGCAATGCCGATAAAAGCCACCCATGCCATGGTTCCGCCCGAGACCACTTCGGGATTCATGAAACGCATCACGGCCTCGTAAATAATAAAACCCACCGCCACAAACAGTATCACCGCGTTAAAAAACGATACAATGATGGTTGAACGCTTGTAGCCATAAGTATATTGGCTGTTGGCATTTACTTTAGATAATTTAAAGGCCAGCAAGGCAAGCGCCAGCGAAGCAACATCGCTCAGGTTGTGGCCCGCATCGGTTAACAACGATAAGGAGTGGGTAAAGAAACCCGTAGCTGCCTCAACAACCACAAATACCGAGTTAAGCACAATGCCCCATATAAAAGCCGAATTTAAATGATCCAGCTTGGGCACATGGTCATGATGATGATGCCCATGCCCGTGCGAATGTGAATGATCGTGACCTGCTGACATTTAGCAAAGGTAGGGAAAGATGTGCAGATATGCAGATGTGCTAATGTGCAGATTCATGGATTGTTCATGTTGTCTGAACTCGAATTTGGGTGAATTAAAGAATTATCAGAATGCCTGGCAAATTCGAAAAATTCTAATAATTCCCCCAAAGTCGAGTTCAGACAAACAAATCAACGGTCATTCATGATGATACGGCTCACCTTTCATAATGGTATAAGCCCTGTACAGCTGCTCCACAAAAAACAACCTCACCATCTGGTGCGAGAATGTCATTTTTGATAGGGAGATCTTATCATTAGCCCTTTGATAAACCGAATTATCAAAACCATAAGGCCCGCCAATAATAAACACAAGGTTTGCCGAGGTGGTTACTTCCTTTTTATTAATGTAGGCAGCAAATTGCGTTGAAGTATACTCGCTTCCCTTTTCATCCATCAAAATCACAAAATCAAGCGGGGTTATTTTTTTCAGGATCAGCTCGGCTTCTTTGGCTTTTTGCTGCTCGGGGCTTAAGGCTTTGGTGTTTTTTAGCTCGGGAATTTCGGCAAGCTCCAGTTTGGTATAATGTTTCAGGCGCTTTACATATTTATCTATGCCTTCTTTCAGGTAGGCATCTTCGGTTTTACCAACGGTAAGGAACGTGATCTTCATATCTCAAACAAATAAACGTTTATTTAAAATATATGTGTTTATTTAGGTCGATTTTTATCTGCAAATGGAACAAACTATTATAACCGACTATACCCAACGAGCCGCCGCAGCAGCTGCCGAAGCCTCCAAATATAAAAAACTGGCCAATACCTATTCCCTGTTTCGCCTCTGCGTTTTTTTAATGGTTGGGGTGAGCATCGCCATCGCCATACATTTTGATGACTTCAGCATTATAGCTGTAGCCTGTGTTTTGCTGGTGCTTGCTTTTGCCTGGCTGGTGGCCCGTCAAAGCCGTTTCGAAAAACAAAAACAATACTATGATGACCTGCAGCGCATAAACGAAAACGAGATCGCCAGTATCCAAACCCACGCTAATATTTACTTAGATGGAGCCCGCTACGCGGATGAAAAACATTTTTACACTTCCGATCTCGATATTTACGGCAAAGCCTCCCTCTATCAGCTCATTAACCGTTCAGCCACCACACCCGGCAGCGATAAACTGGCGGCATGGCTCAATGCTCCGGCTGATAAAAACACAGCGCTGCAGCGCCAGGAAGCAGTAAAAGAGATAGCCGCCAAAAACAGCTGGAAACTTGATCTGCAAACACGCCTGGTATTCGCCGTAAAACAGGATACCGATCAGCTTAAAAACCTGTTTAAATACCTGCGTATCCCTTTGAATATGCCGGGCGAAAAATGGCTAAGCAGTTATGCCAAAATTGCCCCTTACCTGTTTACTGCCTTGTTGATAGCAGCCTGTTTTTATGGCCCTGCGAAACCGGCTGCAATTGCGGTGGGGCTTTTCAATATGGGGATGGTATTTTCAAAGGCTGCCTACATTCGCAAAGCCGATCTGATCGCCGGAAAAATAGGCAGTACATTAACCAATTACGCCGAAGCCTTTCAATGTATTGAAGAGCAACAATGGCAGGCTGCCTACAACAACGCATTGGCACAGCAGCTCAAAACCAATAAAACATCAGCCAAAATAAAAGAACTGGCCGAGCTGATCAACAAGCTCAACTATCACCTTAACCTTATTGTTGGCTTTGCCCTCAACCTGTTTTTTTTGTGGGATATCCGCCAGATCATCGCCATCGAAAACTGGAAACGCCAAAACCAGGAAAGCCTTGAAACCGCTTTTGACGTGATTGCTGAATTTGAAGCTTTGATGAGCTTAAGCAGCCTCGCGGTTAATTACCCCGACTGGTGTTTCCCGGTTATTGACGATCGCGAAGGTTATACCTTGAGCGCTAAAGCTATTGCCCACCCGCTCATCAATCCCGCCAAACGCATAGAAAATGATTATGACCTGGAGAATACCTTTAAGGTAGATATCATCACCGGATCCAACATGGCCGGCAAAAGCACATTCTTACGTACAATCGGTATCAACACCGTATTAGCCCTGAGCGGTGCGCCGGTTTGCGCGCAAAGCATGCAGGTGTCGGTAATCACCATTATCAGCTATATGCGTATTAAGGATTCACTGAACGAAAGCACATCAACCTTTAAAGCGGAGCTCGATAGGTTGCAGATGCTGCTTACCGCGGTTCAAAATCACCCTAAAATATTTTTCCTGATTGATGAAATGCTGCGTGGCACCAACTCGGTTGATAAATACCTCGGCTCAAAAGCGGTGATCGAGCAGTTAATCAGCAAAAAAGCCGTAGGTATGGTGGCCACGCATGATTTGCAGATAGCGCAGCTTGAAACCAAATACCCTGATTACGTACGCAATTTTTACTTCGATATCCAGGTAGTGAACGGCGAAATGTTGTTTGATTATAAGATTAAGCATGGGGAGTGTAAAACATTTAATGCTTCGCTGTTATTGAAGCAGATTGGGATTGAGGTGAACCATGACGCTTAAGATTGTCTGAACCGGGATTTGGGGGGATTTTTTTGATTTTCGGGATTTTTTTTGTCTGAATCAGAATTTACAGAATTATAGGATTTTCAGAATTCACGGACCGCGAATAATTCTGTTAATTTTCAAATTCTGTAAATTCTGATTCCGACGATATCCTGTGCGTCCCCCCAAATCTCGGTTCAGAAAAAAAGCCGGAAGCATCACGCTCCCGGCTTTCTCTTTTATCCTCTCCTGATTCTTTACGCTAAAAATCCTGATCCTAAAAAACTATCGGCCACCGCCGGTACCAGGACCACCACCCTGGCCACCGCCCTGATCGCCTTGTTTCATGTCATCGTTATTGATGCCTTTTTTAGATTGTTGCGGGTTGCTGAAACTTAGCTTACCAAAGCTGTAGCTAAACGTAATACCGAACGAGCGGAATGGAAACGCAAACTTGCTGCTTTGTGTAAAGGTTGGCGTTTTAATATCGGTATTAAAGTTTTTGTAAGTGCTAAACGGCTCGATGGCATTGATACCCAAAGCCAGTTTCTTTTGCATAAACTGTTTTTTAACACCCACACCAAATATACTGAACGATGGGTTTGAACCCTGAATAGTACGACGAGCCGAGTTTTGAACAGCAAACGTTTCGGCAATAAAATTGCTTGGCAAGGTAAGCTGCGCACTTAAAAACGCGTTGTACTGGAAGTACGTTGACGTTTGTGTTTGCTGATTGGTTAACTGGTTACTTGCAGTTGGCTTATAAGTATAAGCGTTAATGCTACCACGGATAGTCAATATTTTAATTGGTGTAACCGCACCGAAGAAACTTGCACCATATGAATTATTAACACCGATGTTTTGGTAGGTAGTAATGGTACCTTCCTGGCCGCCCGGCAGGTTAGTTAACAAACCTTCAATTAAACCTGTTGTATGCTTGTAATAAGCCGACAGGTTAATAACCGATGATTTAATGAAGGTATTGTAACCCAACTCAACAGTTTGCGAAACCTCTGGCGCCAGCAACGGGTTACCTACTGATTGCGCGGTAGGGTTACTTTTATTTACAAACGGATTTAAAAACTGCAGGCTTGGGCGGGTAATACGTTTGCTATAGGCCAGCTTAAGGGTTTGCGTAGGCGTAAGCGCTTTTTGCAGGGTTAAGCTTGGTATAAAGGTATTGTAGTTTTGATCAAACGGCTGGATGCTTTGCACATCGTTATGCGGTTCGCCGTGGATATCGGTATTCTCTAACCTGGCACCGGCAAGTACCGAGTAACCTTTAGGTAAGGTAATCGTTAATACCGAGTAACCTGCCCAAACTGTTTGGTCATAGCTGTATTTATTGGAGTTTACCGGGTCATAAACAAAATCGGCACCGCTCGGGTTAAAATAATCCGAAACGCTTCTGATCCTCCTTATGATGTTTTTACCGCCCGCTTCCAGTTTAAATACTTTGTTTATGGGCAGGGTATAATCTGTTTGAAAGGTGTATTCGTTGTTAATACCGTCGATATTGTTTTTCAGGTTAGGGAATTCTGTAGGGTCTTGCAAGCCGGTAAATAACGAAGTGTAGTCGGTTACAATCTTACTGTGGCTCCACTGGGTTGAAAAGCTTAACTCATGGCCCTCTTTTTTAAACTTATGCGTGTAATCAATATTCCAGTCAAAACCGCCAAATGTGTTATGGCCAATGTTATTGTTATGGTAAGTGTTGTTTTGTGTAGGATCGTAAAAATAGGTACGGGTATAATCGGTATTGCTGTTAGGATCAAAACCGCCCTGGTTTAAACGTACGCTGGTACGCAGGTTGTTAAACGCATTAAAATCGTACCCGGCCGATACCGAACCGATAATGCCGTGACGCTTTACGCGGCTTGTACCGGTTGAAGTTTGCGAACGGTGCTGCGCAGGATCGTTAAAAAAGAAATCCTGATCGCTTGAGGTAAGCGAGGTTTGCGGCCAGGTAGAGTTACCACCTACGTTTGCCGATAAGCTTAACCTGTTGTGGTTATAGTTGATGTTACCGTTGCCGTTATTTTGACGTGTACCCACACCACCGCTGATAGAGCCGCTAAAGCCCGAAACATTTTTTTGTTTAGTTATGATGTTCAAAATACCCGCCGAACCTTCAGCATCGTATTTAGCCGATGGCGAAGTAACCACCTCGATGCTTTTGATCTGATCGGCAGGGATGGTTTTCAATACATCCGATAAGCTGGCCGATGTTGCGCCCGATGGTTTGCCATTTATCAATACACGCACGTTTTGGTCGCCGCGGATAGATACGTTACCATTTAAATCTACAGCAACCAATGGTACTTTTTGCAATACGTCGGTAGCGTTACCGCCGGCTGCAGTCAAATCTTTTTCGGCATTGTAAACAATTTTGTCAATTTTATTTTCGATCAAGGCAGCCTGGCCTACTACCTGCACCTCTTTAAGTGCATGCGAGCTTGGTGCCAGAAGAACCTGTCCTAATTTGGCATCCGGTTTTGACGCCGTAGTTTCAACGGGGTCGATATATTTGGTTGGGTAACCGATAAATGAAATAGCCAGTTTATATTTGCCCGGCTTAATATTATCCAATTTAAAGTTACCTTTCTCGTCGGTCACCACGCCGGTAATCGGCGATTTGCCGCCGCTGCGGTATAAACCAACCGAGGCATAATCCATTGGTTTTTTGGTAAGCGAATCGACAATAGTACCTGATATTCTGCCTGTTGTGCTCGGTCCGCCGCCGCCCACACCAAACTGGGCCTGAGCCGATAACGCGAAGCAGAACAATGCAATAAGTATGTAAAAACGTTTCATTTAGTGTTATTTTGGTAATTGGAGGCGAAAATACCTTAAATGTTACACGTTGAAACTTTATTTTTTTACAAAATGTGCAATTGTCATGTATAAGTTACACTTAGGTGAAGCAAACCATGAATTTTACAATATCTGAATCAGAATTTACAGAATTTGAGAATTTTCAGAAAGGAAGATTCGAGATAAAAGTATTGTATCATTCTGTAAATTCTGATTCAGACAAAATCGAAAATCCGACATCCGAAATCAACCGGACAAGTATTCCGCTAATTCTAAAATTCTGTAAATTCTGATTCAGACAATAAAAAATCAGGTTTTCTGTTTCTTCTTTTTAGCCGCCGGGAAAAGCACATTGTTTAAAATTAACCTGTAACCGGGTGAGTTAGGATGAAGCTTGAGATCGGTAGGCGGGTCATTCACGGCATGCTGATAATCTTCCGGGTCATGACCGCCGTAAAATGTCCACTGGCCTTTGCCGTATTCGCCGTGAATGTAGCGTGCTTCGTTACCGGTTTTCATCTCGCCCATAATGGTAACGCCTGGTTTAAGCATACTTTTGTTGTAGGCCGTGGTAAGGCCCATAAAGCCTTTAATTACCTTATCATGGTTTTGGGTAAGCATACTTGGCACCACATCCCATTTGGCCGAAAAATCGAACAGCGTAAAAAAGTCCCTGGTACGATCAACCTGCCGGGTGGTGGTTACATCAATATTGCTAAAGGCGTGCGAAGTTGGATTCATATCCAGCGAAAAATTCTGGAAGGCAAAGGTTTGCGTAAAATCCAGTTTTGATTGTGCGTCCTGGTCGGCAGCGTCGCCGTCAAACATCCGTTCGCAGATATCGGTATTAGCTGCTGCCAAAGCAATATCAAAAGTATCGGTACCCGAGCACATCGCAAATAAAAAGCCGCCGCCCGCGCAAAAATCGCGGATGTTTTGGGCTACGGCCAGCTTCATTTTTGATACTTTGCTAAAGCCAAGCTTGCGGGCCATGGCTTCCTGTACTTTCACATCGTCGGTATACCATTGCGCGTAGCGGTAAACGCCGTAAAACTTGCTGTACTGGCCGGTAAAATCTTCGTGGTGCAGGTGCAGCCAATCATATTTGGGCAGTTCGCCGTGAATCACTTCTTCGTCATAAACCAAATCGTAAGGGATCTCGGCATATTTTAAAACCAGGGTTACCGCATCATCCCAGGGCAGTTTGTTTTTGGGGGAGTATACGGCCATTTTTGGGGCTTTCTCCAATTTTACCAGGTCCATATTTACTGATGGATCGCTTACCTCGGTAATGATCTCATTGGCTTTGGCATCGGCAATAACCTCGTAACTTACCCCGCGGATTTTGCATTCTTCCTCAATTTTTTGCCCGTACTTCAGCATAAAACTGCCGCCGCGGTAGTTCAGAAGCCAGTCAACCTCTTCGCCGTTTTTCAAAACCCAAAATGCAATACCGTACGATTTAAGATGATCCTTTTGTTCGTCATCCATCGGGATCAATATCGAAGCCGCCCTTGTAAAGAAAGGTAAAAGGAGAAAGGCGAAAGGCAAAAGGTATTTTAAAACTAACAGGTGTTTATTGCTTGATGGGTTATTCACGGTGCCTGGTTATTTGTTAATGCCGGTTTACCAAATGTAACGAATAAACTTTTAATGTATTTTGATAGATGTCCCGACCAGTAAAGATTAGTTATTTCGCCCTATAATATCTCCGGTATTTTTTGTTATTTCAATTAAAATCTTATCGTTATGAAAAAGAATATCCTGCTCTTACTGATCGCCATTATTACCATTGTAATGATCTTCCCGGCAAAAGCACAGGTAATTACCAAGTATGGCGACAATGTAAGCACGCTCGACGGCATCATGAAGGCTTACTATGATGTGGTTACCGTAAAAAAAGGCGAAAAAGTAAGCTACGAGCGCGACAGCCTGTTGCACATCCCCGATG
The DNA here is from genome assembly GCF_003576455.2 of Mucilaginibacter celer. Lineage (NCBI taxonomy): Bacteria > Pseudomonadati > Bacteroidota > Sphingobacteriia > Sphingobacteriales > Sphingobacteriaceae > Mucilaginibacter > Mucilaginibacter celer. The sequence continues at coordinate 6,782,554 of NZ_CP032869.1, forward strand.
CGCACGTTGGCTCCGGATATATTGATAAGCAGGGTAAGCAAAAGTTCAGCTACATGACATTGAAGCAATACCACAAACTGGCCGATCCGTCATTATCTCAAAATGGTTTCGACGAGCGGGAGATTGCCCGCCGGGTTGAAAAGTTCGGCAGCATTTACCACGTATGGAGTACCTACGAATCACGCAATACGCACGACGGACCGGTAACCGAACGGGGCATTAACAGTATCGAACTGTTTTATGATGGTACCCGTTTCTGGATTTTGGGTTGGTTTTATGATGGCGAACGGAAGGATAACCCGATACCAGAGGAGTATTTGAAGTGAGTTTTTTTATAGTTCATGGTTCATGGATCATAGTTCATTGTAGGGAAGGGGGCATGACGCTTTTAGCTTGTTTTTTTTTGCTATGACCTATGATCCATGAACTATGATCTATCAACCATGAACCAATTTTACCAAAAAACCACTAACTTCACCGCCCTGAAATCATATACGTTAATTATGAAATTATTAGAAGGAAAAACCGCGCTGGTTACCGGTGCGTCAAAAGGAATAGGCCGAAAAATTGCCGAAAAATTTGCCGAGCATGGCGCTAACGTAGCTTTTACCTATTTATCATCGGTAGAAAAAGGCCAGGCCCTTGAGCAGGAGCTGCAAAGCTTTGGTACTAAAATAAAAGGCTACCGCTCGGATGCTTCGAAATTTGACGAGGCCGATAAACTGATCACCGATATCGTTGCCGATTTTGGCACCATCGATATCGTAGTGAACAACGCCGGTATTACCAAAGACGGTCTGTTAATGCGTATGACCGAAGAAAACTGGGACGAAGTGCTCGACGTAAACCTGAAATCGATATTCAACGTTACCAAAGCGGCATCAAAAATAATGATGAAAAACCGCAAAGGTGTGTTCATTAACATGAGCTCGGTGGTTGGTGTGCAGGGCAATGCCGGTCAGGCTAACTACGCCGCTTCAAAAGCGGGTATCATCGGTTTCTCAAAATCGGTAGCTAAAGAGTTAGGTTCACGTAACATCCGTACCAACGTAGTTGCCCCGGGCTTTATCCGTACCGAAATGACCGATGTGCTCGATCCAAAAGTTGTTGAAGGCTGGGCAGCAGGCATCCCGCTTAAACGTGCCGGCGAGGTTGAAGACGTAGCCAATGCGTGTGTATTCCTTGCTTCAGATATGGCTGCTTACATTACCGGGCAGGTTATCCCGGTTGATGGTGGTATGTTGTAATAGATAGGATCAATAAAAATAAAAAAGACGTCATTGCGAGGAACGAAGCAATCCCCGACAGGCAGAGCGGCTATGCAAATCCGCCCTGTAAAGTTTGGGATTGCTTCGTTCCTCGCAATGACGTTTTTGTTAAAATAGCATTTTTCTCTCTCCCCCTCAACCAATAAACCAAAACTTATTCCCCTCTTTTCACAATAATTTCGCATTTTGCAGTTAATGTTATCGGGACAGATTGTCTGCGCCCCAATTATACTATAGCTACAAATGTTTTCACTTACATGGGGTTCTGTTTCGGGCTGGTGGACACCGGTTTGCCTGTTGTTAGGTTTAGCCTATGCCTGGCTCATGTACCGCCAACCGGCTGAGATCGGCAGGAATTTACGTTACGGATTAGCAACCCTTCGTACAATAGCTGTTTTCTTCATAGCGCTGCTGTTGGTTTCACCGCTGGTTAAATCGGTTAAATATGAACCTCAAAAACCTTTGGTGCTCATCGCCCAGGATAACTCATCATCCATCAATACTTTTAAACCGGCAGATTTTAACACTTCAACTTTTATTGATGATCTGGCTAAACTGAAAGAACAACTTGGGGATAAGTATGATGTGCAGGAATTTAACTTTGATAAAGATCTGCATCCCGGTTTATCTAAAAGCTTTGGCGGTAAACAAACAGATATTGCGGGCGCGCTTCGCCAATTGAATAACCGGTTTACCAATCAAAATATTGGCGCTTTGGTACTGGCTACTGATGGTTTATACAACCAGGGTAACGATCCGCAATACGACGCTAAAAATATCAAAACCAGTATTTATACCATTGCCCTCGGCGATACTACGGCCAAACGCGATCTGCTTATCGGCAATATCAACTACAATAAAACCGCCTTTTTAGGAAATGATTTTATTATAGAAGTGCTTGCCACAGCGTATCAAAGTAAGGGCGAAAACATGAGCCTCTCGGTTACGGAGGATGGCAAACAAGTATATCAGCAAAGCATCCCGGTAACGGCAACTGATTTTAAAAAAATCATCCCCATAAAATTAAACGCCTCAAAAAAAGGTTTGCGAAAATATACCATCAGCATAGCGCCAATTAAAAACGAGCTATCCATCCAAAACAATACCGAAACTATTTATGTGGAAGTGTTGGATGCCCGCCAGAAAGTATTGCTGCTGTATAACGGTCCGCACCCGGATATAACGGTTATTAAGCAAGCTATAGAAACCAATAAAAACTATGAGGTTAAAGCTGCTTCGATAAACAATGCAGCAGATATTAAACCGGCAGATTATAGTCTGGTTGTTTTTTACCAGATCAGCGCGGCTGATTATCCGCCAATAAAAAGTTTTATTGCTAAAAGTAAAACGCCGGTTTGGTACATCATCGGTTCGCAAAGTAATTTACAGGCTGTAAATAGCGAACAAAGCACCGTAAAAATCAGCGCCGGGCGTGCCGAAACACAGGAAGTGCTGGCCTTGCCTGCTAACGATTTCACAGCATTTAATTTGTCTGATTCGGCAAGAAGAAAGATCAGCGCGCTGCCCCCCTTATTGGCTCCGTTTGGCAGTTACGGTACATCAACCGGTACTTCGGTTTTATTACGACAAAAAATTGGGGCGGTGGCTACTACTTATCCATTATTAGCCTTTGGCGATGAAGTCGGTCGCCGCACGGCGGTATTAACCGGCGAAGGCATCTGGCGCTGGCAGTTATCGGAGTATCAAAATTATGAAAACCAAAACGCTACCAATGAGCTATTGAGCCAAACAGTACAATATCTAACCGCCAACGCCAACCGCCAGCGCTTCCGTGTTTACCCTGCCCGTAATGTGTTTGACGAGGGAGAGAACGTGATATTGAATGCCGAGTTATATAACGATGCCCTCGAACTGGTTAATACGCCCGATGTGAAGATAGAGCTGAAAAACACGGCAGGTAAAAATTACAGCTACCTGTTTACCCGTACCGGGCAAAGTTATCAGCTTGACGCGGGTGCGTTACCTGTTGGAGAGTACACTTACAGCGCGTCTACCCAAAACGGTAAGCAGGATTTTAAAGCAAGCGGCCAATTCACCATAAAAGCATTAAACCTCGAAACGCGACAAAGCGCGGCTAACCATGTGTTATTAAACACGCTTGCTAAGCAAAGCGGTGGGCAAATGATCAAACCATCAGATGTAAGCAAACTGGCCGATCTGATCCGTAAAAATGAGAATGTTAAAACGGTTGTTTATGAAGATAAACACTACAGCGACTTGGTGGATGTGAAATGGTTGTTTGGGTTGATTTTAGTGTTGCTATCTGTTGAGTGGTTTTTGAGGAAGAGGGAGGGGGAGATATAGAGGAAAGAAAAAGCAAGGGCCTTGTGCGATTCACTCCCCCGGGAGGGTGTAGGGAGGGGTTTCTAAAAACGATTAAACAACAATGGTAAAAATCATCCCATATAGCTCGGATTGAAATGAGCAAAACTTGAAAAAGCAGGGGCTACGCGCGATTCCCTCCCTCGGGAGGGTGTAGGGAGGGGTTTCTCAAAGCGATTAAACAGAATGACAAAAATCATCCCATACAACCCGAAACTAAAACCCCTCGCAAGGAAACTTCGAAAGGACATGACATTCGGAGAGATACTCCTGTGGAATGAATTAAAAGAAGACAAGCTTTTAGGCTTCGACTTTGACCGCCAGCGATGTATAGATGATTACATCGTTGATTTTTACTGCAAAGAGTTAATGCTGGCAATTGAGGTTGATGGCCGATATCACGATCATGAAGATATTCTAATTAAAGATAATGCGCGACAGGCAAAGTTGGAAAGTTTTGGTGTTCGGTTTTTACGGTTTACAGAAGCTGAATTGAAAGATGATCTTGATAATGTACTAAGGGCTATTGAAGGGAAGATGACAGAAATTATTAAAGAGGATAATTCTATTAAGCTGCCTAAAGGGTTTGATATGAACTTGTTGGAGTAGTAGGGTGTATAAACCCCTGAGAGTGTAAAATAAACTGTGTCAAGCGTTAAATGTTAACTTAAAACACAGTTTAAGATGAAGAGAGAAGAAGAATCGCTCGAATACGAGCAAATGAAAAAGAAAGCCCTTGAGCAACTCCGCTCGGGCAAATCGCTTTATGGCAAGGATGGAGCCTTTGCACCGTTGCTAAAAAGTTTCCTTGATGCCGCCCTTGAGGCGGAATTGGAAAGCCATTTAGATGAAGCAGAACGCAGTTCAGGCAATCGCAGGAACGGTAAGACCAGTAAGAATATCCGAACCTCTGATGGCACCATATCTATTAGTACCCCTCGTGATCGCAATTCCAGTTTTGAACCCGAACTGATCCGCAAACGGGAAACGATATTAGCAGAAAGTCTTGAATCCAAGATCATCGGCATGTATGGACTGGGCATGAGTTTCCGCGATATATCAAAGCATATCAAAGACATGTATGATACAGATATCAGTCACAGTACCTTATCTGCTATAACAGATAAGATCATTCCTGAAGTAAAAGAATGGCAATCAAGGCCGCTGGATGAACTTTACACCATTGTTTGGCTGGATGCGATGCATTACAAGGTTAAAGAGGAACACCGCATGGTAGCGCATGCTGTTTATAACATTCTTGGTATTGACCGTCACGGTCACAAGGAGTTGTTAGGAATGTATGTATCTCAAAGCGAAGGCGCTAATTTTTGGTTAAGTGTATTGACCGACCTTCAAAACAGAGGTGTAAAAGACATCCTGATTGCTTGCATTGATAACCTCAATGGATTCCCACAGGCCATAAATACAGTATTCCCTCAAACAGAAATCCAGACCTGTATCGTCCACCAGATACGCAACAGCCTGAAGTACGTGGCTTCTAAAGATCAAAAAGTATTTATGAAAGATCTTAAGCCGGTGTACCAGGCAGAAACCCTCGAACTGGCAGAACTTCGTTTAGAGCAATTAGAAGAAAAGTGGGGTAAGAAATATGAAAAGGTATTGGAATCATGGCGTAATAACTGGTCGAAGCTGACCACGTATTTTCAGTATGATACCACTATTCGTAAACTGATCTATACCACCAATACCATCGAAGGGTTTCACCGGCAAATCAGAAAAGTAACCAAAACCAAGGGTGGTTTCACATCCGATATGGCTCTGTTAAAACTGATCTATCTGGCTCATAACAACATTAAACAAAAATGGACGATGCCACTTTCTAATTGGGCGACAACGGCCCAGAAGCTGGCCATTTGGTTTCCTGGGAGAATGATATTAGATTTGATGTAGCAATCAGCCCCTGCCGGCCCATGGGCCGGCAGGGGCTGACACAGTTTATTTTACAGACCCGCTCGATTAAACTGCCTAAGGGTTTTTATATGAGTTTGTTAGAGTAGCAAGGCGTATAAACCCCTCCCTACACCCTCCCTTGGGAGGGAATCGCACATGACCCCGCTTTTTTAGCGGCCGCTTCGGAGAAAAGATGCTTTTACTTCTTCTCCGTCGAATCCGGCACCACCACATACACATCCTCATTCGCTTTTTTCATGAGGTATTTTTCGCGGGCGAACTTTTCCAGTTGCTGGGGGTTGGTGGTTAATTCGTTGAGCTCCTTGTTTACCTGGTCGGTTTGGGCTTTATAGAAATCGCGCTCAACGCGGAGCTTTTTAACCTGTTGGTGATATTGGTATTGCGAGAAAAGGTCGTTCCTGTCGAAAAATATCATCCATACCACAAAAGCCAGCGTAACCAGGAAGAATTTATTCTTGAAAAGGTCAATAAGGCGTTTCATTGATATTGGCTGCGTAAATTTCATTTAAAGCTATTTGATTTTTTCTACTGGCGCAAATATGGTTATTAACTTATTAACAGGGAAATTTATTGCTGGTGAGTAGTGATTGGGTTGATTAGGTGAGTGGTTGGGTTCGAGGTGAATTAAAACCACTCACCTAATCAACCACTCACCCAATAAACCATTCACCTAATCAACCTAAATTATCCCCTTCTCGATCCACTCATCCCGCTTGCACCACCCGGGCGACCAGCCTCTGAACGGCTCCCGCCTGATTTTTTGTTGCCACCAGAGCGGCCATTGCCAGCAGAGCGGCTATTGCCACCGCCGCCGCCAGACTTGCGATTGTTACCACCACGACCACCACCACGCTGACCACCGCCCGAACCACCTTTTTTAGGTGCCTCGTTTATTTTGGCAGCCATAGCCGCCGGACTAAGCGGGTAAGGGTGACCTTCCTCTACCGGGATCTGCTTGGCTATCAGCTTATGGATATCTTTCAAAAACTCCAGTTCTTCGGCATCGCAAAACGAAAATGCTATACCATTTGCCCCGGCACGGCCTGTACGGCCTATGCGGTGTACATAAGTTTCGGGTACGTTAGGTAGCTCGTAGTTAATAACGTGGGTTAACTCATCAATATCAATACCGCGGGCGGCAATATCTGTTGCTATCAACACGCGGGTAGTACGGTTTTTAAAGTTGGTTAACGCACGTTGCCTTGCGTTTTGCGATTTATTGCCGTGAATGGCTTCGGCAGTGATGCCTACGCGGTTCAAATCTTTCACCACTTTATCGGCACCGTGTTTGGTGCGGGTAAATACCAGTACGGTTTTGATGGTTTTATCTTTCAGGATATGGATAAGCAGGTTTTTTTTATCGCCTTTATCCACATAATAGATAGCTTGCTGTATGGTTTCGGCAGTAGATGATACCGGGGTAACTTCCACTTTTTCAGGGTTGTTCAGGATGCTATCGGCCAGGCCCTGGATTTCTTTTGGCATGGTGGCCGAAAAGAACAACGTTTGTCTTTTTGCCGGTACTTTGGCAATGATCTTTTTAACATCGTTAACAAAGCCCATATCCAGCATGCGGTCTGCCTCATCCAATATCAGGAATTTAACATGATCCAGGTGAACATAACGCTGGTTCATTAAATCAAGCAAACGGCCCGGCGTTGCAACCAGGATATCAACGCCCCGGCGCAATGCATCAACTTGTGGATTTTGCGATACGCCACCAAAAATTACCAGATTTTTAAGGCCGGTGTGTTTGCCGTAATTAGTAAAGCTTTCGCCAATTTGTAGGGCCAGTTCGCGCGTTGGGGTTAAAACCAACGCTTTAATGGTTTTTTGCTCTTTGTGGGCTATCCTGTCCTGGTGTAGAAGTTGCAGGGTAGGGATAGCGAATGCCGCGGTTTTGCCGGTACCGGTTTGGGCACAGCCAAGCAAATCCCGGCGCTGTAATATAATAGGTATGGCTTGCGCCTGGATTGGGGTAGGTGTAGTATAGCCCTCAGTTTTTAAAGCCTTGAGGATAGGCTCAATTAAATTTAAATTTTCGAATGACATTTGATCGTGTGTAATATATAATGTGCTCACGCGAAGGCATAAGCGGATCTGAAAAGTTTAGAGAACTCAAAGCCGTAAGCAAACGGGTAATTGCCCGCAAAGATACGCTTTTTATTGTTAAGAAGATTTTAAGGGGGTTGGTGAGAGAAATTATAAAAGATCGTCATTGCGAGGAACGAAGCAATCGCACGTAGGCAGGTCTGCCCTGTAGAGTTCGCGATTGCTTCGTTCCTCGCAATGACGGTATTGTTATTATATAGAGTTATGCTGGTGTTGTCTCCGCATCGGCTTCCTCCTGCTGTTTCTTTTTAGCCGCTTTATCTTTTTTCCACGACTCCAACAAGATCAGCCCCATGCCAATCATGATAGATACATCGGCCACATTGAATACACCGGTTTGAAAAATATGGAAGTTCATGTGCATAAAATCGGTTACGCTGCCGTACATCATCCTGTCGTACAGGTTACCTGCGCCGCCGGCTATTACCAGTACTATGCCTATGGTTGTTAATTTTCCGATTGATGGTTTCAGCATTACATAGCCTATACCAAAAGCTAACGCAATTAAAGGAAGTAACGAAAGCAAAATAAAACGCCACGGGTTTTGCAACGAATCGCCGAGGCTTAAAAAGGCGCCGGTGTTTTCGGCGTGCAGTATGGTGAAAAAGTTTTTGATCACAAAAATGTTATCACTGATATGAACATGATCGCGGATATAAAGTTTGGTAACCCTATCTAACCCTACGCTTGCAATAAATATCAGCACAATGGCCAGTATCCTCAAAATCCCTTTTTTGTTCATCAGTACTACAGTAACAAATTTATAACGTGGCTGCCGAGGTTTAATTATCCGGTTGCCGGGAGGCAAAGGTATAAAAATACCTATTGATAGACGAATGAAAATAAGGTGCTCAATACCTTAAAAACGTTTGTCATGCTGAGGAACGAAGCATCTTCTTCGCCCTGTACAGCCGTCCTGCATGGCGAAGAAGATTCTTCGCTATGCTCAGGATGACATAACAAAAAAGGCCACCTGCAAGCAGATGGCCTTCAATATCATCAAAAAGAGATTACTTTTTAAAGTATTTGAAATCTTTACCGATAAATTTAGCGTTAGCGCCTAATTCTTCTTCGATACGTAATAACTGGTTGTATTTAGCGATCCTGTCTGAACGTGAAGCCGAACCGGTTTTGATCTGGCCGCAGTTTAATGCTACAGCAAGATCGGCAATGGTCGAATCTTCAGTTTCGCCCGAACGGTGGCTCATTACCGAGGTAAAGCCGTTGGTTTGTGCTAAAGTAACCGCGTTGATGGTTTCGGTTAATGAACCAATCTGGTTAACTTTTACCAGGATTGAGTTAGCAATACCTTCGCTAACACCTCTTTGTAAACGTTTGGTGTTGGTTACAAATAAATCATCACCCACCAACTGTACTTTTTTACCAATTTTATCGGTCAGGATTTTCCAGCCTTCCCAATCGTCTTCGGCCATACCGTCTTCGATAGAGATAACAGGGTATTTAGCTACTAATTCGGCAAGGTAATCAGCCTGCTCAGCGCTGGTGCGGATAGCACCTTTTTCGCCTTCAAATTTAGTGTAATCGTATTTACCGTCTTTGTAAAACTCAGATGCAGCACAGTCAAACGCGATGAAAATATCTTCACCCGCTTTGTAACCTGCTTTTTCGATAGCTTTTAAAATGGTTTCAACACCATCTTCAGTACCTTCAAAAGTAGGAGCGAAACCGCCTTCGTCGCCTACTGCGGTTGATAAACCACGGTCGTGAAGAATTTTTTTCAGGTTGTGGAATACTTCAGTACCCCAACGTAAAGCTTCAGAGAATGAAGGAGCGCCAACCGGCATGATCATAAATTCCTGGAAAGCGATAGGAGCATCAGAGTGTGAACCACCGTTAACGATGTTCATCATCGGGATAGGCAACGTGTTGGCGTTTACACCGCCAATGTAGCGGTATAAAGGCTGGCGGCTTTCCTGCGCAGCAGCTTTAGCTACAGCTAATGAAACACCTAATATAGCGTTGGCACCAATTTTACCTTTGTTTTCGGTACCGTCAATCTCGATCATTAAAGCGTCGATAGCGTTTTGTTCAAACACGTCGATACCTTTTAATTCAGGAGCTAAAATTTCGTTTACATTTTCAACGGCCTTTAAAACGCCTTTGCCCATGTATTTTGATTTGTCGTTGTCGCGAAGCTCAACAGCCTCGTGAACGCCGGTTGATGCACCAGAAGGTACAGCAGCGCGACCAAATGCGCCATTCTCGGTTAAAACTTCTACTTCAATAGTAGGGTTACCGCGCGAATCTAAAATCTGGCGGGCATGCACATCAATTATTATGCTCATAATGAATTGTCAGAGTGTGGTTTGAATGAATACTATTAATAACGGCGGCTAAGTTAACGTTCAAAACAGGAAAACGCAATTGAAATTTTGTATTTGTAACGATTATTAGCGTTGAAGTATGTTATTTAACATGAATTTAATATAGAATAGGCTATTTTTTTATGAACAAGAATGTCTGAACCGGGATTTGGGGGGATTATTTTGATTAGTTGGATTTTTCTGCTATTTCCTCACCCCGGTTGTCGTGTCTCCACGACAACATTCATGCAAATTAAATAGATTGGTTGTCGTGGAGACACGACAACCGGTGGGGTAAAATCCAGTAAATCCTAAAAATCTCCCCAAATCCCGGTTCAGACAATCAGCGAAATCAACGTAATCATCTCCCCAATCAACGGTCATCAATCACTCGTAGTAGGCACATGCTCACGCTGCACCGCGTTTTTACGATGTATCCGGTACATCAAAATCAACATGATATTATTTTTATCGCTTTTAGCCGTAGTGGAATAATTGTATTGATTTATCCAGCCCGCCTGCAAAATCAGCGATTTATCAAACTGGTAACCCAAAGCTGCCGAAACACGGTTGCGCTCAAAGTTGGGCACTTTGTTATTCAGGAAAACCTCATCAAAAACAGAAAGAAACCAGGTTTTGGCCACAATTTTGGTATTGTTAAAGGGGATGAACACGTTAAGTCTGTAACGGAAGCGGTTGCGATAATCGCCATTAACCCAGCGCTGCTCTACACGGTAACGGTGCTCCAGTTTTAAACGGTAAAGGAACTGGTTGCTTGTGATCTGTTCCCAAAAACGGGTTTCGGTAATGGTTGGGCCCTTGCCAACATCCATATAATCATAAGTGGTATAGCGGCCGGTGCCTAAAAGTGCAGTAAAGTTTTTATCAATATCATAGCTTACACCTCCTTTTATCTCAAAGTATTGAAACTGGCTGAAAACATTATTGGTTCGGGTTTGAAACTCGGTATAACCACCCCATTTGTGTAGGCTGTCGCCCGGTAAAACGAGGGTAGCAATGCCCCAGGTGCCTACTTTTGAGTCCTGGGCTTTGGCCGTCGATGAAATAATTAGTAACAGAAAAAAGAAACGGAAAAATCGGAACATCTTAAATTAATGTTAACAAACTGCAAAAATGCATTTATTTAACATTAATTTAAAGTTATGTACAATAATTTAAACCGGATAAAATGATTGGGTGAAACTAATCTCTGGTCTCTAACCTCTAATCACCGGGCTATTCCCATTTAAAAGTTTTAACGGCTACCGCGTAAATACCTACAAACCAGGCAAGCAGGATAAGCAATTGATGCGTTACATCGCCTAAACCGGCTCCTTCAAAAGCTACCTTACGCATTGCATCATTTAAATGGGTAAGGGGTAATACCTTGCTGATGTATTGCAACCAGGTGGGAAAAGCAGTAATAGAAAAGAAGGTTCCCGACAATAAAAACTGTGGCAGGGTAATGATATTTGATAGCGGCGGCACCGAACTTTCGTTTTTAGCAATGCCCGATACGGTAAAGCCAAACCCCATGAATATAATAAGACCTATGGCCGAGAGTACCAGCATGTTCAATACCGTTGTAGCACCGTGTATTAACGTAAAGCCGAACATATAATGCCCAACTAAAATAATAAACAACGAGCCTAAAAGGGAGAAAGCCAGCCTTGCAATGGCCTCGCCCAAAACAATACTGTAACGTTTAACCGGTGTGGCAAAAAAGCGTTTGATAACCAACGTTAAACGCAGGCTTAGAAATACGAATGCCGTACCAAAAACGCCACTGCTTAAAAGCGAAAAACCAAGCTGCCCGGGCAATATAAAATCGATGTATTTATAAGGCCGGCCGGTTATAGTTTCTTCTTTCAGATCGATAAGGTTTGGAACCTGAACAGTAGTATAAGACTTTATTCGGTTCAACTCTTCCGATTGGATCCTGTAAAAAATATTATTCAGCGCCGATTTTAGTACACTGCCTTTATCGCCCGAAGCCGAGCTGTACTGAACATGTACCGTCATGGCAGCAGGAGGGGCAAAAGGTTTAAGATCAAGGATAGCATCAATATTACCCTTTGCCAGGTTTTTGTTCATCTCATCGGCCGTTTGATCGGTAATGAGGTGCATGATCTTATTTTTTTTCAAAGCCATATAAACAGGGTTATTGGCCGAAGTGTCGCTGCCTTTGGCCAAACCCACATCTATCGACATGCCGCCCCCGCCAATATTGGCAAAAACGATAATAAATATTAACGGGAATGCCAGCGTAAACACCACCGCCGAAGGGCTCCGTAATATCGACCGGAAACTGGCTTTGGCAATAGCCAGGGTTGCTTTTGTATTGCTGTATTTTTGGTTCATTAGTTCAGTGGTTCATTAGTTCATTGGTACCTGGAGATTAATTCAATGGCGTTTTTTGCTGCTAACTGCCAACTAAAAACTGCCAACTGCAATTATCCTTCCCTCCATTCCTTGCCGGTAAGGTTGATAAACACATCCTCAAGGTTGGCGAGCTTTACCTGTTTCTTGCGCTCGAAGCCTGAGGCTACCAGTTCGTCAATAAAATGATCGGGGGTATCTATACCTATAATATGGCCGCCATCAACAAAGGCTACGCGGTCGCACAGTACTTCGGCTTCGTCCATGTAGTGGGTGGTGATTACTACGGTTGTTCCCTGGTCGCGAATCTGGCGGATCAGGTCCCAGAGATTGCGGCGGGCTTGTGGGTCGAGGCCGGTAGTTGGCTCATCTAAAAAGATAATTCTTGGGTTGTTGATGAGTGTGGTGGCGATAGAGAAACGCTGTTTTTGGCCGCCCGAAAGATCTTTGTACTTCGCCTTGGCCTTATCGGTAAGGGCTACTTTTTCAAGCATTTCCATAGGCGTTTTATCAATGCCATATAAGCCCGAAAAAAGTACGATCAGTTCCGAAAGGTTGAGGTTTGGATAATAACCCGCAGCCTGTAACTGTACGCCGATGCGTTTTTTGATATTATCTGCATCGGTTTCAATATCAAAACCATCAACAATAATACTGCCCGATGTTTTGTCTCTGAGTGTCTCGATAATTTCGAGCGTTGTGGTTTTGCCTGCGCCGTTAGGGCCAAGCAGGCCGAAGATCTCACCCTCATAAACTTCAAAACTGATGCCTTTTACGGCTGCAAAATCGCCGTAGTTTTTTACCAGGTTATTTACAGTGATAATGGGTTGTTTTGCCATAGGGTAAAAATGCATTTCATTAATGAAATAACCATGAGTTTTTCGGTGAGTTGCATAATTTTTACGGTGAATGTGCGTTGGTAGCAGCTGTTTTGTCATCCTGAACGAAGTGAAGGATCTTCTACGCCAGGTATGGCCGCTCTGCTTAGCGGTTTACAAGGCGAAGAAGATGTTTCGCTATCGCTCAACATGACAAAAAAATAAAGAAAAAGCCCGCATGTATAACATCCAGGCTCTAATACTTTACAAACATTCCCCCTTTAGGGGGTTAGGGGGCTTACTTCGCTTTCAGATTTCAGCACTTTGTTGCCGTTTTTCTGTTCAATTTCGTAAGCTGGCTCCTGTTTGCCGGCGTTTCGTTTTACCTTTGCGCCTTTTATAGTTTTGCTTACCGGTTCGGTGTGTTTTTTAACAACCGTGCCTTCAGCTTCTGATTTTCCCCATTTCCAGGTTACTTCATCTCCCTTTTTCATTCTGTCTCCCCCTTTTTAAGGATAACGCATGTTGTGGTTTATTGATTTAACAAAGATGAACTAACCACTCCATCGGGGTGCCGGAGTTATTTGATAAGATGACCAATTGAATGGGCTATAGCAACCGCATGCTCGGCGGCTTTTACTATCAAATGGATTATTTGTACTGCAAGTAGAGTTTTCATGGCATTTAATTGTTGTTGTTTAGTGATCCAAAATTGCATACAAATGGCACCCTGCCGTTAGCGTTATTAGGTAAAGCAGGCCCAACTTCCGGTAAACGGGGCTAAAACATCGGAGAAATACCGTTAAAAAGGGTTAGCGTCGGTGAAACTTTGCAGAAGAAGTTTATTGTAATGACGAAAGTTTAAAAGCAAAAAAAACCGCTTTAACGTTAGGTTAAAGCGGTTTTTCTGTTTTTCGCAGGCGGGCAAATATTAACTAACAAGGTTAACCAGCGACTGGATAACCGCTGTACTATGCTCCTGTAGGGTGATGATGATTGCTATTAGCGGGTTGTAAAATGTTTTCATGATAATGTTATTTGCCGCAAAGATGTGCTGTTACCCAATTGTTAAACAGATATTTTAGGCGAAACGGCACAAAATGTCGGTGAATGGCGCTGCACAGCAGGTTGCAAGTTGTAGAATCGGTTTTTACGACCAAAAACCCTGCGTGCGGATCTGCCCCGATGTATAGCCCTGCTGCCTCAGCAGTTTTCTGAGCTCAATTACCATGGTATGGTTACCAGCCAGGTAAAATACCGATTGCTCCAGGTTATAATGTTGCTCCATTACCCAACAGATCAGGCTGTGATGCCCAAACGCATCCCGGCGTTGGATAGGTTTAATGGGCGATTTAAAATATTGGCCAAACAAATCGCGGTGATCATCATTGGCCATAATTATAGCGCCCGAAAACCGGGTGAGCGGCAAAACCATTTGCTGCAGGGCAAGCAGGTGCCCCATGCTGCTTTCATCGCCAAGGCCTATGATGGCCGGCGTACTTGCCGGCGCATGCTTTGTTGAACGGATTTTGAGATAGCGGATGGTGTCACCGTTTTTTAACTGCCGGGCCCAGTTGCTGCCGGGGCCTTTGTGTGCTGCATCTATATAAAGTGTACAGGTACTGGTTTCGGCATCCCAGCCGGCGGGGGTGTAATCGCGGTAAGTGAGGTTATCTACCTTTACCTTTATATAAGGTATCTCGTGCCAGGTTTGCATATCGGCCTGGGGCAGGTGCAGGTCTACCTCAATCATGGTTGAGGGTTGCCAATGCCTTACTTCCAGCACCCGGCCGCTTTGCAAAAGCTGGTTTTCGAACAGGTTGCCCGCCTTTCTTTTTAATTTATGAAGAGTGGATGTTTCCATGTTGTGTTAAATTTGATAACACAAAGCAACAGCGTATTTGATAGTATTAAAATAGATTGTTTGCGGTAATGATTGTACTATTTGCGGCTTTTATCCCTAAACTCGAGTGGGGTGATTGCGGCGGATTTTTTAAACAGGCGCGAAAAGTAAGTATGATCATCATAGCCCAGGGTATGTGCTATTTCCTTTACATTTAAATCACTGTAAAATAACAGGCGCTTGGCCTCCAGCATCACTTCCTGGGTTATCCAGTAACTTACCGGGAAGCCGGTTGTTTTTTTCAAAACCTCGTTCAGGTACGATTCGGATACATTAAGCAAGGCAGCATAAGCCGAGGGACTTTTGGTTATGCGGATCTGCTCGAGCAATAGCTTTTTAAACATCAGCGAAATTTGCCCCGGGCGCGACAATTGTTTTTCGGGATTGCGGGTTTTACTGAAGTTGGCAGCCACCATGCCGGTAAACGATTGTATCAGCGATTGCAGTATGGGAATATAAAAAGGACTCTGGGCATCTTCGGCATGTTTTTCATGCAACAGGGAAAGTACCTGCCGGTATTGTTTCATTTCGTAATTACTTAGCTGATAGGGTTGTTGAAGCAAAAGCTGGTTCTCGAATATGGCACGATAACCCGGTGGGATATGCTGGGTATCAATAGCCGCAAACCATCCGCCGGCAACCTCATTACGGATGCGATGGTGTACCTGCCCCGGCAAAATATAATATAATGAGTTTTCACAGAATTTAACTTCGTGAAAATCTATCATAAGCGAGGCATTTCCCTTTTCAACCAAAAAAAATAAATAATGATCGTCTCGGTGGGCACCCAAAGGTTCTTTTTCTTTAGGTTGATCGCCAAAGGCAAAATAACTGATATCCAGGCCCGAGCTTGTACGTTCAAGCAGTTGGTGTACAGGGATATCTTTCATAGGAGGAGGTTTTAAAATATGTTTAAACAAAATGCAGGCCAACAGTGGCAGGTTTATCTTCCGCCGTCAACTATCATGTAAATTTCGTGCATGTATGCGGCTTCGTCCATGGCGGTATGAAAATCTTCCCATTCGTCAACCGTAAAGGTAAGCTGGATATCATTAACCGGTGTGCGCATTACCACGCGCTCCTGCCCATCCGGAAAAGGGAAGGAGTGATCGCCAAAGTCCAGATCGACAGTGAAGTTTTTAAACTGTATAAACTGGGCGGGCGTAAAACTAAGAATCAGGTTATGGTGCCATATAAATATACACTCACATTCGGCGCAGCGGCTTATCACCGCCGTGCCTTTTTGACTAAGTATTTTCGCGTCGCACATACAATCTGATTTATACAGGGTTCATTATTTATTGCCACCAAAAACAAAGGGCTTTACACTTTGTGCATTTTGCTTTCGGCTTTAGTGAGGCTTTAACTCAATTGGTGCCTGCTCTGTTAGTTGCACAATCTGAGATGCAGTTGTCTAACCACAGAACAGGACTTTATATTTTAAATATTAAGCATTGGTAACAAGGTAAATGTTAATCAGCTTGCGGGCTTCGGCTTTGTTTTTCTGCGCATCCCATTTTTCTTTTACCGATTGATCGGCCAGTTCAAACAGGCGCTCGTAAAGCAGTTTGCCATCTGTTTTGCCTTTTAAT
Source organism: Mucilaginibacter celer (assembly GCF_003576455.2). NCBI lineage: Bacteria > Pseudomonadati > Bacteroidota > Sphingobacteriia > Sphingobacteriales > Sphingobacteriaceae > Mucilaginibacter > Mucilaginibacter celer. Next base: position 6,799,225 of record NZ_CP032869.1, read on the forward strand.
TTAATAACGGTATTTTGGGCATATACTTCATCCCATACCTGGCGCACGGCTGTCCAGTAGGGTTGCTGTTTTTGCCACCAGTTCTTGGCGTAGGCAAATTTGGCTTCATCGGCTTTGGTAAATTCTTCATAACCTTTTTCGCGGGCCAGTAGTTTATCGCCCGTGGCCGAGCGGATAATTTTTTGGTTATCCTGCTCAAACATCCAGCCGTTGGCAGTTAAATAAATACGGTTACCACGGCGCAAAACATTATAATCGCTGCGTTTGGTAAACTCGCGGCGGGGCAGGGGCGAATCGCATTCACTTTGCCACAGGTGTTTGCCGTCAACATGTACCCAGGTGCCAATGCTTTCGTAACGTGGGCTGTCATCCACCTGGAAAACTTTTTGTACCCAGCGACCTTTTGCTTCTGCCGGCTTTAATGTTCCTTTTTTCCAGGTACTGCTTTGATCGAAATTGAGCAGGTTGGGCTCTTCATATACCCAGTCTTCGCGCCAGTGTTTAATTACGGCACTGTCGCCAACTACCAGCAGGTGCTGGATCACTATTTTTTTTGGCGAATCTTCTTCAACGGCTGCCCATTCATAGCCCCATGAATGATATTGGGGATGGTTGCGATAGGCGGTATCGGGCGAGAAAGTTTCAGCATAATCAAAGGTTACTTTGTAAAAGCCGCCCAGGGCACGGATAGCTGCACGATCTTGTGCAAGGTTTGACTGGGCATGCAGACTTAACTGCGAAATACTGAACAGCGTTATCAGGTAAACGAGTTTTTTCATTTGAGCGTGATTTGGATTAAATACGTTAACACGACAAAGAAATATCTTATTTAGAATAAATCCAAATAAAAATAAAAAAAGCTTACCATCAATAGCTTATAAATTTGAATGAGGCAATGGGCTGTTTGATGGCTTTTTCACTCATGATGTAAAAGAGTTGGTTTTATAAATTTATAGCAACGGAGAAGTGGCCCGGTGGGGCTTATCAACCCTTAAGTTTCTGTTCATTTTATTCATTTTGTTAGTTTGCATCTGCTTTGGGTATATTTAAGGGTAAAAATTACTCAAAGCAGAAAAAAGTATCTGCTATGAATAATATATGAAACAATATATTATATTCAGCGTATTATTGCTATACCCCAAACGATAATATATTTTGCTGAGTTCAAAAACCAATTATGACCAGTTTTTCTAAATATTATTTTGAGGGGTTAAAAAAGTTTGTTCTGGTGGAGGCGGGGTTATCCAACATAGCTCCTGCCGATTGCAAAACGGTTGAGGCCTATATTCTTGAAAAAACCAAACAACGTGTAAGTGAAACCACGCTGAAACGTATTTATGGTTTTGCGTACAGCAAGTTTAATCCATCAATGTTTACGCTTAATACGCTTGCACGCTACTGCGATTATGAAGGCTGGGACGATTTTTGTAAAAAGCAGGAAGCCGAATCGGTAAAGCAAACCACTACCGCTGTTGATTGGGACCTGTTAAAAATAAACGCCGGAAAAATAACCTCGTTTACCTTGCAGGCACTTAAAAATAAAACGGGCATCCCATACACCCAAACCATCAGGCGGCAGTTTATTGATGATCATTTTGCTGCCTTTTTGCAGGGAGACTATACCGCCACCGTTATTGCCGCCCCGGCCGGATACGGAAAAACAGTGGCGCTTTGCCATTGGGTTGACGAAAAACTGCAGCAAAACAACAACGATATCATCCTTTTTTTTAGCAGCAACGCCCTCATGAACGTTTTTTTAAGTGGAAGGGACATTAATGATTGGATGCTGGGCCTGCTCGGCTACTCGATAGAGGAAGATATTGTGGCCCTGCTTGATTTAAAGCAACGCAAGGAGGGCCGGTTTTTTTTGATTGTTGATGGGGTTGATGAGCACATGTTTAAAAACGACCAGTTTCAGCTGGTATTAAACCAGTTGGTTGATATTTTTTCGTTTTACCAATCGCACGATTGGTTTAAGCTGATTTTAACCATGCGCTCCTCTACCTGGATAAATTATCATCATACCATCGAAATGGGCCAGAGCCCCTGGTTTGAGGGTTTTTTCAGCACGCTTGATCAGCCCTCCAATGTGCCGCTGTTCAGCATCCAGGAAATTAAGGAGCTTTGCCTTAAAATAAACCCGGCCATGCAAAACTATATTGCTGTAAACGTGGCCGAAAATTTCAACCACCCTTTATATTTCCAGTTTTATTATAAAGAGCACAAAAAAAACTTTTCGCTTGATGATATCGACCATGTGAGTGTTTATGAACTTATTTCAAATTTTATACTCAACAAGGTTTATATGGGCCAATACTCGGCCGATAAAATTTATGTGATCCAGGCTATAGTTGAGCAAATGGATTTTGGCGCCGACATATTTGAAGCACCTAAGCTTAGCCTTATTAACTTAATTAAGCATTATAACCATGCTTATTTTGAACTGCTGAGCATCGGCTTTATCCGCGAACAAAATTTTAGCAGCGATTTTGAATACAAGGCCTCGGTTGAGTTTAGTAATAACCACTTCCTGGAATTTTCGATAGCCAGGTATCTGCTGCAAAAAAATACTAACCTGTTTAATATCGATCTCATTACAACCATTAACCGGTATTTTAATGGCGAACGGAAATTATCTGTATTGAAATGGTGTATTATTTATGCCATTAAAAGCGGGCAGCGCGAAAGCTTTCAATTGTTATCGCAAACACGCTTAACAACCAAGGAAAAATCGGATCTGATCCTCTTTCTGGGCGATCTGCTCGAAAAAGAATTCAGTACGCTGAAAGATACCGAATCGTTGGTACAATACTTTAAACAGGATTGCGGCGATGAACTGTTTGATTACCTGTTTGGTTTGGAGTTTGTTAATAACGATTACGGTAAAACCCTGCATACCCTGCTTAAATTTGAGCTAAGCGATAAAAAAAGAATCCTGGTTTATACTGCTTTGGCCACGCTGAGCGTGGTACGGCTTGAGATGAACAAGCTGGAAGAATACCTGAAAATACTGAGCAATTTTGGGGCAGTAAGTTATTACGAATTTCCGCTTAGCCCCTTAAAGTGCTTAAATACCCTATACCAGTATCTTAAATACGGAATTATAAATAAGGATTTTTTTAAAGAGCTTACCCGCTTTTATTTCCGCCCGCCGCTTCATCTTGAAAAAAGTACCTCGAACGATCTGATATTTTTAATATCGGCACATGTATTAAAAATATGTAACGAGCCTTTAAAAACTTTGCGTTTTGTTTCAACACTCGAAACGCATTACCGACCGGTTGGCAACTCTACCTGTGTTTATGATTTTTTTATAAAGCTGATAAAAACCGAAGAGTATTTAACGCTGGGGCTGGTAAAAAAGGCCATTATATTAAATTTTGAACTTGACGAAGCTTACAAAAAAGAGGAGGAAGCCTTTACCCCATTGATGCTCACGCTGCTTAACGGGGTGAAAATTATGGTTAGCTTTAACAGCAGGCAGCTTGCGTTGATGAACGATTCGTTAGAGGAGTGGGCTAATGCCATTATTAACGAAACAGATTATAAACTGTTAAAGGTATACATGCTGGCATTTTTACTGCGAAACCAATACGCTATCAAAAGCCCGCCCGAACGTGTTTACAAGCACATCAGCTATATTTTTTTAAAAACCATGAGCGAAAGCGGCTTACGGGCCGATATATTTTTAAGGCAAAACAGTATAGCCAGTTAAGAAAGGGCCGCTTAGTTTAAATATATTTTGCCCTTATAAAATTATAAAGCGTTCGTTTATTAAATATACGGTTTAAATGCTCGTGCAAAAACGTACCTATCTGATGGTGGCTATTGGCGACTAACTGTAACAACTGTATCGAGTTTTTTTCAATCTGCTCAATATCCTGCAGGTACAGGATGATGCTCATATCGCGCAGCTGTTCGTCGTTGCTTTGTTGCTGTATGGCCGTAAAATCATCTTCAAGCATAGCCACAACGCTGGTGCAGTTTTCAAACGAGTAACGTTTTTCCAGCAGGGCGTATACGCCGTCCATGCGGGCAATCTGCTCTTCGGTTTCGTTAATGGTATCTTTTATGGCTTGCTGCAGGTCTTTAAAATTGTCGTTGTCAACAACTTCCAGCATTCGCTCGGCCAAATGGGCGCGGGTGCAGTAAATCCTGTTAAGGTGTTCTGTAAAAAATATCGTCAACTTGTCGGGCGCCCATTGTGTTGGGTGGGGGTGTACCGTACCGGGTATTTTCTTTTTCATTCAATAAAAAAATCAGTCATAGTTACAATAATGCCGCTTTTTCATGCAGATCCCTTTTTGTTAAAAGGAATGTATGACCGATAACAAAAAACACAGGAATGAAATTTGACAGAAAGCAACCGCTTCTAATAACGTAAAAAGAACAGCATGGGCTAATAGCGTATAGCTCTATTGCTTCTCCTTAACAGTAAAATGACACAGCTTAAACAATCTTCATTCTTTAATGTGATTATAAACAGGATTAGTAATGTTCTCTAAAACATTCAATCCAATCCATTTAATCATCAGGGCATTATCAAATAAATGTATTTGGCATGGGTCAAATTGCGTACCGATTTTGTTACATTCTCTCAGAAATTGCAATTGTAATATATAAGTTACCTTGTTTTTGAGGCAGTTTCTGAGATTAGGGTTTGATTTTCTTAGTAGTTACAAAAATATATTAGCTGTCAGTTGTTTGTATATTGGTCTATTCGGCATAGTATACATAATGTCTGGATAATGAATAGGGTTGATGATTGCGCTTAAAGGCTGAACTCCAATGTTTAAACTGTTTTTACAGAATTTATCCAAAATTAATTCCTCCTGTTTAAATTTTTAAATAATTGCACGATTATCTTATCCGGATTTTGCGTAGCATTGCTTTTGTTTAGATTGATTATTGATTGAAAAAGCTTTTTGCCATAGTAATGCTCATAACGCACCTGCTTAACCTGGTGGGATACACGGCGCTCAATCAATATTTTACCAATCGCTCAAACAGTGTAATAGCCCGGCAAATAAGTAAAGGGAAGTATGATACCCGCCAACTGATTGAGATTAAAATAAAACAGAACCTTCCGTATATTCATGACTGGGCCGGTTATGAAAACATTTCGGGCCAGGTGCAGCTTAGCGGCGTATCTTATAATTATGTAAAGCTGAGGGTTACCCGTGATGCGCTTTACCTGCAATGCATTCCCAATTACGAAACCACCAAACTGCTTAATGAAAACATCATTTGTGCTAAAAATCAGGGTAGCAATCCTGTAAGTAAAAAAGCGCACGAATCAACAGATAAAAAGCTTGGTAGCGATGCCAAATACAATTGCTTAGAAATAGCTTATACTTTTGTAAAACCCGAAGAGCAAAGGCCGCAACCCGCTACCTTTATTTATATCAACATACCCGATCCTGTAGTACCCGTTGGCGGCAGGCCCCCTGAAGCGCTGGTTGCATAATCCCTTTTTTGATTTTTTTACCTGTTTGTTAGTGGCCGGGCGTTTTGCGTTTGGTGTATGCCTTTTGTATACGCCGATGTTAACCACGGCTGTAACTACAGCATTCCCCTATTTTTTTCAATTTAAATACAATGAATACTCTTTATAAATTTTCATTGCCTGCGTTTTTTATTTGCTGCGCAGGCACAGTTATGGCACAACATAAAAGCGTGAAGGATACCCTGCAACTGGATAGCGTAATCATCCGCGAGAGCCGCCCAAAGCACCTGCCCAATATATCGGGCACCAATATTTTTGCGGGTAAAAAAACATTTGATGTTTTTTTTGATGCCGGTAAGGCCAACCTTGCCAATAACAATGCCCGTATGGCTTTTGCCAAAGTGCCGGGTGTTAATGTTTGGGAGATGGATGGCGCAGGTTTGCAGCTTAATATCGGTACCCGGGGTACCGATACACACCGATCCATCGAAACCAATATCAGGCAAAACGGCTATAACACCAACTCGGATATGGCCGGTTATCCCGAAAACCATTATAACGTGCCTTTTCAGGCGGTAAGCGAAATCCAGATTGTACGCGGTTCGGCAGCTTTGCAGTTTGGCAGCCAGTTTGGCGGGATGCTTAATTTTAAGATTAAGGAGGGCGACAGCACCAAGGTTTTTGGTTTTGAAAGTGAGCAATCGGCGGGTTCAAACCGTTTTTTTAACTCCTACAACGCTATTGGCGGTAAAGTAGGTAAAGTAAGCTATTATGCCTTTTACAGCGCCCGCACCGGCGATGGCTGGCGGCCAGATGCGGCTTTCAACTCGCGTGCTTATTATGCCAATATCAAATACCAGTTTAATGATAAGGGCAACATTGCATTCCAGTTTTCGCGCTCTGATTATCGCCAGCAGATAGCAGGTGGTTTAACCGATGCGCAGTTTGATGCCAATAACAGGCAGGCCACCCGTACCCGTAACTTTTTTAATCCCGAAATCAATATCCCTGCCTTGCTGTTCAACTACAGGTTTGATAAAAATACCAAACTCGAAGTTACATCGCATTTACTATCGGGCCAGCGTAACAGTGTTCAATTCATCAACACCGCGAATATCCCCGATACTGTTAACAACAGCCTGAAAACCTTTAACCCGCGCCAGGTTGACAGGGATTATTATCGCGGCTTTGCTACCGAAGCCCGTTTGTTACATACCTATAAACTCGGCGATCTGAACAGCTCGTTCACGGCCGGCGTTCGGTACTTTGAACAAACCACCAAACGCAGGCAAAAAGGCACAGGTACCGTAGCATCCGATTTTGATCTGAGCCTGGTTAAGGATTATGGTATCGACCTAAGGTTGCACACCCTCAACTATACCGCTTTTGCCGAAAATATGTTCCAGATTACACGCGGGTTTACCGTTACCCCAGGTGTAAGGTTTGAAGATATCCATACCACAACATCGGGCGTTATTGTAAACCGTACAGTACCGGTAAGCTATAAAAATGATCGTAACTTCCCGCTGTTCGGTACCGGTTTACAGTACCAGTTTAATGATGGTAACCAGCTTTACGGTAATATTTCGCAGGCTTACCGCCCGTTCCTGTACGCGGCGGTTACCCCGGCAGATCAGTTAACCATCATCGACCCCAATATGAAAGACAGCAAAGGTTACAGCGCCGACCTGGGTTATCGCGGGCATTTCGGTACGGTATTCAGCTTTGATGTGAGCGCGTTTTATGTTTTTTACGGCAAGCGTGCCGGTACCTTAACCCAAACCGATGCCAACAACGTAAACCACCTGTACCTAACCAATATTGGCGATGGTGTAGCTAAAGGTATTGAAGCTTACACCGAAGTATCGCTGATCCGCTCGTTCGATAAAACAGCGGGCAACGATCTGCGTTTGTTTAACTCCTTATCGTATACTCACGGCCGATATACCACCGGCGCTATCAACCAAAATGGTAAAAATGTAAGCCTTGTAGGTAACCGTTTAGAGGGTACGCCCGATTGGATTGACCGCGCGGGTTTAACCTTTTTAAGCGGCCAGGTAAGCAGCACGTTGCAATACAGTTATGTAGGCAAAAGCTTTAGCGATGCCAATAACACGCTATTAAATCCAACCGGTGCAACCGGGGTGGTACCTGCTTATCATTTGTTTGATTGGGCCTTTAACTATGGCTTCCTGAAAAACTACCATTTTACAGCCAACGTGAACAATATTTTTAACGCTAAATATTTTACACGCCGTATTAATATGTATCCTGGTCCGGGTATATTGCCTGCCGATGGACGCACTTTTAATGTTGGGTTTGGGGTGAGGATCTAAGAGCCTCACCCAGTCCACTCCTCCGGAGAGAATTTAGATGAGATTCATAAAAAACGGCTTCCCCTGGTAATGGGGAGGCCGTTTTACGTAGTTAATTTGATAAGGCTTTTTACCTGATATGTTTTTTTACCATTTCGGAAAGAGACGTTAAATCGAAGGGTTTGGCAAGGTAGCCATCGGCATTGCCTGCTTTGGCAACTTCTTTAATATTACTTACGGCCGAGATGATAACTACCGGGATATTGCTTGTAGCCGGATCATCCTTTATACTTTTACTTAATTGTTGCCCATTTGCGTCGCTACTCCAGTCGGTAAGCCAGTTATCAAGCAAAATAAGATCGGGCTGTAGTGTTGATAACGTACGCAGTATACGCGAATTGTCGGATTGGATCACTTCGTAACCTTCTTCTTCCAATACATATACCACGGTATCGCGGATGTCTTTATCGTCCTCAATTACTAAAACCTTTTTGGCCATGATTGATATATAGTTTGTTAAACCAGGCTCTAAATGCCATAGTTTTATATTATAACAATCAAGTACCCCGTATTTGTTTTAGTATAAGGTATTAAATATTGAAATATTATTGAGAAAAGAAATCAGGCCTTTTTGTTGTAGCAAACCCTACAGCGCGGCTCATAGCTTTCCTTTTCGCCTAACAAAATCTTAGCTTCGTCGGGCACCAGGCGGTACGAATAAAGCGCCGGGTTGCCACATTGTACACAAACGGCCTGTAGCTTGGTAACCGATTCGGCAATGGCCATAATGGCGGGCATGGGGCCAAAGGGGCGGCCTTTAAAATCCATATCCAAACCGGCAACAATTACGCGGATGCCGCGGTTGGCCAGTATGGTACAAACTTCGGGTAGTTCGTCGTCAAAAAACTGGGCTTCATCAACGCCAATTACGTGGGCATCGCTGGCCAACAGTAAAATGGCCGAAGCGCTATCAACCGGGGTTGAGGTTATTTTATTGGCATTGTGCGATATAATGGCTTCTTCACCGTAACGGGTATCGGCTTTAGGGCTGAAGATCTCCACCTTGAGTTTGGCAATGCGGGCGCGGCTTAAACGCCTGATCAGCTCTTCGGTTTTGCCCGAAAACATTGATCCGCAAATAACTTCGATACTGCCGCCTAACTCGCTTTTACGCCTGAAAACCTCTTCGTGATATACCATTTATGCCTTTTATAGTCGGCAAATATCAGAATTTAATCCTACTTTTGATAAGCATTTTCCTAACATCGAGACCATGAAGCAAATGGATGTATTTAAAAAGATAGGTGGGATTTTAAAAGAGCTTAATGATCAATACGACTACCTTGCAGCCGATCCAGGCGAACTGAACGAGCTTGAACTGGAGCTTTTTGTAGCCAATGCCCATTTTTTAAAAGACCATGCCGAAATACTGCGCCGCATTAACGAACGCGCTGCTACACCCGCTCAACCCACCGTTGCCCCGCCAATAGTAGCTGAGCAACCCAAACCCGCGCCTGTACAATCAGCTCCGCCAAAACCGGTAACTCCGCCTGCAGCCAAAAATGAGGCCCTGCACGAGCAGCGTTTTTTTGAACCGGTGGTTCAGCAGCATATCCCGGTGCCGGTTGATAAAATTGAAATAACTAAAGAGGCCGAGCCTGTTGCGCCTGTACCTTTCAATAACCCGGTTAAGATTGATGTAATAGCGGCAGAGCCACAAAAGAAAACCGAACCGGAGCCACAAATAGATTTGACGGCTGCGCACGAAAAAGATAGTTATTCCTTTCAACAGGAAATACCCGAAGGCAAGAGTTTTGAGCTTGATTTAAACGAAGCTGATACCTGGGATGACGGTGCTGATGAATTTGAACTGGAAGAGTTGACCAACGAAGTGCCTGCAAAAGCTGTAGAATCTGCGCCTGTTTTAGCTGATACTAAAGCGGAACCAGAGGTTAAGAAGCCGGAAGTACAACAACCGGTAGCAAATAAAGCAGATGCCGACGCCCAGCAGGTGTTAACCTTTAACCAAAAAATAATGGCCCAAAAGGCAGAGAAGGCAACCGCTGCCGCTGGTAGTGCGCCTGCTGAATTGCCGGTTACCGACCTTAAGTCGGCCATTAACCTGAACGATAAACTGCTTTATATTAAAGATCTGTTTAATGGTTACAGCCTGGCTTACAGCGAAGCCATTGAGATAGTAAACCGCTTCAATACTTTTGAGGAAGCTGAGCGTTTCCTGAAAACCAATTACGTGGTTAAAAATAACTGGGAAAGTAAACAGGCTACTACCGAGAAGTTTTATGCTTTGTTGAGGAGGAGATATCCGAACGGGTAGTTGGGAGATAGATATTTAACATTCGTCATTGCGAGGTACGAAGCAATCGCACGCAAGCAGGTTTGCCCTGTATAGTTCGCGATTGCTTCGTGCCTCGCAATGACGTTTTTATAGTGCCTTAATACTTCCCTCTTATATAATCCCCATCCGGTTCGAATCCAGCTTAATCAGGACAAACAACAACATTGTAAAGCTCAGCAACGACGATCCCCCGTAGCTGATAAAGGGCAGCGGGATACCGATAACCGGCACAATCCCGATGGTCATACCGATATTGATCACTACGTGAAAAAAGAATACCGATGCCACTCCGTAGGCGTATACCCGGGTAAAAGGAGATCGCTGTCGTTCGGCCAGGTAAATGATGCGGAGTATGAGGAACATGTACAGGCCTATAACTGTTATCGAACCGGCAAATCCCCATTCTTCGCCTATAGTACAAAAGATGAAATCTGTACTTTGAGCCGGTACAAACGAATATTGAGTTTGCGTACCATGCAAATAACCCTTGCCCCACAATTTACCCGAGCCTATGGCTATTTTTGATTGATTTACGTTATAACCCTCGCCCCTTAAATCGGTAGTGATGCCTAACAGGATATTGATACGTTCGGTTTGGTGTTGTTTTAATACTTTGGAGTAAATGAATTTAACGCTGAATATAAAGGCGATACAAATACCAAGTCCTATAACCATGGTTGTTATTAACTTCCGGTTTCGCCTTACCAGGTAGATTACTAAAGCCGTAATGGCCGCTAAAACCAGGATGATGTAAAGCGGGTTATAAAGTAAGGCCATTACAAATAGTGCAATGAAAAGTCCTTCTATAATCAGGAAATAGGGTGATAGGCCTTCCCTATATAATACAAATATTAAGGAGCAAAACACCAGGGTTGAGCCCATATCGGGCTGCCTTAATATCAGTAACATGGGCAAACCGATAATGCCAGCAGCCATTGCAAATGATTTGGGTTCTGTAACCCGGATATTGGTGCCGCTTAAATAACGTGCAAGTAGCAAACATGTAGCAAGTTTGGCAAACTCGGAGGGTTGAAGCCTGAAACCGCCGCCCATGTTGATCCAGGCCTGGTTACCGCCTACGTTTCGCCCTATAATGAGTACCAGTATCAGCAATAAAACCACTATTACATAAAAGGCGGGGGCAAGGGCTGCTATAAACCGGCTTTCGAGCAGCAGGATCACTATAGCTATCACTATCGATACACAAATAAAGATAAACTGCTTACCGTAATTTGTTGATGCATCAATAAGGCTTGAATGGCTGGGGTCGAAAACCGCGGCGCGGATGTTAAACCAACCAATAGCACAAAGTACCAGGTACAATAAAACGGTTAGCCAGTCAACATTAAAAAAAAAGCTGCGTTGCTGATGGTTACTCATGATCGTGCCCTCCTGCCTGTTAATATACTGATGATGCTGCCTGCTTTATTGTTACCGGCTGTTTCCTGCCTTGCTTTTTTAATTGAATCTGCTTTTACTTTTTTAATCGAATCGGCCTTAAATCTTTTTACCGAATCGAGTTTGGCACTGCGGATGCTGTCGCGCCTGCGCTCTTTCATCAAATCTTTTGCGTACAGTGCCAGATCGGGCAGGCGGTTGGCATTGGCAAAGTAATCAACCGTATACCCGGCTTCGCGGGCGGTTACCTTACCTGTTAAATATTTTTCTACTATAAAACTGGCAATCGGAGCTGCCCAGTGCGCGCCCTCGCCCGAGTTTTCAACTACTACAGCTATCGCGATCTTAGGATTATCGCGCGGAGCGAAAGCTACAAACACCGAGTGGTCTTCACCATGCGGGTTTTGGGCGGTACCGGTTTTGCCGCACATGATAATGCCCGGTATTTTTGAGCGGCGTGCCGTACCGTTTTCAACTACCGCCTGCATACCGTTAATTACCGGTTCAAAATAGCCCGAATCGATACCCACATAATTTTTTTCGGTGTATTCCTTTTTGATTACGTTTTCGGTACCTATAGCTTTGATAAGGTGCGGCTTATAAAAAAAACCACGGTTGGCAATGGTACACTCCAGGTTAGCCATTTGTAAAGGTGTTGCTAAAAGCTCGCCCTGGCCAATAGCCAGCGCTACAATAGTGCTTGAACGCCAGCCTCCATTGTGATAAATGTTGTCATAATACAAAGGGGTGGGTACGTTGCCACGGCTTTCGGCCGGCATATCCAGATCAAGCCTTGCGCCGAGGCCGAATTTCATCACGTTGTTTCGCCATGCTTTAAAGTTGGCTTCGGTATTTTTTACGCCGTACCTGTCAACAATACGCTGAAAAACCATCGAAAAATAGCCGTTACATGATTCGGCTACAGCCCGGGCCATATTAACTGAACCATGAGCCTCGCCGTGGTTACAGTGAACAATACGGTTTCCAGCCCGGTAATTACCGGTGCAATAAAAGATTTCATTAGGGCTGATGATCCCTTCCTGTAAAGCGATAAGCGCGCTTAAGGGCTTAAAGGACGAACCGGGAGGATATTGCGCCTGTATAGGCCTGATGAAAAATGGCTTATATGGGTTGTTGTACATTGCGGCCAGGTTATTACCACGCTGGCGGCCAACCATCAGGTTTGGGTCATAAGTAGGGCTGCTCACATAACACAATATCTCGCCGCTTGATGGTTCGATAGCTACAATACTACCCAACTTATTTTGCATCAGTTTTTCACCAAGCCTTTGCAGGTCGATATCAAGGGATGAGGTTAAACGCTCGCCCGAACGGGGAACAGTATCTAAAGCGCCGTTAGCAAACGATCCTTTCGGAATTCCCTTCGAATCTACCATTTGCACCTGCACACCGCGCTGCCCGCGAAGTACGTTTTCATAAGCTTTTTCAACACCGGTAACGCCAATATAATCGCCGAGGCGGTAATAATTGTTTGATCGTTTGATATCGCGATCGGTAACTTCACCAATAAAACCAAGAAATTGTGCGGCAATTGAATCGGGATAAGTACGTATGGTACGCGGCACTACCGAGAAACCCGGAAACTCAAAAAGCTTTTCCTGCAGGGCTGCATATAGTTGAACCGAAAGCTGTTTTTCGAAGATGAACGGTTTGGCGGGCGATTGCTTTTGGGCTTTGATAAAGCGCTTGTAAAAACCTTCTTTATCAATACCAATCATTTTACAAAGCAACAGGGTATCAAAAGGCCGGTTAACATCTTTAGGGTTAACCATTACATCGTAAATAGGTTCGTTTTGTACCAGGATTTTGCCGTTCCTATCCAATATCGGGCCGCGGGCAGGGTAAAGTATGGTGGTGCGCCTTACGTTACTGTTGGCATAAATCTCGTACTTATCATCCACAATCTGGATATAGTAGAGCCTTGCCAGCAGGGCAAATATGATAACTAAAAAGATACCGGTTATAACGTAGCGGCGTTCAAAAAATTTATTCATTTACGTTCTTTCCTCCTGAAAAATAGCAGGCCCGAAATCAGTATTAAAAATACTGTAAATAATGAACTCAAAACAACACGGCTTAGTGTATATTGTATTTCAGAAAAGCTAAATACCTCCAGGTTAAGCAGGAAAAAATGATGTACAAGGGTAAGTACAATAGCATATGTAAAAAACCACCTGAAGCCCATAATACTTAAAGTGGGTTCGGGTTCATTATCAAAGCCATCCTTTTGTACTGTTATGCTGATAAATAATATCCTTACCAGGGCCAGTACCACACAGGCCGAAGCGTGTAAGCCGGGAGTATCGTAAAACGCATCAACAGTGAGGCCTAAAACAAACGCCAGCACAAACAGTAAAATGTTTGGCACTTCGAAAGGCAACAGGAGGATAAACAGGATATAAAAATACGGCGTGGCCAGGTTATAAAAGGTGATATTTTTTAACAGTAAAACCTGCATAAAAACCAGCACTAAAAACCTTAAAACGTTAATCAGGATAGTCCTACTCATTTTTGTTTTGCACGGCCTCCAGTCCCGTTTGTTCGGTGGCAAATTTGTTGTTTACCACGTATACGTATTGCAGTTTAGTGAAATCTACGGCTAATGCTACTTCCACATTGATTAGTAAACCGCCACCCTTGGCATGCAGATTGATGATTTTACCAAACGGGATACCTGTTGGGAACAGCGAATAGCCCGAGGTTACCACCAGTTCGCCCATTTTAGGTTGCGCGTTATTCTGAATATCAATCAGTAATCCTTTATGCGGATCCATGTCATTACCCCAAACAAACGAGCCGATATCTTTGGTATTGGTAAGCATGGCGCTAAAACGGGTGTTTTTATGCAATACCGATTGAATGATGGCCAGGTGCTCAGTAACATCAATTACCTGCCCTACAACACCGGCACCGGTTATTACGCCCATATCTTTTTGGATGCCGTCTTTACTGCCCCTGTCTATCGTAATATAATTGCTTCGTTTGTTAAACGAGTTATTGATAACCTTGGCTACAATGTAGCTGTATTGTTGCTTGTAAACGGTATCGTTTACCTTGCGTTTATCAACACTATCTACATAAAACGAAGCTTTAACCTCGCCGCGCAGTTTAGCGTTTTCGCGGGCCAGGCTATCGTTGGTTTCCCTTAACGAGAGATAACTTTTAAACGCGTCGGCCTGTTTAAACAGGGTACCTGTAACCGCGTTGGTAGAGTTTAAAAACGAAGCCTTTTGAAACGAGTTATACTTAATGTAAATGATAAGTGAGCTGATCTCAAAAATCAGGAACAAAAAAAACGCGTTATACTTTCTTATAAAAGCCCAAAGGTTACGCATTATTGGAGGTTAGTTAATTGGAGATCAGAGATTAGTTGTTTTGCAAAATTAGAGATTAGAAATTGTAGAAAAGTATCTTAACGAAAACTAATCTCTAATCTCCAACCTCTAATCACTAACTCAGTTACTGCATTAAAAATTTAAAGTTACCAATATTCTTCAGGGCGGTGCCGGTTCCGCGTACTACGGCGCGAAGCGGATCTTCGGCTACGTGTACAGGGAGTTTGGTTTTGGCAGCCACACGCTTATCCAGGCCGCGCAATAATGCGCCGCCACCGGTTAAGTAAATACCGGTTTGGTAAATATCGGCCGAAAGCTCGGGCGGGGTAATCTCGAGTGCTTTCAGTATCGCTTCTTCTATTTTAGAGATCGATTTATCTAAACAGTGTGCAATTTCGGTATAAGATACCATGATCTGTTTGGGTACGCCGGTCATCAAATCACGACCTTGAACGGCAAAATCGCCCGGCGGCTCGCTCAATTCAGGAAGGGCGGAACCAACCTCAATTTTAATTTTCTCGGCAGTACGATCACCGATCATAATGTTATGCTGACGACGGATATATTGAACGATGTCCGAATCGAAGTTATCGCCCGCAACTCGGATAGACTGATCACAAACGATACCCGATAAAGCGATAACCGCGATCTCAGTAGTACCACCGCCAATATCGATGATCATGTTACCCATTGGCTCTTCCACATCGATACCGATACCTACGGCAGCAGCCATTGGCTCGTGGATGAGGTAAACCTCTTTAGCGCCGGCAATCTCGGCCGAGTCGCGTACGGCACGTTTCTCCACCTCGGTAATACCTGAGGGGATACAGATTACCATACGCAGGGAAGGGAAAAACCAGCCTTTACCCTGGTTAATCATTTTAATCATCCCGCGAATCATGTGCTCGGCGGCGTTAAAGTCGGCAATTACACCGTCTTTAAGGGGGCGCACGGTACGGATGTTATCGTGCGTTTTACCTTCCATTTGCATGGCCTGGCGTCCAATGGCAATTACTTTGTTGGTGGTCCTGTCGAACGCCACGATAGACGGTTCGTCAACAACAACTTTATCGTTATGTATAATGAGGGTATTTGCAGTACCCAGGTCGATAGCAATTTCTTGTGTAAAAAAGTTAAATAAACCCATCTGGTATTTCTTTCAGTATGTTATGCAAAGTTTATAAAAATACGCTTAAATAGTTTAGCATTTTGCAATCTAAAGCGTTAAAAAATCACATTTATTGTGTTGTGAACAGGTAGAAAGGTTGAATAGGTTATTTTTCAGGTTGATTAAGTTAAAAGAAAATCATTATTTCCAATCTCCCGCAAAAACCTCTCACTCAATGATTCCGTTAACCTAATCAACCTTTAAATTTTAGTGTTTAAAGTGGCGCACGCCGGTAGTAACCATGGCTAAGCCCTTCTCATTACACATTGCAACCGAAAGCTTATCGTTGATCGATCCGCCTGGTTGTAAAATAGCGGTGATACCTGCCTCGGCAGCTAACCCGGCACAATCCGGGAAGGGGAAGAAAGCATCAGATGCCATTACCGCGCCGTTCAGGTCGAAGCCAAAGCTTTGTGCTTTGATCACGGCTTGTTTCAAGGCATCAACCCTTGAGGTTTGACCAACACCGCTGGCCATCAACTGGTTATTTTTAGCAAACACAATGGTGTTTGATTTGGTATGTTTTACAATTTTGTTGGCGAAGAACAGGTCGCTCAACTCTGCCTCTGTTGGGGCTTTTTCGGTAACGGTGGTCATTTGGGTTGGGCCTTCAATAACCGCGTCTTTATCCTGCTCAATAACACCGTTCAATAAAGTTTTGAAGTGTTTAACCGGCAATTCAACAGGCTGACGAACCAGCAGGATGCGGTTCTTTTTGCCCGAAAGGATGGTAACAGCCTCATCGCTGAAAGCTGGAGCGATAAGCACCTCGTAAAATAACTTGTCGATCTCGGTAGCTGTATCGGCATCGATCTCGGCATTGGCAATAATTACACCACCGAAGGCTGAAACCGGATCGCAAGCTAAAGCATCAACCCATGCTTGTTTAATGGTTGGGCGTGTAGCTACACCGCAAGCATTGGTATGTTTTAGGATGGCGATGGTTGGCTCGGTAAACTCGTCGATAATAGCAACGGCCGCGTCAACATCAACCAGGTTATTGTACGAAAGCTCTTTGCCGTTCAGTTTGGTGAACATGGCATCCAGGTTACCATAAAAAGTACCTTTTTGGTGCGGGTTTTCGCCGTAACGTAAAACCTGGCTGGTTTGGATGCTCTGTTTAAATACCGGAAGCGGTTCGGCCTCGTTAAAGTAGTTGAAAATATGGGTATCGTAGTTTGATGAAATGTTGAACGCTTTTTGAGCGAATGAACGGCGCTGATCAATAGTGGTAACACCATCCTGTGTTTTCAGGATGTTTTTTAAACTGTTATAGTCATTTTTCGACGCAACGATCACTACATCTTTAAAGTTTTTGGCAGCCGCGCGGATCAAAGAGATACCGCCGATATCGATTTTTTCGATAATATCTTCGGCGCTGGCGCCTGATGCTACGGTTTCTTCAAAAGGGTACAGGTCAACAATTACCAAATCAATTTCAGGAATTTCGTATTGTGCTATTTGCTGTTTATCGCCATCATGATCTCTGCGGGTTAAAATACCACCGAAAACCTTAGGGTGCAGGGTTTTAACACGACCACCAAGGATAGAAGGATATGAAGTAAGATCTTCTACCGGGATCACATTAACGCCTAAATTGCGGATAAAAGTTTCGGTGCCACCGGTTGAATAGATATTTACACCAAGGCGGTTTAACTCATGAATGATGGGCTCTAAATTGTCTTTATAGTAAACAGAAATTAAAGCATTTTTTATTTGAACTGACTGGCTCATGTACACGCTGTTTTTAGAGCCGCAAAGGTAGTAATTAGTGATTAGAGATTGGAGGTTAGAGGTTAGTTTTTTTTCACTAATGTTTTTAGAAGATATTGGGGCTTAGAGATTTGGAAAATCGCCTGTGTAAAATGGCCATTTTGTTAGGTTAATGCTCTGTTTGTTTCTTTAGATAGGAAATATAGCCGTTAATCATACGCATACATTCTTCGCAATCTTTGCTCAACGAATCCAAAGTATCCTGGTTTATTAGCTCATTATCAAAGGCGATGAACAGGTGATCGATGCTTTCCGCAGCGGATCCGCGGGCATTCACCAAAAATTTTGAAGCATCTAAATAATGAAACCTGCCGTGTCCTTCGGCAATATTGTTTCCGATTGAGCGGGAAGAGCGAATGATTTGATCTGTTAAGCGATATTTTTCTTCCGGAGGGAATGCCTTAACTAATTCGGCAATATTATTTCTGAATGCCCGGGCCTTTTTCCAAACCTCCAAATCTGTAAAAGAGCCCATTGCTAATTTTTATTGAATATATGAATATTTTAGCTGCAGCTAACTAACCTCTAATCTCCAACCTCTAATCTCTAACAATCAACTCTTCATTTTCTTTAACAGCGCCTCAACTACCTTGGGGAAATGATTGTGCTCCAATTGCTGACCTTTAAACTTCACAACTTCCAGCGTATCTCCCGGCTCAATTTTAAATTTTGATTGGTGGATGATCTCTCCTTCATCAAAATTCTCGTTCACAAAATGGATAGTAATACCGCTTTCTTCTTCTTTGTTTTCTAAAATGGCGCGGTGTACATTATCGCCATACATGCCTTTGCCACCGTATTTAGGTAAGAGGGCAGGGTGCAGGTTGATGATTTTGTTAGGGAATGCTTTTAATAATGATTGGGGTACAAGCCATAAAAAACCGGCCAGCACAATGAGGTCTACCTGGAGGTTTTTCAGCAGGCGCACTACATCGTCGGTTTGAAAAAACTCGTGGCGCGTAAATATGTGCGAGGGGATCTCGAAGTTATCGGCGCGTTGTAAAACGTAGGCTTGCGGATTGTTGGTAAGGATGATTACTACCTCGGCATCGGCATTGCGCTTAAAGTGCTCCATTAGTTTTTGAGCGTTCGAGCCTGATCCTGAAGCAAAAATGGCAATTCTTTTTTTCATCGGTGTTTGTTTTTCAACGAAGACGAAGCTATAATAGTTTCATCAACCTGATTGTTTTAATCTGTACGGAAACTATTTTACTAAAACCATTTTATAATTTAAAATCAAAATTACTCTACGGGGTTGTGGCCGATTTTTTCTGCCTTACAAAGCCGTAGCGCATAATCCGTCGTTTTTTGGTGGCCGAGTAGTTAGGTTGCACATCGCCGGTTTCCAATACCAGTCCGTAGTTACCTAAGGTAACTATTCTGGCATTTTCAAAGGGTTTTGAACTGCCGCCCGATGCCTTGGTTGTATCCTTGCAAACCATATCCGACACTAAAAATAACTTATTTTGAGTAAGTGACCAGCGGCCTTTAACGCTATCCTTCTCACACTGAAAATTAGAATAACCGCATGAATTATCGGCGCTAAATGCAAATATTTGAGTTTTGTCGCAAATTTTATTTAGTGTATCGAGTGAAATCTGCGTATCGCCAACGTAATTGGTAACTGTTATGGAAGCCAGCTGCCAGTTGCCCACAAACAGATCAGGAATATGGCTCAGATTATCTTTTTTGCACGAATTTACTATCAACGCGATACCAACCAGGCACAAACAAAACAGCAGCGGGATTTTTTTCATTTATTAAATGTAACAGCAAAATTATAAAATATGGTTGATTACCTTGCATCAACCTACTGTAATAAACGCTATAAATTAAATTTATTTCAACCTGTGATGCGCGTTCCCTTCGAAAAACTGAAAGCCGAATTTAAAAGAGTATTGCTAAGCATAGGTGTATCCGCATACAAAGCCGAACAATGTGCCGCCATTTTTGCGGCCAACAGCCGCGATGGTGTTTACACGCACGGGCTAAACCGTTTCCCATCATTTGTGCAAACAATTAAAGAAGGTTTGTTTAAGCCCGATGTTGAGCCTGTTATGGAAAACAGTTTAGGCGCTATTGAACAATGGAACGGTAACTTTGGTCTTGGTATGCTTAATGCTACCGCCTGTATGGCGCGGGCTATTGGATTGGCCGAAGTTAATGGTATTGGCTGTGTTGCTATCAAATACACCAACCATTGGATGCGCGGTGGCACTTACGGTTTGCAGGCGGCCGATGCCGGTTACATCGGTATTTGTTTTACCAATACCATAGCCAACCTGCCACCCTGGGGAGGCCTTGATCCGCGTTTAGGGAATAATCCTTTAGTAATAGCGGTGCCACGCCAGGAGGGGCATGTTTTATTGGATATGGCTATTTCGCAATATTCGGTAGGTAAGCTGATGGAAAGTAGGGCGCAGGGTAAGGAGTTGCTCATCCCTGGTGGGTATGATACGGCTGGTAATTTAAGCACCGATGCCGAAGCTGTGTTGACCTCCAGGCGGATGCTGCCGATAGGTTTCTGGAAAGGTTCGGGCTTATCGCTGATGCTTGATTTGCTGGCTACCTTATTAAGTGGTGGGAAACCAACAATGCAAATCAGCGAGCATGAAAAGGAATGGGGCGTATCGCAGGTATTTATTTGTTTGAAAACAGATGCTCAGCAAAACGAACAGATGATAAATCAGATACTTGATTACACTAAAAGTAGCCGAACACTTGAGGGCGGAGGAGTTTCTTATCCCGGAGAGAACATGCTTAAAACGAGGTTGAGGAATTTAAAGGAGGGGATACCGGTTGATGAGAACATCTGGGCACAGGTGTTGGGGATGTGAATGATATTTTATTGTGAACAAGTAAAATCTGGTTGCTCAAAAGGAAAAATAACATAAGCCACCGTCATGCCAATTTTATTTCGGCATCCCACAGGACAGGTAGCCGATTTGCTTAGCATTGTTGCTTAGCGAGTGGGATGCTGAAACAAGTTCAGCACGACATTAATTTTTATTAGGTCATGGGCAGCGCAGCAACCGCTTATTGTATGTAGATTCTCTTTTATTGGGTGTCATTCCCCCACCATCATCCCCTCAAACTTCTCCCAAAAACCATCACGTGGTACAGGAGCAATAATAGCCACCGGCTCATTTTTTACGGGATGAACAAAGGTTAATTTACGGGCATGCAAACAAATGCTTTTACGCAGGCTGCCGCGCGGATATCCATATTTATTATCGCCAACAATAGGTGTGCCCAGGGTTGATAACTGTACCCTGATTTGATGCGGCCTGCCGGTTATCGGGTCAACCTCAATTAAATAATAGCCGTTTAATTCGCCAACCAGTTTGTAGCTTAACTCAGAGCGCAGGCTGCCCTGTACTTCCTTATCATGCGCTTTGGTTACGTTTTTTTGCGGGTTTTTAACCAGCCAATTTACCAGCGTCCCCGATTCGGGATGGGGCCTTTTGCGCACAACCGCATAATAGGTTTTATGCATTTCGCGGGCTTTGAACATTTTGTTGATCCTATCCAGAGCCTTGCTGGTTTTGGCGAAGAGGATCACTCCGCTTACCGGCCTGTCTAACCGGTGTACCACGCCCAAAAAAGCGCCATTAGGTTTATTGTATTTCTGGGCGATGTACTTTTTTACCTTCTCATCCAACGGCTCATCGCCTGTTTCATCAACCTGTACAATATCGCCCGCGCGTTTATTTATAGCAATAAGGTGGTTGTCCTCATAAAGAACATCCTTATCGGTTATTTCGTTGCTGCTATAATTAAATTCGGGACGGGCCATTGTTTTTTAGTTCATGGTTCATGGTTGATGGTTCATGGAAAAACGCAAACTGTTATGATCCATCAACCATCAACCATGAACTAATTAATACTGTTCTTTCTCGCTCGGGAAATCATTTCCTTTCACGTCGGTATTGTAGTTTTTTATCGCGTCGTGCATAATATCGTACAGGTTGGCGTACTGGCGTAAAAAGCGTGGTTTAAAACCTTTGTTTATGCCCAGCATATCGTGTATCACCAATACCTGTCCGTCGCAATGCTGACCTGCTCCTATACCAATAGTCGGGATCTGCAGGCTTTCGCTTACTTCCTTTGCCAGTTTGGCCGGGATTTTTTCAAGTACTACCCCGAAACATCCTAACTCCTGTAGCTTCAGCGCGTCTTCGCGCAATTTTTGGGCTTCCGCTTCGTGCTTGGCGCGTACGGTGTAAGTGCCAAATTTATAGATAGATTGAGGCGTTAAACCCAAATGCCCCATTACCGGGATACCTGCGGTAAGGATCCGGCTAACAGATTCGGCAATTTCAACGCCACCTTCAATTTTTACGGCATGAGCACCAGCCTCTTTCATAATGCGGATGGCAGAGTTCAGGGCCTCTTTCGAATTACCCTGGTACGAGCCAAATGGCAGATCAACCACAACCAACGCGCGTTTAGCTGCCCGAACTACTGATGAAGCGTGATAGATCATCTGATCCAAAGTTATCGGAAGGGTAGTTTCATGCCCGGCCATCACATTCGAGGCCGAATCGCCTACTAAAATGATATCCGTTCCGGCATCGTCAACAATAGTAGCCATCGAGTAATCGTAAGCGGTAAGCATAGTTATCTTTTCGCCACGAACTTTCATCTCCTGGATGGTATTGGTGGTGATGCGCTTTATTTCTTTATTTACAGACATTGATAAATGTTTTATCGGCAGTGCAAAGGTATGATATTTTGATTTCGGATGTGGGATGTTCGATTTCGGATTTTTTTATTTGGGAGAATTAAGATCAGGATGCTTAAAAGTGTATTAACGTAGGGGTAATAATATCATAAATTCGAAATCCCACATCCGAAATCCGAAATCGAAAAATAAATCCGAAATCTCACATCCGAAATCCGAAATTATTTCCTACTTTTGCGCCGTGAATCCGGAAGTTCCTTACTTCATTATTTCAATCAGTTTTCACGGGGCTTTGAACCAGGCAATCCGATCATTTTACCCTTTCAATTTTTTTACGAGATGAACTATTTCACCAAACTACCGGCTGTACTGCTGCTTGCTGATGGCACCGTTTTCCACGGAAAATCTGCAGGTAAAATGGGTACTACCACCGGCGAAATCTGTTTTAACACCGGCATGACCGGCTACCAGGAAATTTTTACCGACCCATCGTACTTTGGGCAAATTATGGTAACCACCAATGCGCACATTGGTAACTACGGTATTGCCAATGAGGAAGTTGAATCGGGTCGCATCCAGATTGCCGGTTTGGTTTGCAAAAACTACAATATTGCCTACAGCCGTAAACAGGCCGATGAATCTATCCAGGATTATTTCCAGGAGCAAAACATCGTAGGTATCTCTGATATTGATACCCGCCAGCTTGTTCGCCACATCCGCGATAAAGGCGCTATGAACGCTATCATCTCTTCAGAAATTCTTGACCTCGAAGAGTTGAAAGCCATGTTGGATAAAGTACCATCGATGGATGGCCTTGAGCTTTCATCGCAGGTATCAACTACCGAAACTTATACTTATGGTAACGAGGATGCACCTTACCGTGTAGCTGTGCTTGACCTTGGCGTTAAGAAAAACATCCTGCGCAACTTCGATTCGCGCGAGGTTTACGCTAAAGTATTCCCGGCAAAAACTACTTATGCCGAAATGGAAAAAGATTTCGCGCCAACAGGTTACTTCATCTCAAACGGCCCTGGCGATCCTTCGGCTATGCCTTACGCGGTTGAGACTGTAAAAGAAATTTTGGCTAATGATAAGCCGATGTTCGGGATCTGTCTTGGTCACCAGTTATTGGCTTTGGCTAATGATATCCCAACCAAAAAAATGTTTAACGGTCACCGCGGTTTAAACCACCCGGTAAAAAATATTATTAAAGATCATTGCGAGGTTACTTCACAAAACCATGGTTTTGGTGTAGTGCCAGAGGCTGTTCGCGCTTCAGAAAAAGTAGAGATCACCCACGTTAACCTGAACGATCAATCTATCGAAGGTATCCGTGTTAAAGGTAAAAAAGCATTCTCGGTACAATATCACCCGGAGTCATCACCTGGCCCGCACGATTCAAGGTACCTGTTTGATGATTTTATCAGTTCGATGAAATAAGATCTAATTACAGATGCGCAGATTTTAGATGTGCAAATGATATATAAAAAAGCCTTTCTGAACGGAAAGGCTTTTTTTTTTGAGCAAAATCCTGTTTAACTTAGTTTGAAAATCTGCCTGCCTATGAAAAAATCAGTCAACCTGTTGCTCTCCGACGATGAAAAATTGATGCTGAAAGAGCAGAAGATTAAAATTTCCGAACTTCCACAGTTTGCTCCCGATGAAATAGCATCGATACTAAGTGCGTCGGCCGAACGGGCAAGGGAGATCAATGCGCTGATCGAGTTTCAGCAGATTCCATCCTTAGGTATCAACTTCGCTACCGAGCTGATAGGGCAAGGCTATTATTCGTTAGAGCAGCTGGCCGGTAAAGATCCGGTTGAACTTTATAACGCTTTTGAAAAACATGTTGGTGCCTGGGCCGATCCTTGTGTTGAAGATTCGTACCGGTTGCTGGCACATTATATTAAACATGGCGATACCGGAAAGAAATGGTGGGATTTTACGGCTGAGCGAAAAGCTTACCGGGCTCAATATGGTTTTCCTGAGGATAGGCCGGCTAAGGCATGGTATGAGTTGCCGCAGTATAAGAAGTAAGTAGATATCCGAGGCATAAGACAAAGGTCTTGTGCGAT
Source organism: Mucilaginibacter celer (assembly GCF_003576455.2). Taxonomy (NCBI): domain Bacteria; kingdom Pseudomonadati; phylum Bacteroidota; class Sphingobacteriia; order Sphingobacteriales; family Sphingobacteriaceae; genus Mucilaginibacter; species Mucilaginibacter celer. Next base: position 6,823,796 of record NZ_CP032869.1, read on the forward strand.
TCCCTCCCTTGTGAGCTACTGTGTGTACACATCTTTTATTAATGCCCCGTAGGTGCTACCTGTTTGTAGCATTCAGTACAAAACAATAAAAATGCGCCGTAGGTGCTACCCCTGAACATGCTTTAAACCCACATGCAGGAGGGTAGCCTCTACGAGGCAAAGAATTACTACGTTATTTTTACTACAAACAGGTATCCCCTCTGGGGAATTGAAAAATTTAAAGATGTGTACACACTGTAATCCTTGGGAGGGTGTAGGGAGGGGCTTGTTGTGCATCCCCCCCCAGGGTTTAAGTTTACCCACAAAACAGTATTGGTGAATTTGAATAGCAACCTGGGTTGAACCCCTCTGGGTTCTGGAAGAAACGAAACGCATTTTTCTACAATCGTTTACCCCCTCTGGGGGATTTTGATAATTTGTCAATCTTTTTATTTCATTTATAGCCCAAGATAGGTGCACCAGAGGTGCAAAAGGTTTATAGCAATATCAAATCATCTATATTTTTGCACCAGAGGTGCAAAACAAGACATTTAACAGGTCCGATTTTTATGGGCAAACTTAAATCCGAGGGGGGGGGGAATAAAAAATACCGGCCTTCCTTTCCTATCCTCAAACTATAAATACATAATTTTAAGGAAACTTAATTATGCCAATAATTTTTCTCATATTGCGTGGCTGATATCAATCTGCAAAATATCAGCTGCTTAGCTTTAAAACCAATTATAACGAAATATGACGATCAGGAATTTTTACCTAATTGTGGCCGGCCTGCTTTTGGCCGGATTTACTTCATGCAAGAAGAAGAACGTTTTGCCGGGTAATACCGGGAACGTTCCCGGAGATACAACGGTGAGTACCGGAAAAGCTTTACCGGCAGGAGCGAAGGATGGGGTTACGTTTGTAAACTCGGGCAAGTCGGTTATTTTTAACCTGTATGCGCCGGGTAAAAAGTCGGTATCCGTTATCGGCGATTTTAATGGTTGGGATGTTAATGATGCCAAAGGCGTAATGAACAATACCCCCGATGGCAAGCGCTGGTGGATCCAAATAGATAATATCGACCCGGCAACAGAATATGGTTACCAGTTTTATATCGATAAATCGTTAAAAGTTGCCGACCCATACACCGAAAAAGTGCTCGACCCGAACAACGATTCATACATTACATCAGATACCTATCCGGGTTTAAAGGCTTATCCTACAGGTAAAACCACGGGCAACGTGAGTGTGTTGCAAGCTAATCAGCCAACATACACCTGGAAAACCGGCAGCTTTACCCGTCCCGATAAAAAGAACCTGGTAGTGTATGAGTTGCTGGTACGTGATTTTATCGATGCGCATAATTATCAAACTTTAAAAGATACGCTTAAATACCTCTCCAATCTTGGTGTCAATGCCATCGAGTTGATGCCCATCAACGAGTTTGAAGGCAACCTTTCATGGGGGTACAACCCATCGTTTTACTTTGCGCCTGATAAATACTATGGTACCAAAAACGCTTTGAAAGCCTTTATTGATGAGTGCCACTCGCGCGGTATGGCCGTTATTCAGGATATGGTATTGAATCACTCGTTCGGTCAATCGCCAATGGTGCAAATGTATTTTAACGCTGCCACAAGCAAGCCCTCGGCTGATAATCCCTGGTACAACGTCGACCCTACACACCCTTACAACGTAGGGTACCAGTTTAACCACGAAAGCGCGGCTACCAAATACTTTGTGAAAAACGTGCTCAAATTTTGGATGACGGAGTATAAGATAGATGGTTTCCGGTTCGACCTTTCGAAGGGGTTTACGCAGGTTAATTATGGTACCTCTAACGATGCCGTAAATGCCTGGAGCCAGTACGATGCCAGCCGCGTAGCTATCTGGAAGGATTATAACAACTACATTAAAAGCATCGACAATAACAATTTCTACGTGATATTGGAGCACTTCGCCGCCAACCAGGAAGAGAAAGAGCTTGCCGGCGAAGGCATGATGCTTTGGAATAATCTTAACTACAATGCCAACGAGGCTACCATGGGCTGGTTAGGCAATTCCAACTTTCAGGGCTTGTTTTATGATCAACATACGTTTACGCAGCCTTATAATCTGGTAAGCTATTTTGAAAGCCATGATGAGGAGCGCCTGCAATTTAAAAACGAAAGTTATGGCAATGCCTCAGGCAGTTATAATGTAAAAGATAAAAACACCGGCCTGGCCCGCGAAGAAATGGCTGCTGCGTTCCTGTTCTCGGTTCCCGGCCCTAAAATGTTATGGCAGTTTGGCGAGCTGGGTTATGATGTTAGCATTGACCAGGGGGGCCGTACCAGTAACAAACCTATTTACTGGAATTATAATACCGACCCTAACCGCAAGCAGCTATTTAAGGTATATGCCAAAATGATTAAGATGAAGGAAAAGAACGCGGTATTTGCAAGTACAAATTACAGTTATGATCTTGGCGGTGCTATTAAAACCATCCAGCTTAAAGATGCCAGCGCCAATGTAGAAGTGATAGGTAATTTTGATGTTGTACAACAAACGGATAACATTAGCTTCCCTGCTACCGGTACCTGGTATGATAACATTAGTGGTACAAGCATCAATATTACTTCGATACCGTTTTCTATCACGTTAGCCCCGGGCGAATATCATGTATACAGTAATGTTGCTTTGGTGCAATAGATAACCTAAAGCGTATGTTATTACGCCTGAAAACGATAGGGCTGCGATCAGGAACATACCCTGTTAGCAGCCCTTTTTGTTCTGAACTTGTTGCGAGGCTGCCTGCGCTTTGAGTTACCTGGAAGTATTTCTAACTGGATAGGCCACTAAATACTTTTTTTCATCCCTATTCAAATCGTTGGTGGTCAACAGCATATCTTGTGGGGTTAATGTTTGCTGTAACTTGTTTTTAACTTCACGAAAAGCCGAAAGTAAAGCCGATGATTGTAAGGAAAGGGAAACAACAGGCTGATGTTGCTTTTTTAGATGTTTAGCTTCAATGTCGGATACCAGTTCCAATGCCCAGGTTTCGCCTGCTTTAAAACCAAGTTCTGTGGCCTCGTTTTTTAAATCGAACATGAAAAGATTTACCTTGATGGCAAGTTGATCTACTGGTATATCTACCTCGGCGATGGGGCCTTTTTGATTATTGAGCATGTAATTAAAACTGATTCGTTTTTTTTATCTTAAAAATCACCTGAATCAGGTTAGGGTAACGTCTAAGTAAATGACAGATAGGATATGTAATGTACGCATTTTATGTAATTGATTTTCATTTATGTGAAAATATTTTACTCAGTTTACGTGTGTTTGAATTTATTTTTACTTTTTTTATTGAAAGTTAAAATATAGCCAACTATTAAGCCTACCTTGCACTCTTATCAAAAACAATACAATGCAAAAAGAAGGAACAGTGAAATTTTTCAATACCACAAAAGGTTTTGGATTTATTTCACAAGATGATACAAGAACAGACGTTTTTGTTCATTCAACCGGCCTGGTTGACGAGATCCGCGAAAACGACAAAGTTACTTTTGAAGTTGAAAGTGGAAAAAAAGGTCTCAATGCTGTAAATGTGAAATTAATCTGAGCATCACAATAAAATTCACAAGTAGCACCCGCCGTTTCGGCGGGTGCTTTTTTTTAATATTAAATCTCAATGCATGGGCAGATCAAACGATACTTTTAATAAAAAGGAAAAAGAAAAGAAGCGAATAAAAAAACAACGGGAAAAGAAGATAAAAGCCGACGAGCGTAAAGAAAACTCGGACAAGGGTAAATCATTAGAGGAAATGATGGCCTATGTGGATGAAAACGGCAACATTACTAACGTGCGTCCGCAGCCGGTAGAGGATAAGAAGGACAAGGAATAATACAGCATTACAAGTTTTATTAATGAGCATGAAAGCATATTTTAATGTTTTAAACGATGTTTTGTTGCTCTCAATTGTAATAATTTGCGTAAATGCCTTGTTTTTAAATAATTGTTAATTATTAACCGTACCTTTGCCATAATTAAATAAAAATATAATGCAAGGAACAGTAAAATTCTTCAATGAAACAAAAGGCTTCGGATTCATTACACCTTCAAATGGTGGTGCTGAAGTTTTTGTACACGTATCAGGTCTGATTGACACCGTTCGTGAAAACGACAGTGTTACTTATGATGTTGAGCAAGGCAAAAAAGGCCTTAACGCGGTAAATGTAAAAGTAGGTTAAAACTATTAGTTATATAAAAATCGTACAAGCATCTGTTCAGCAATGGGCAGATGCTTTTTTGTTTTTTGGGATTACACCGATTATGGTTTGATTTCACCGATTTTTCTTTTGAATGATTTTGGTGATTCTTTTGATTTCACGGATTTTTGAGCAGTTCATGGCCAGTTTCCCAAAAAAAGAGCGGTGGCCTGACAGAAAAGCGGGCCGGGCGTATGGCCTCGCGGGAGGAAGCTTTTTTCTGTCTTGGGTTTTTGGTTACTTTTGGGCCAAGCCAAAAGTAACAGCCTCCGCGGCAAATGAGCGGCCAATGTTCTTAATATTGAATAAAAGCCCGTTACTTAACGAGAATAACGAAAGCCATTTGCACTGCGACACTTGTATGGCGGCTATACTGTTCTAACAACTTTCTGCTATCCAAAAAACATCGGCCCGCTCAGTCGCCGCGGGTAGGCTTTGTTCTTTTTCTTGATAAAAAGAACCAAAAATCAAGTCATCAGGAAGGCTTCTTTGCCCGCTGGCCTGCGCTCTTGCTCGCCCCCTTGGCCTTTGCCCTGCAAACCGGGCAGAACCACGGGCTGCTAAATTTTGCCCCACTGCGTTCGCACATAGGCCCACGCTTCTGCAAAAAGTAGCTATGCCCTTTCCTGAGCTCAGGGCCACCATCGTTCTGCCCGCTTTCACCCGAAGCTTTCCTGCTGACGGTAACGTCTACGATTGAACAATCTACCGTAGTATAAACATCATAAGGCAGGCGGAGGTTAATAAACAAAAAAAACGCGAATGAGATGATCATTCGCGTTTTTGGTAAATATAAACTCAGGCGGATATATCCTGGATTAGTTTAAATATGATTGTAACAGGTTTGATTTAGAGTTGTGGCGTAAACGCATCAACGCTTTATCTTTTAGCTGGCGTACACGCTCGCGGGTAAGGTCGAACTTTTCGCCAATTTCCTCTAACGAGTGTGGGGCATTGCCACCTAAACCGAAAAATAACATTAACACTTCGCGGTCGCGCTCGGCAAGGATGCCTAATGAGCGTTTGATCTCTTGTGATAATGAATCGGCCATAACCTCGGTATCAGTTGCAGCATCGGTGCTGGCCAATACGTCAAGCAAAGTGTTTTCTTCGCCCTGGATGAACGGTGCATCCATCGAGATCTGCCTGCCGGCATTATTCATCGAATCGGCAATTTTATCAACCGAAATTTCGAGGTTATCAGCAAGCTCTTCAGGTGTTGGCTGACGCTCGTATTCCTGCTCCAGTTTTGAAGCAGCTTTGTGAATTTTGCTTAATGAACCAATTTGGTTCAATGGCAAACGCACAATACGCGATTGCTCTGCAATAGCCGAAAGGATAGACTGACGGATCCACCATACGGCATATGATATAAATTTAAAGCCTTTGGTTTCGTCAAAACGTTTAGCCGCTTTAATCAAACCTAAGTTACCTTCGTTTATTAAGTCGCCAAGGGTTAAGCCCTGGTTTTGATATTGCTTAGCAACCGATACCACAAAACGTAAGTTTGTTTTTGTCAAACGCTCTAACGCTACCTGGTCGCCCTCACGGATTTTTTGTGCCAGGATCACCTCTTCCTCAGCCGAGATCAAATCTACCTTGCCAATATCATGCAGGTATTTTTCGAGCGAAGCTGATTCACGGTTGGTGATGGATTGGGATATTTTTAGTTGTCTCATTTTTTTTAATACAGATTTTATTCAAGCTACACAAATTGTTCAAAAAGATACTTTGCCAGGCTAAACAACCGGGGAAATACAGATTACGTTAAACTTTGCTTCCTTCTTTTTTCTTAACCCGGGATAGTGATAAAACGAGGGTTGAATTTTGATATTATTGCTGTAAGGAACGAGCGGTTTAAAAGTTTTAAAATAACGTGCTAACCAATTAAATGTTTAATCAACATATTATCCTACATTGAACACCACAAAGGTAATCATTTAATTGCTATTATAGTGTCATTTAAACACCATGATCTACGGTTAGCGTGAAGATATGATGAAATTATATATCTTTACCGATTGTAGTCGCCCGTACTGCCACCGCTTTGCTGCTCTTCCTCCACTTTTTTATCGCTGTCATCCTCCTTTTTGTCACTATCGCTGCCGTCGGTTTTTTTATGATTTTTATTCCATTTAATTTTGATTTTGCCGTCGTCGCCATCGGTAGCTAAAATATGGAGCACTATGCCCCGCATCCGCTTTTTCTGGCGTTCGGCATCGTCGGTTATTTTACTGTCGTTTTTTGGGTTACGTAAAGGGATATCCAAGGCAATATTCGTTCCGCGCGATAACGAATAAACGCCTTCCACATCCATATTCAACACACTCGAGTTAATCTGCATCGGGGCGATATTGATCTTATCTCCATTGATATCAAAGCGTGCTTTTAAGTCTCCAAAGGTGATATTATCCAGATCGCGGAACGGAAAGGCGAATTTACCTACGCTTTTTATCGGCGCGAATTTGATGAGCGCCCCTTCGGTAAAATCAACCTGCGCAAAGCCTTTTATTGATTTTGGTACCAAATCTCCGGTGTTTTTTATCCCCCCTTTTATATCAACCCTTGCCGAAAGAAAGCCCTGCAGGTTATTACTCGTAAAATCCTTCAACCCAAAATTGTTAAACGACGCGAAAAACGCGCTTGTGTTTACATGGTTAACGTTGGTACTCACTGCAAAATTGTTTACCGGCCCTTGTAAAATTAATCCGCTTAAATTTAATGAGCCGCCCGCGCTTTTAAGGCTTACGTTGCGCACCTTCATAGCATTATCAGCCAGCAAAATATCGGCGGTAGCATCGGTAGCCAAAAATGTTTTATAATACACTTTGGCCACACGCAGATGCAACTCGGCCTGCCCTTTATCAAAAGCGGTGTTAAGCTGATGCGTAATTTTAGCACCCGACACCTTCTTCCCCGAACTGCTACTGCCACCGCCGCTGCTACTTCCACCACCCCGGCTGTTCAGAAACCCTAAAAACTCACCCAGATGGATCTCGGGACTGGTGATTTGCCACACGATCAGGATCTTCTCAGGGTTGGTATAATACAAATTCAAAAAGTTGCTCACCTTGCCCTGCATATTGACTACGCTGCTGCCATTTTGCAGGCGGATGTTGTTTATATAGAGGTCTTTATCAGTAAACTTTAAAGCGATAGAATTATTTTTGAACACCAGGTTACGCGGCAGGTAAGTTACATCGGTATTTTTAATATCCACATAACCTGTTACATAGGGCTTGGTAAATTTAAAGTTCACAATGTCGGCTTTATAGGCCAGTTTTAAATCGACAATTCCCTTGCTAAACCTCAGGCTTTCATCACCAATAACCGGGTTAAGTTTGGTAACCGGGAACCGTGAACGAAAAACCCCGGTTGCAATTGGTGTATTGAGGTTATTGATCAGTGCGGTATCAATAGTAAATGGGATATCCTTATAAGTACCATTGAAATGATACAGCTTGATTACCGAGTTTTCATCGCTCAGGCCTTTACCATTGATGTAATTATTGCTGAACACACCGTTAAAGCTGCAATTTTCAATAACGCCACCCTGGGTGCGGAGGGTGTTATCCCTAACTTTGGCGGTAACATAAATAGATGGATCGCCGCCGGCACCAAACGCACCTTTCAAATCGCAGGTAACATCTATAGGTTTTTTCAGATCGAACATTTTTAAGCTTTTGGTGATGTTGGCTGCAAGCAGGTTGGCGGCGCTGGTCCACAAAATATCGTTCACTTTTAAGTTGATGGTAAAAGGTGTCTCCTTCGCTTTGAGATTAAATTGCGCGCCTATATTAAAATCATCATCGCCAATGCTCAGCTTGTTTGGCGCAACATTGATTACCTGCGAATCATAATCATAGCTCACATCAAAATGCCCGTTAAGCAGCTTGTTTTTCATGAAGCTGCCCTTTTTTGTGTTGAACGAGAAGCTGTTCACCATGGTGTTCAGGTCGATATCGGCATTCCATCCCTTGTTGGGATACTCCATCCGGCCGGATACATTATTGATAGCGAATTTAAATAGTTTGTAGGCATGCCTGTCATCCACCTTAAAGTTCACTTTACTTAATGTGAAACGTTTAATTTGGGTTGATGAACTGGTTTCTTTCTCTTTCGGATCTTTTTCAACCTTGGGTTTAGCTTTAAATATGGCTGTATTGCTGTAGCCTGTGCTATCTGTAAACAGGTCGATATCGGCATCAATAATGTCAACTTTATTGATCACTACTTCGCCTTTCATCAGGGCTGATGCATTTACTGATACCTCAAAATCTTTGGCGCTAAGCAGGGTATGGTGATGCTCGGCCCAGCGGCTATCCTTCATCGTTACGTCTTTCAGCTCCACAGAAACACCGGGGAAACCTTTAAATAAGGTAGGGTCGATTGAGCCTATGGTGAGCGTACCGTTCAGGTTTTTGTTCAACTCGGCAGTGATCATAGTGAGCACCTTCTGCTTATTGTAATTAACATACACAGCAAGGGCTATGAATAAAATTATGATGATCCCTACAAGCGCAGCGGCAACTTTCAGGGTTGTTTTTAACCATTTAGGCATTTTAACTATTTTACTGTTAAAGTGTTGTATACGTACAATTGTTTGTTTTGTAACATACAATTAACACTCGGTAAAGGAATATCTGCAATTAAAATGCCACGGCTTAAAATATTTGAAAGCGATAATCGGCTACATCAATAACATATGGAAACAACTAATAAAATAAGGGCTATTATTACAGGGGCCACGGGCATGGTAGGCGAGGGCGTACTGCACCAATGCCTGCTAAGCGATAAGGTAGAGCGGGTACTGATCATTAATCGTAAACCCGGCGGTTTCAACCACTCCAAACTAAAAGAAATTATTCACGCCGATTTTTTCAACCTCGCAGCTATTGAAGACCAGCTTGAAGGTTACAACGCCTGCTTTTTTTGTGCCGGTGTATCATCGGTAGGCATGAGCGAAGAAGCTTATTATAAAGTAACCTACCTGCTCACCCTGCATGTAGCCGAGATATTAAGCCGCATAAATCCCGACATGACTTTCTGCTACGTGTCCGGAGCAGGTACTGATAGCAGCGAGGCCGGCCGCAGCATGTGGGCGCGCGTAAAAGGCAAAACCGAAAACGATTTAATGAAGCTGCCCTTTAAACAGGTATTCAACTTTCGCCCTGGTTTTATGAAAAGTTTTAAAGGGGCAAAAAATACGCTGCCTTTTTATAAATATATCAGCTGGATGTACCCGATAGGCAGGCTCATTTACCCCAAGGGTTTTATCACTTTGGCCGAGGTTGGCAAGGCCATGATCAATACTGTAAATCGGGGTACCGGGCGTTGGACTTTGGATGGAAACGATATTGTGGCTATGGCAAAGGAGTAGCTTTACTTATGATATACGGATAGCACCATCGCTAAATTCCGATATATCGTTTTATGTTTTTGGGTTGATGTTTTTAAGTGTTTGTTTATTAGTTGATTAAGTTTTTGGAATGCCCTTTGAAATAAGTTGCCAAATAATTTAACAACATCATTTGTGAAAACTAAACTCCAAAACAAAATGAAAACTTCATTACTCCGTTCCCGCTTAAACCAGCATTTACTGGCAGCGGTTATTTTATTGGGCAGCCTGTTTGCCTTTGTTAACAAGGCCGGCGCCCAGGTTAAAAACATTGTATTGGTTCACGGAGCCTTTGCCGATGGATCGGGCTTTAAGGCTGTGTATAATATTCTTACCAAAAAAGGGTATAATGTTACTGTGGTTCAGAATCCATTAACCTCATTGAAAGATGATGTTGATGCCGCTAACCGGATCTTAGATAAGCAGGATGGCCCTACTGTGTTGGTTGGTCATTCATACGGCGGTACGGTGATCACCGAAGCGGGTACCAACTCCAAAGTAGTAGCGTTGGTTTACATAGCTGCTTTTATGCCCGATAAAGGCGAAACCACTTTAAAATGGGTAATGTCGGCCCCTCCGGCTCCCGAAAATGGCATTTTGCCACCCGATGATAAGGGTTTTGTTTATTACGATAAAGCCAAGTTTCACGATGGTTTCGCGGGCGATTTAAGCAAGGCTGAAACCGATTTTATGTTTGCATCGCAAGGCCCAACCGCTGCCCAATGTTTTGGTACGCCTGTAGCAGAAGCCGCCTGGAAAACCAAGCCAGCTTATGCTATTGTTGCTACCGAAGATAAAAGCATTGTGCCCGATGTTGAACGTGCCATGTACAAACGTGCCGGCGCCAAAGTAACCGAGGTAAAAGGCAGCCACGTCATATTCATTTCACAACCCGAAGCGGTTGCCAAAGTAATTATTGAAGCGGCCAACAGCGTTAAATAAAAGACTTTTTGTTATAGTTTAAGCGGAATCAGTCGCGATGACTGTTCCGCTTTTTTTATTATCGGATAGTAGCGTTAAGTTTCAGTACCCGGTTATTTTCGGCTGAGAAGTTTGCGCCATTATCATTACTGATCGATGCGATATTTTTTGCCTCTGTTAACAGATCGCAGTAAGCAAATCCGTAGCAGCCTTTGGTTGTGGCCGATTTAATCACCACAACATATTGCTTACCCCCGGTTACGGCAATATTGGGCTTAACCACCGCATTCCGGGCCGACCAGGAAATGGAATCGGCGGGTAATGTATTTGAAGCCAACGCCACGCCGATGGGTTTACCATTGTCTCCGCTCTCAAAAACTTCAACCGAAAGCCCTGCATCCGGGTAACCTGTTTGAAAAGTGGTAAAGCTGATGGAAGCTAAAATGCCGCTTTTTACAGCGGTGAAGGTTTGCGCACGTTGAATGTTTCTACCTATGTCGCAGCCTGTAATAAAATCGTTGGCTGGTTTAACGGTTGTTCTGCTTTTGGAGAAGCTTGCCGTTTTTATGCACTCGATCGGTTTGATCGAACCATCAGCATTAAAGCTTAGCGGTGCCCAATAAAAATTAGCCAATGCCTCATTTTTAGCGGCATTATTCCACAAATCGCTGCCAAAGAGATAAATAGTTTCAGCATTTACTTTGATGGCTGATACAAAGGATGGCTGCCCGCCACAAGAGTTATCACTGATTTTTACCCCTGCCGACCATGACCCCAATGGTGACGATGCCATCCGGTACGAAGCGCCGGTGCCTGAGCAATAACCGCAGTTAGGATCAGAATAAACAAGGTAGTATTTGCCTTTGCGTTTAAATAGTCCGGGAGCTTCAGTTTCGCCGGTGGTTATAGATTTTACGTATTGCCCGGTACCTGTAAGGTAGTCATCGCTTAATTTTTCAATTACTATACTGCCTTTGGTGCGCCAATCGGTGTAGGCTAAATAGGCTGTACCATCGTCATCAACAAAAGTGTCATGATCGCCATTGTTGAGGCCGGCCACTGGCATATCGCTGTTTACGGCCAGGGTTGGCTCTTTAACTTCGGTAAACGGCCCAACCGGGGTTTTGCTGGTAAAAACCCGGTAACCTACCCGGTTATCATAAACGTTGATCCACAATACATAACGTTTTGTTTTTTTATTGTAGATAACATGCGGACGGAAGCATCCGTAAGTTTTGCCATCGCAGCGGGTTTGCCAAACGGGGGGGTTGGCATCGAACATAAAGCCACGGTCTGTCCAATGTTCCAGATCTGTAGATGAATAGGTTTTAAACCCGCAAAATGGTGCTTTTTTGTTGCCCCACTCAAAGCCGCAATCGTAACTGGTACCGTAAAGGTAGTATACGCCGTTAAACAAAGCGATCTCACCATCATGTGCGTCTACAGCATTGCCCAGGTTATCGAATTTGGTGATCTGTTTGTTGTTTTTATTAAAGTTTTTGATGCTTTGGGCTGAGGCGAGGCTGGTGGTGAGTAAAGCAAACAGTATTAAGAAGATGTGTTTATTAGTCATGCCGGATGGAGTGGATATGATCAGGTCAAATTTATCTAAAAATATGAACCGTTGATTAGGATGATTACGTTGATTTCGCTGATTTTATTTCTGGGATTACACCGATTGATTTTTGATTACACCGATTTTTTGATTTTATCTGAACTGACTTGTCCTAAAAAAGGTTGACAGTGATTTTATAAAAATAAAGATAATTATTGTTTGTTTGTCGTGTTAGGATGTGGGTAACGCGTAGCGTTATCCACATCCTAACACGTTTTTCTTTTTTTGCTTCTTTTTTTCTTTTTAAAAACGGGCGTTTGTTGTTGATAACTACCCGGCTGTCTCCTCCCTTTTTGCAGGTTTACTCTTATAATTGTTCCTCCAGAGGCGTTTGAGTTTAAACTTTCTGGTATGTACCAGTGCAGGTGTTAACATCGATATGCTGCTATGAGGGCGTAAGTAATTATAAATATTGACTGCCTGTGTCACAGCAGTTCTTGCATCTTCAATATCTATGAACGATGGCTTTAGTAGTTCCATTTTCAGGATCCCGTTTACCCGCTCAGCAATCGCATTGTCTCTTGGATCCCCGCTTTGGGTCATGCTAATATCTATGTTGTTCTCCTGTAGTGTTTTTATATAATCGTGGCAACAATATTGCGTTCCCCGATCTGAGTGATGGATCAATTCTTCTTTATTCTGACGCCCCTCAATAGCCATTTTCAATGCTAATATGCTGCCTTCGGCTGTAAGGTTCCCGCTAACATGAAAACCAACGATCTTACGGCTATAGGCATCCGTTACAAGGCTCAGATAAGCAAATTCACTGCTGAGTTCAAGGTAAGTGATATCACTTACCCATAACTGTTCTGAGCGCGTAGGGACCATGTTTTTGATCAGGTCGGGATATTTCTTCATCCAGTGATTGGAATCAGTAGTTTGTGGTTTACCACGCCGCTTTTTGTTCAACAAGCCATACTTGCCCAGCATCCTGAAAAAGTGATCTCTACCCATTTTTAATTTATGGGCCTTGATAAAAGGGGTCATAAGGAAGAATAGTTTACGGCCTCCGATACGGGGCTGTAAATCCCTGTAGCCGATAACCTGCTGAACCAGCAATTCCTCCTTGATGGGTTCCTCCTCTTCCAATAAACGTCGCTTATAATAGGCTTGGCGCGAATACCCAGACAGTGAACATAACAGGGATAAGCTACAACCCTGGCTTTGTTCTACTTTCATGACTGCCTGGGGCCAGCTTTTTTTCTGATATCGGTGCCATACTGCTCATCCGATATATCAATCATTGCTTCCAGTAGATGGATCTTCAATTGGGCTTTACGTAACTCTTCCTGTAAGGCCTTGATGTCCTCTGGCATGCCCTCCCGTTCTTTTGCCACTTGAAGGGATGCTGCCCTTTGCGCTATTTTATTGTTCTTTTTCTTTTCTTCCACAACCCATCTTGATACGCTCGCGTTTCCGAATCCGTATTTCTGCCCTAATTTAGCTGATGTTGTGCCGCCCGCCAAATATTCTTCTATGGCAAGCGCTTTTCTTAATGTATAATCCATTGCTGACTACTTTTGTGTCAACCTATAGCAGGACAAGTCAAACTCGAATTTGGGGAATTATTGGAATTTTTCGAATTTGCTTTGCATTCCGGTAATTCCTTAATTCCCCCAAATTCGAGTTTAGACAAAAAATCGATTGCCTTTTCTTTGTTTAAATTGTTAAAACAACACTAATTATCGACCGCTTTATCCGCTCTTCGCGCTGTCTATTCCAACATGCTCTTCTCTATGTAATAACTTTTTTACTCTATCCCTAATTCAACTCAATCATAAACCTCGATTTTCCCCAATAAAATTTAAAATAAAATTTTTCTTTTTCAATAATTAAGTGTTATTTCGACAATAATTATAAATCTTTATATGAGCAATAACCAATTAGTGATCGGTGTCGATTACGGTTCTGATTCCGTGCGCTCCGTGATCGTAAACGCTGCCAACGGCGAAGAAATAGCATCATCAGTATTTAATTATCCTCGCTGGCGCGATGGCAAATATTGCGTGCCTGCCGAAAACCAGTTCCGCCAGCACCCGCAGGATTATATCGACGGGTTAAAAGCCACCATTAAAGATTGTATTGCGCAGGCCGGCGGCGAGGCCATCGCTAAAAATATAAAAGGCATTTCGGTTGATACCACCGGCTCAACCCCTGTTGCGGTTGACACTACCGGAACGCCGCTTGCTTTAACTCCCGGTTTTGAAACTAATCCCAACGCCATGTTTGTGCTTTGGAAAGATCATACCTCGGTTAAAGAAGCCGCGCAGATCAATGAGCATGCTACAAAATTTGATACCAATTATTTAAAATATGTGG